>JBGAIY010000058.1:0-26191 GCA_044225205.1 Myxococcaceae bacterium | reverse complement strand
ATTCGCAAGGGGGCTTCGTCGTTGCTGCGAGAGGTGAACGCGTTCTTGGGCGGCCCCGTCAACTGACGGGTGCCTGGGTGGCTCGCGCAATCGTTTCTCGGGGCGCTCGTACCTGCCTTTTCTTTTCGAAGGGGAGCACATGACCGAGCAATACAGCCGCCGAAGAGTCGTGGGAGTGGGAGCGCTGGGGTTGGCCGCACTGTCGGTGGGCGACCTCATGGCCTGTGCGACGACGACGGGCGCGACGGGCGCCGCGGGTGGCGACCGCATCAAGTATTTTTCGCGTTTCGGCATCGACGAGGCGTTGCTGCAGGCCGTTTTGGCCGCGGCGTTGTCGTCGGGGGCCGACCGAGCCGACGTCTTCATTCAGCACCGGCTGCGCAACAGCTTGACGCTCGAAGACGGCGCCGTGAACCGCGCGAATTCGACCGTGCAGCTGGGCGCGGGCGTGCGGGTCGTGAAGGGCGACCAGCAGGGGTACGCCTTCACCGAAGAGCTGACGACCCAAGCCTTGACCCGGGCCGCGAAGACGGCGGCCGCCGTTGCGAGTGGGCCGGCGCGTGAAGGCCCGCGGTCGTTTCGGGCCGACGCCCTGCCCCGCCGCTATGAGCTGGCGCACCCTTGGGGCGACGTTCGCGTCGAACAGAAACTGCCGCTGCTGCAAGGCGTGAACGCGGCGACGTTCGCCCAAGACCCGCGGGTCAAGAAAGTCACGGTGATGTTCGGCGACGAAGCGGGCGCGGTGTTGATCGCCGATTCGAGCGGTCGCATCGCCGAAGACCTCCAGCCCATGACGTCGCTTTACCTGTCGTGCGTGGCCGAGCAAAACGGGCAGCGTGAGACCAACGGGTGGAACATCGCCGGTCGCGCGGGCTTCGACTGGTACGACGCGCAGCGGCTCGACACCTTGGTCAAGCGGGCCGTTCAGAAGACCGTGGTGTTGTTCGAGGCGGTGGCTCCGCCGGTGGGTGAAATGCCGGTGGTGCTCGGGGCCGGCTCGAGCGGCATTTTGCTGCACGAAGCGATTGGCCACGGCATGGAGGCCGACTTCAACCGCAAGAACGTGTCGATCTTCAGCGACAAGATCGGCAAGTACGTGGCCAAGCCATTCGTGAGCATCGTCGACGACGGCACGCAGCCGGGGGCGCGCGGCGCGATCAACGTCGACGACGAGGGGCACCCCGCCGGGGTCACCACGCTCGTCGAAAACGGCGTGCTCGCGAGCTACTTGCACGATTCGATTTCAGCGGCGCACTACCAGGTGAAACCGACCGGGTCGGGCCGACGAGAGAGCTACATGCACGCCCCCCAGCCGCGCATGCGCTCGACGTACATGTTGCCGGGGCCGCACAAGCACGAAGAGCTCATCGCCTCGGTCAAGAAGGGCATTTACTGCGACGCGTTCTCGAACGGCCAAGTCAACATCGGCGCGGGAGACTTCACCTTCACGTGACCAACGGCATGTTGATCGAAGACGCCAAGCTGACCCGCCCGGTGAAAGACGTGAACATCATCGGCAATGGGCCGAAGGTGCTGTCGTTGGTCGACATGGTCGCCGACAACCTGAAAATCGACGAAGGCGGGTGGACGTGCGGCAAGAACGGCCAGTCGGTGCCGGTGATGCCGGCAAGGCCGAGCGCAGGTCTCGAGCATCGTCGGCGGCGGCGGCGTCATGAACTCGAACTCGGCTCCGGAAACCTGCTGCAGGAGATCGTTCTGGACGTCGCGCACCAGGTCGTCGACCGGGCGAAGAAGCAAGGAGCAACCCAGGTCGCGGCTACGGCGTACCGGGTGCGAGACGTCGACGTTGAATGGCGCGACGGCAAGCTGCAGAAAATTTCAGAGGCGACCACTCGCGGGGTGCGGGGGTCGCCGTACGTCGACGGGCGGCACTCGAACGCAGACGAGCGCGACCTGCGAACCAGGCGCTCGACGCCGCGTTCTTGGGCGAGGCGGTGACTTCGACAAAAGCGCTCGAGCCTCGACCCGTTTCGGTGCTGGCCGAACCCGAATGGTACCAGGGGCAGCGTGGCGTGCTCGAGCTCGAGCTCGAAGACGGCAAGGTTTTCGCCGCAAGAGCGCCGACGACGGCTGAAGAGATCGAAGCGGCGGCCCGGCAGGTGAAAGGCGCCGAGGCGATTTTGTCGGTGACGGCGAGCTTCGGCGACCGGCTGGCCGAGTTTGGTCAGGTGCATTCGAATGGGTTCGAAGGGGCGCGCCGCGAAACGCTCTTTGGCGGGTCGGCCGACGTGTCGGTGAAAGACGCCGACGGCCGCCGGCCAGAAGACGGTTGGTCGGTCAACACGCGCTTCTTGGCCGCGGTGCCGACGACGGCCGAAATCGGGCGCACGGCGGGCGAGCGGGCGGTCGCGCGGTTGGGCAGCAAAAAGGCCCCGTCGGAGCAGCTGCCGATGGTGCTCGAAAACCGAGCGGGGGCCGGCTTGTGGGGCCGGCTCGCGGCGCCCTTGTCGGCGGCGGCCCTGCAACAAAAGCGCAGCTTTCTCGAAGGCAAGGTCGGCACCGCCATTGGTTCACCGCTGCTGACGGTGAGCGACGACCCGCACCAGGTGCGGGGCCTGGCGTCGCGTCTGTTCGACGCCGAGGGCCTGGCCACCAAACCCATGCCGCTCTTCGAGGCGGGCGTGCTGCGCAACTACTACGTCGACACGTACTACGGCCGAAAGTTGAAGCTGCGCCCCACCACCGCGTCGGGGTCGAACGTGGTGTTTCAGCCCGGCACGAAGTCGCTTTCGGCCCTGCTGGCCGACGTGAAAGAAGGCATCTACGTCACCGGTTTTTTGGGCGGCAATTCGAACAGCACCACCGGCGACTTTTCACTCGGCATTCATGGGTTTCGCATTCGGCAGGGCCGCTTGGCCGAGCCGGTGTCAGAAATGAACATCGCCGACAACCACCTCGCCCTGTGGAAGAAGCTGGTCGCGGTCGGCAACGACCCCTTCGGCTACGCGGCGGTGCGAACGCCGACGTTGGTGTTCGACGGCGTCACTTTCGCGGGCGTCTGAGCCGCGGCTGGGCTCACAGCCAAGGCGCTCACCTGAATTTCGGGTTACGGCGTCACGGTGATGTCTTGGTGCAGCACCGTCGACCCGGCCGTGAGCGTGATGGTGGCCGAGCCGGCTTTGAGGCCCTGCACGCCGAAGTTCGCCGACGAATTGTAGTACTGCGGGCCGAGCACCAGGCTGTTGGTGCTCACCGCGGCGACGTCGCCGGCGCTGCTGGTGACGGTGAAGGTGACATTCGCCGCGAGCACCTGGTTCGCCGAGATGCTGGCGCGCAGAAAGTCACCCACGGTGACGTTGGGCCCAATCGACAATGAGAACGTGGGCGTGGCGACGACGGTGACGTCTCCGGTTTGGGTGCCGGTCGCCGAGGTGACGATGACGTTGGTGCTGCCAGCGCCGACCGCGCGCAACCCGAACGTGCTCGACGACGCCCCCGCGCCGATGACGAAGGGAGCGCCGACTGCCTCGACGACGCCGCTTTTCGAGAACGTGACGGTGTACGGCACGTCGACTTGCGCGGGCGAGCTGAGGGCGACGTAGGCATAGGTCGCGGCGCCCACCATCATTTGGGGGCCCTGAATCGACACCGAATTGAGATAGCTGGCGCCGGCGCTCGTATCACCGACGTAGGCGATGCCTGACGTGCTGCCCCCTGACCAGGTCACCGTGACGATGGCCGTGCCTGAGGCGAGCCCGCGCAAAGAGAAAGGGGCCGAGTACTGCGCGTAGACGACCGGGTCGGGCGGCGCGAGCACGGCGGCGTTGCTCGAAGTGAAGGTAAAGAGCGTGCCGTCGCGGGGGTACACGTCGAAGTTCAGCTGGCCCGAGAACGAGCCGCCGACGGGTATTGAAAAAGTGGGCCCGAAGTTCTGCAGCCGCGCCGAGGCGACGACGATGACGTCGATGCCCGCAGAAATGCCGTCAGCCGAAATGGTGATGCGCGCCTTGCCTTCTTTGAGGGCGGCCAACGAGAAGTACGAGCCGTAGACCGAGTCGGGCACGCTCACGACGGTCGAGTCGCTCGACGTCAGGGTGAAGGGCCCACTGAGCGACGTGCTGAAGTACTGCTGGGGCGAGTCGCCGATGACCACCTTCGTGGTCGGTGAGTTCGGCCGAATGTATTTCACGGCGTTGGCCTTCTCGACGACGTTGACCTGCGCGCTGACCTTCTTGCCGTCGAGTTCGGCGGTGACGGTCACGGTGCCGGCCTTGTGCGGGGCCACGGCGATGTCTTGCGACGACCGCCCCGGCAAGAACGAGGTCTCGCTCGGCACGGACAGCACGGCCGCGTCGCTCGACGTCAAGGTCAGTTTGTGCGTCTTGCTGGCAATGACATTGAGGTACGCGACCAAGCGCGCGTCGGCCTGGTCGACGTACATGACGGCGTCAGAAATCGACCGCAGCTGAGCGGCGGCGATCGACACGTCGACGGTCTTGGTGGTGGTGCCCAAGGTGGCGGTGAGCCGGGCCGAGCCTGCGCCGGTCGTGTGAAAATTGGCGCTCCCGTAGTTCTGCCCTGCCCCGACGACCACCGCGCGCGATTCGACGACCGCCGAGTTGCTGGTGACTTGAACCGACGTCGGCTTGCCGGCGATGGCGTCGAGCGAGACACTCACCGACAGGTCAGACCCGACTTCGACGGTGTTCGAGCCCACCGAGCACGAGTCGAGGCTCGCGGCGGCGACGACCGTGACGCCGGTCTGCGAGGTTTCAGAGCCGACGGTCAACGTGATGCCGGTGTTGCCGGGGCCGACGGCGGTGACCGGGTACACCACCGTGTTGCCCTGGTCGTAGAGCGCGTTCGAGCCGAACGGGTTGATCACGACCTGCGAGGGCACGGTGGCGACCGCCGGGTTCGTGGCGTTCAGCGAAATGGTGACCGCGTTGGGCGGCATGATGTTGAGGTACGCGTTGGTGTTGGCCACCGCTCCGACTTCGAGCACGGCGCCACCGCCATAGGTGGTGATGGTCAGGTGGTCGACGACCGACACCGGCTGGCTCAAGGTGATGCCGTTGCTGGTGGCTTGAATGGTCGACGTACCGACGCCGACCGCGTCGTACGGGGCGTCGAAGCTGATCGACCCTTTTGGCACTTTGACCGACGCCTGTACCTTCGCGGTCGCGGTGACGGTCGACGCGAGCGCCACGTCGACGTCGTCTGAAACGGGGTTGGTGAATGCGATGCGCAGGCGGCCTTGCTTGCCGACTTCGGCGCCACTGACCCGCAGCGACGTGAGGCTGGTGATGGTGCCTCCGACGACGACACCGCCGTCGCTGCCGTTGTAGGGGTTGCCGCCGTCGGGGTTCGAAGTGGCGGTGCCGGCACAGGCGGCCGCGAAGAGACTGGTAAACAACAACGCGGCCAACGGGTTCGGCTTCAGAGGTGAATTGACCATTCGACCGCTGCTAGCCCAAACGCATCGGGCAAACGAGATGAGATCTCGTGTTTACAGGGGGTTTGGCGCGGGCCTTCGGGGCCGCAAGGTCGCGGCCAAAAACGAAAAAACCCCAGCGAATCGCTGAGGTTTCATTGTGCCCAAGAAGGGATTCGAACCCTTACGCCTCGCGGCGCCAGCCCCTCAAGCTGGTGTGTCTACCAATTCCACCACCTGGGCGAGGGATTCAGTTTTTACTGGAGACGGCCAATACCACGACGCCTGACCGCCGCCACTGCGAAATTTACGGCTTGGCGTTCTCGCCGGGCACCGCTTCGTTGCCGGTGGGCTTGTCGCTCGGGGCGGCTTTGCCCGGAGCGTCGGCGTTGCCTTGGCCGACACCCTGGTCGCCCGCGGCAGCAGCCGGCGCGGGAGTCGCAGGAGCGGTGGGCGCCGCGGGGGCCTTGGCGGCTTCTTCAGCCATGACGCCCGAGACGACCGACTGCCGCAGGCCGACGAATGACAAGCCGAGCGAAGTCACGAAATACGCGATGGCGCAGACGGCCGTCACCTTGCCGAGAAACGTCACGGCGCCGCGACCACCGAAGGCCGTCTGGGTGGCTCCACCACCCAGCGCCGCGCCCATGCCCGCGTCTTTGCCCGGTTGGAGCAAGATGACGAAGATCATGAACACGCACAGCAGCACATGAACGACGGAGAAAAAGGTCAACATGAGGGGCTGGGCTTAAGCACACCTCAACCAGCGGGGCAACAGCCTGTTCAACCTTTGGCCTTCACAATGGCGGCGAAGTCGGCGGCTTTGAGGCTGGCACCGCCGACCAGGGCCCCGTCGATGTCGGGTTGCGACAGCAATTCGGCGGCGTTCTCGGCCTTCACCGACCCGCCGTACTGAATGCGAATGCCCTGGGCGACTTCGGCGCCCCAGAGCGTGGTCAGCAGCGCCCGAATGTGGGCGTGCACGTCTTGGGCTTGGCGAGACGTCGCGGTCTTGCCGGTGCCAATGGCCCACACAGGCTCGTAGGCGAGCACGAGGTCGCGGCCTTCGGCGGCCGAAAAACCGTTGAGGGCGCCGTTGACCTGCTTGGCGACCACGTCGAGGGTCTGGTTGGCTTCGCGTTCGGCCAAAGTCTCACCGACGCAGACAATGGGCTTGAGGCCGGCCTTGAGCACCGAGGCGATCTTGCGATTCACGCCGGCGTCGGTCTCGCCGAAGAACTGGCGCCGTTCTGAATGGCCCAAAATCACCCAGCTGCAGCCCACGTCTTTGAGCATCGGGGCGGCGATTTCACCAGTGAATGCGCCCGACTCGCTCGCGTGGCAGTTCTGCGCGGCGAGTGACACGTTCGAGTCTTCGAGCGCCTTGGCGACCGGGTGCAGCGCGGTGAACACCGGAGCGACGGCCACTTCGACGCGGTCGCGCACCGACGCCACGGCGTTGCGCACGTCGCGCGCGAGGGCGACCGACTCGCTGACGTTCTTGTTCATCTTCCAATTGCCCGCGATGAAACAGCGCCGTGCCATGTGAGCTCCGTGATCGAAGGGTAAAAAACCGACCTACTGTTCGAGCGAGGTGATGCCGGGCAGCTCTTTGCCTTCGAGCAACTCGAGCGAAGCGCCGCCGCCGGTCGACACGTGGGTCAGCGACTTAGCGAGGCCGAACTCGTTGACCGCGGCGGCCGAATCGCCTCCGCCGACGACGGTCTGGGCCTCGGTGTTCTTGGCCATGGCCTGCGCGACGGCGCGGGTGCCAGCCGAGAACTTCGCGACCTCGAACAAGCCCATGGGCCCGTTCCACAGCACGGTCTTGGCGTTGCGAATGTGCTGGGCGAACAGGTCGCGGGTCTTGCCGCCAATGTCGAGCCCCATGAGGGGCACCGGTATGGCGCGCTCGTGCACTTCGCGCGCCTCGCTCTTGTCGTCAGCCGAGGTGCCGCACACATGGTCAATGGGCAGCACGACTTCGACGTTGAGGCGCTTGGCGGTCTCGAGAATCTTGGTCGCCAGGCTCAACTTGTCTTCTTCGACGCGCGACTTGCCGACCTCGACGCCTTGCGCTTTCAAGAACGTGTAGGCCATGGCGCCGCCGACGAGCAGGGTCTGGCACTTGGGCAACAGGTTCTCGATGACCTTGATCTTGTCAGACACCTTCGACCCGCCGAGCACGACGACGAAGGGTTTCTCGGCGTTCTTCATGAGCTTGCCGAGCTGTTCGATTTCTTTGCGCATCAACAACCCGGCGCACTTTTCTTTCACGAACGGCACCATGCCGGCGGTCGACGCGTGGGCGCGGTGGGCGGTGCCGAACGCGTCGTTGCAGTAGACGTCGGCGAGGCCGGCGAGCGAGCGGGCGAACGCCTCGTCGTTGGCCTCTTCTTCTTTGTGAAAGCGCAGGTTCTCGAGCATGAGCACCTGCCCCGCCTTCAAGTCTCTGGCCATTTTCAAGACGCCGTCGCCGATGCAGTCGTCGGCCATGAGCACTTCGTGGCTTGGGCCCAGCAGTTCCGAAAGGCGCTTGGCCGCGGGCATGAGCGAGAGCTTGGCGTCGACGCCTTTGGGCCGACCCAAGTGAGAAGCGAGAATGACCTTGCCTCCCAGTTGGAGCGCGCGCGAAATGGTCGGCATGGCTTCGCGAATTCGCGTGTCGTCGGTGACGCGCTGCTTGTCGTCGAGCGGCACGTTGAAGTCGACGCGAATGAACACGCGCTTGTTCGTCAGCTGCAAGTCGTCGAGGTAGCGAATCATGGCCGTGGTCACTTCGCCGCGAGAAAGCGCGCCACGTCGACCATGCGGTTCGAGTAGCCCCACTCGTTGTCGTACCAGGCGAACACCTTCAAGAAGGTGCCGTCGATGAGCTGGGTCTGGGTGGAGTCGAAGATCGACGAATGCGGGTTGTCGTTGTAGTCGATGCTGACGGTCTGCTCGGTGTCGTACTGCAAGACGCCCTTCATGGGGCCTTCGGCGGCGGCTTTCATGGCCGCGTGCACCTGGTCGACGGTGACCGACTTCTTCAAGGTGACCGTCAAGTCGACGAGCGACACGTTCGGGGTGGGCACGCGAATGGCGGCGCCGTTCAGCTTGCCCTTGAGCTCGGGTATCACTTCGCCAATGGCCTTCGCGGCGCCGGTCGACGTGGGTATCATCGACAGGGCGGCGGCGCGGGCGCGGCGCAGGTCGTCGTGCACCAAGTCGAGAATGCGCTGGTCGTTGGTGTACGAGTGAATCGTGGTCATCAACCCGCGTTCGATGCCGAACGAGTCGTTGAGCACCTTGGCCACCGGAGCCAAGCAGTTCGTCGTGCACGACGCGTTCGAGATGATGTGGTGTTTCGCCGGGTCGTACGACAGGTGGTTGATGCCGAAGCAGGTCGTCAGGTCGATGCCCTTGCCTGGGGCGCTGATCAGCACCTTCTTGGCGCCCGCCTGCAGGTGGAGTTCGGCCTTTTCTTTCGCGGTGAAACGGCCGGTGCACTCGATGACGACGTCGACGCCCAGCTCTTTCCACGGCAGCTTCGCGGGGTCTTTTTCGGCGGTGACCCGGTAGGTCTTGCCGTCGATGGTGATGCTGTTTTCAGACGCGGTGACGGTGCCGGGCCAGTTGCGGTGCACCGAGTCGTACTTGAACAGGTGGGCCAGCGTGGCCGGCTTGTCGAGGTCGTTGATGGCGACGATTTCGACGTTCTCTTTGCGAGCGAGTGCAGCGCGCAAAACCATGCGGCCAATTCGGCCGAACCCATTGATTGCAAATTTAATGGCCATGTGAAGCTCCCGTGAGCGGAACAAACCCGTGCCGCCCGTATAGGAGTGCCCACCTGGTGAGTCAACGAATGCCGCCGGCTCGCTACAGGCCCTGCCCGCCCGACGCTTCGATGCGCTGGCCGTTGACCCACTTGGTGTCTTGGCCCAGCAGCGCGGTCACGACGCCGCCGATGTCGTCGGGCAGGCCCACCCGGCCGAGCGCGGTCATCGAGGCGACCATTTTGTTGAGCTGGGCGTCGTCTCGCACGCGGCCGCCGCCGAAGTCGGTCTCAATGGCACCGGGGGCGAGCACGTTGACCGAAATGCCGCGGGGGCCGAGTTCTTTGGCGAGGTACCGGGTCAGCGTTTCGACGCTGGCCTTCACCGACGCGTAGGCCGAATAGCCGGGCAGCGTCATGCGGGTCAGGCCGCTGCTGACATTCAGAATGCGGCCGCCGTCTTCGATGAACGGCAGCAATTTTTGCGTCAGCAAGAACGGGCCCTTCAAGTGCGTGGCGAACAGCTCGTCGAGTTCGAGCTCGGTGACGTCGACGAAGGGTTTGTGCAACCCGGTGCCGGCGTTGTTCACCAAAAAGTCGAAGCGCTCGCGCTTGAAAACGGTGGTGAGGGCGTGCCGCACGGCGCCGACGAAGTCACCGAACGTGCCGGGGCGGCTGACGTCGAGCGGCAGCGCGACCGCCTGGGCCCCTGCCCGCTTGATTTCGGCGACGGCCTTTTCGGCTTCGGCCTGGTTCGCGCGGTAGGTAATGATGCTGTCGACTCCCGCGGCCGCGAGGTGCACCGCCGCACTGCGGCCCAACCCCCGACTGCCGCCCGTGATCACTGCCAACGAGGTGTGTTTGGTCATGGCGCATCAATAGGGTTCTGACCCAGTTTGAACAATTGACTTCATTTCGAACAGACTGTTTGTATTTCACGAACAATGGACCGTTTGCAGGCCCTGACCGTTTTCACCCGCGTCGCCGAAATGGAGAGTTTCACTTCGGCGGCCAAGAGCCTCGGGCTGCCCAAGGCGACCGCCTCTCAGGCCGTGCAGCGGCTCGAAGAACGCGTGGGCGCGAGGCTGTTGCAGCGAACGACCCGCAAGGTGCGGCTGACGCAAGACGGAGCGCTCTTCTATGAGCGCTGCAAAGACCTGTTGGCCGACGCCGAAGACGTCGAGACGCTCTTTCAAAAGACCGACCAAGCGCTCAGTGGTCGAATTCGCGTCGACGTGACGCCTCGCATGGCGCGCTTTCAGTTGATACCGGCGCTCCCGAAATTTCTCGAAGAGCACCCGGGTCTTGAAATCGAGTTGGGGTCGACCGACCGGGCGGTCGACTTGGTGCGCGAAGGCTACGACTGCGTGGTGCGGGTCGGAGCGGTGACCGACACGGCGTTGGTGGCGCGCAAGCTCGGCGAAATCGAACTGGTGAACTGCGCGAGCCCGGCGTACCTGAAAAAGTACGGCCACCCGAAGTCATTGCGCGACCTCGAGCGCCACTACGCCGTGCACTACGTGTCGGTCTTGGGAGCGAAGCCCGACGGGTGGGAATACGCCGACCACGGAGTGTGGAAGGAGCTGCCGATGCGTGGGTTGGTGACCGTGAATTCGGCCGACGCGTTCGTGGCAGCCTGCCTCGCGGGCCTGGGCCTCATTCAGACGCCGAGCCTCAGCTTGGGCGACGAGCTGCGGTCGGGCCGGCTGGTCGAAGTCATGCCCAAGTGGCGCGCCCGGCCCATGCCGTTGTCGATTTTGTACCCACACCGCCGGCAGCTCTCCCGGCGCGTTCGGCTGTTCATCGACTGGCTCGAAGCGACCCTCCGCCGGTGAGGAGGCAGCGCAACAGCCCGAAATCAGGCTGCTTTCTGGTTCAACCACAACCTGAACGGCGGCTTGGCTGATAACCCTCCATGGTCAACCCGGTCAGTCGGTCGCCAGCCCGAAAGCGATGCGTCGAAGCCGAGGTCAGTTCACAAGAACGTCGCGCCATCGACGACGGCTTGGCGGCGGCGCGGCAGGCCCCTGGGCCGGGCACTTCGACCAAGCCGACGCGGGTCTCGGTGGTGGTGCACGTGGTGTCGACGGCGAGCGGCACGAACGTGCCGGTCTCGAATGCGCTGGTGGGCAAGCAGCTGAAGGTCTTGAACGGTGACTACGGCCCGGCGGGGTTTGAATTCGAGCTCAAGAGCCTGGAGCGCAACACCGTGGCCAAGCTGCCGGCGAACGACAGAGAGCTCGACGCGATGAAAGCCAAGCTGCACAAAGGCGACGCGCGTACCCTGAACCTCTACGTGATGCCCTCGTTGGTGCTCCAGAAAGAAGGAGCGTTGCTGGGCATCGCCGCTTTCCCGTGGGACCTGGCGAAGAAGCCCGGAGCCGACGGCGTGACGATTCTGGCGAGCACGATGCCGTGCGGTTCAACCGACCGGTATTCGAATGGTGGGCGAACGGCCACTCACGAAATTGGTCATTGGCTTGGGCTCTGGCACACGTTTCAGGGCGGCTGCGCCGATTCTGACCACGTCATCGACACTCCGGCGATGGCGGGGCCACCGGTGGAGCAGCGGCCTGACCCGAGCACCGACACCTGCCCGAGAAAACCGGGGCACGACCCCGTGCACAACCCGATGAACTACGTGGCCGACGACTGGGTCGAAGGCTTCACGCCCCTGCAGGTCAAGCGCATGCACCAGTCGTGGGACAAGTACCGAGCCCCCTGAGCCGACCTCACCGGTCAGGCTTGAATTCGTAGGGAAAATTCGGGGTCGGCGGCACAGGCGTCAGGGTGTGAAAGTGGTTCAAGTTGAGCACGACGGTGCCGTCGGGCTCTTCGGTGAGCACGTCGCCCAAGCGGGCGCCCCACGCGAAGTCATGCGCCTCCCAAGTCTTGCGGCCGTAAACCGGCTGCAGCGAGGTGTCGTCGACGCCGGTGATCGACACGTTGAGTTCGGCTTCGGCGGCGGTGAGCGACTCGGGGGTCTCGTTGAAGAACGGGCTCTCTTCGTCGATGGTGTGGAGCAAGTTCCACGACTGGTTGAGGGTGGCGGCGCGGTCGCGAACGAGCTTGAGGTCGACGGTTCGATACATGGCCACGCCTTCTTGGGTGCGAATGGTTCGAACCAAGGCCAGCCGAAATTCGGCGTTGAAGATCGAATTGCTGCGCTCGTTGCCGACCCGCACCATGACGGTGGGCTGGCCGTTGAGCACGCTGATGGCGACCTTGTTCGAGAACGTGACGCGCCCGCGAATTTGCGAGAAGCGCACGAACACCAGGCCGGTGGCGAGCGCACTGACGACAATGCCGACCATCGACTCGACGACGACGACGACGTGGGCGGCGGTGCTCTGCGGGTACATCGCTCCGTAGCCAATGGTGGCCATGGTCTGAACACTGAAGAAGAACGCGTCGGCGAACGAGCCGGGTGCGGCGTTGGCGACTCCACCGGTGGCGACGTACGCCGCGGCGAACAACGCGTTGAGCACAAGGTACATGGCGAAGACAACCAGCAACACGCGCCACCACGCCATGCGAAACAGGGCATGGGCGGCGTCGCGAACCCCGAAGCGGCGGCCGCCTTCGACGCGAAAGCCGTACGTCAGGTTCGGCTGAATTTTAATGGCCTTGGGCACGGCGCGCGCTTCTACCAGGTTACGGGCCGGCCTCGAGTGCGACGGCTTTCACCGCGCCTTCATCGAACCGGTCGACCGTTCTCAAGTGGGGGTCGCCTCGGCGAAGGTGGGAGTCGAACTCGGGGGCCGACAGGGCGTGCACGTTGCACAGCGCGAGCAAGGTACCGCGGGGCGCCAATACCCGGGCGGCGGCGGTGACGAGGCGGTGGTAGTCGTTGACCGCCGAAAACCGACTGGTCTTCGTCGTGGCGAACCCGGGAGGGTCGGCGATGATCAGGTCGAAGCGCTCGTTCTTCTTGGCGAACCGGTCGAGCCAGTCGAACGCGTCTCCTGAAATGAAGTCACGCGCGCTGACCGACAGGCCGTTGAGCTCGTTGTTGTGGGCGGCCCAGTCGAGCACCTTGCGCGAAACGTCGACGTTGACGGCGCGGGTCGCCCCGCCCTTGCGCGCATTGAGCGCGAAGCCGCCGGTGTAGCTGAAGAGGTTCAGCACGGTTCGCCCCGAAGCGTGCGCGCGCACCCAAGCGCGGGCGCGACTCGAGTCGACATACAGGCCGACCGAGAGGCCGTTGGCGGGGCGAATGTCGTAGGCGATGCCGGCCTCGTGAGCGACGAGCGACTCGACGTGGCGCCCGAGCAACGGCACGGGAGGAGCGGCCGCTTCGGCGGTGAGCGCCACGCGGCGTGCCTCTTTGGGTCGGTGTTTGACGTACACGCTCTGCACTTCGGGCCGTTGGGCCAACAGCGCTTCGCCGACGCGTTTGAGTTCAACGTCGTCGAACGCGCGGTAAGCGTTGAACACGGCGACCGAGCAAAAGAGGTCGACGACGAGGCCGGGCACGTCTTCGTCGCTCAGCCGAAAAGCGTTGGTACCGTCGGGCGGCTGACGCGTCAGCATCTGTTGGTTCTCACCACACTCGACCACCGTGCCGCACGTTGAATTCGTGGTGTTGCGCAGCGAGTTCGTTTTGGTTCGCTCGAGTGACCAGGTCGTTCACACTAAAATCTCGCCCCGGGGCCCTGACCCGCCGAACCCGGCACTTACCAGTGGCCCAGTGACTGCAATGAAGAACTCACGTTCACCCCCGCACCGGAGATACCCATGAAAAAGCAACTCGTTGTGAAGTTGGCCGACCTCAAGAAGCTTTCGAATGCCGAAAAGAGCAGCGCACAAGGTGGTTTGGCAGTCGCACCGTTTCCGCGCATGTAATTGGTGGCAAGTTGTACACATCACCGCATGAGGCGATCTCAAGGTACCAACCTGATCACTTGAGACATCTCAAGTTTGAGCGCCGATCTCGTAATTCTCATAGTTTCTTCGGCGGATCGACTCTTGCTTAGCCTCCATGGAGTTCTCACCGGAGACACACCATGAAAAAGCAACTCGTTGTGAAAGTAGCTGACCTGAAGAAGCTTTCAAATGCCGAAGGCGCCTCGATACAGGGCGGCTTGATCTGCAAGTTCCCGCGCATGTAGCTCGTTTCGACATTTGTCTGAGAGAGCCACCCCGTCGGGTGGCTTTTTCATTTTCGGCCCCCACGTTATTCGCTGGCGAAGGGTGAGCCGCCAAGGTGACGATGCCCCCAATGACGATGAGCTGCGAAGCCTTTTTCACGAAGTTGGGCGAGGCGATACGAGCCGATTGGGAGCGGGTGGGGTTTGACGAGCGAGGTTTGCCTGAAATCGCGGAGCGTCATCTGCATGCGACTCCACCCGCCGAACACGTGACGCTCGAGCAAATCGTGGAGTACGCGCTCCACCAACGCCGGCGAACGGTCATTGAAGCCAAGGAGGACTTCGGTCAGCCCAACATCAACGTGTACGTCGACCAGCGGTTCTACATTGAAGTGCTGTTTTGGCTCGAGGGCACGACCAGCATTCACCAACACCGTTTTTCGGGTGCGTTTCACGTGATGTCTGGGGGCAGTGTTCACAGCAGCTACGAGTTCGAAGAGACGTGGCGCGGCAATTCGCGGTTCAAGACTGGGCGACTGCACCAAAAGCAGACCGAAGTGTTGCGACGGGGCGACGTGCGGCGAATCGTGAGTGGGCAGGCGCTGGTGCATTCGCTCTTTCACCTCGACCACCCGTCGATCACGGTGGTGGTGCGAACCCCCACCGACCCTGACATCGCCATTCAATACAGCTACCTCTACCCGGGCTTGGCGGTCGCGCCATTCGAAGAGCAGCACCACACCTTGGCGACGCGCGCCCTCCGGCTCCTGCACGAGCTCGAGCACCCCGACTTTGACCGGCAAACCGAGCGCTATTTGGCGCAGTGCGACGCGTTCAACGCGTTCGACGTTTTTCGGCGGTTCGTGGGCCCGCGCGGTTTGGCGTGGGTCAAGCGCATGGCCGGTGCGCTCTCTGGTACCAGCTACGCCCCAGCCTTGCCGACGATGGTGGCAGCGCTCCAAGAAGACCAGCGGCTGCGCCAGATCGTGGCGTTGCGAGGTGAGGTCAAGAGCCGTGACTTGAGACTGACCCTGGGCGTGTTGCTCAACTGCCGAACGCTCGAGGCCATGTCGAAGTTGATGGCTGGGGCGTTTCCTGGGAGGGGTGGGCGCGAGGTCTTGCTGGAGTCGATCGCGGAGCTGACGCGTGCGGGTGTCGGCTTTCCTCCTGACGATTCGACGTTGGAGTTGGTCGACCTGGTGCTCGAGGGGCTCACCGACGCCGAGATCATGGGCCGACTGGCCGCAGAATACAGTGACGAGTCGATTGCGGAAATGAAGGGGGCGCTCGTCGAAGCGTGTGCCCTTCTGCGAGACCACTACCTGATTTCACCTTTGGTCGCCGACGCCACGGCGCAACGCGGCCGGTGACGGTGATCGAACAAGGGGGACCCTGCCGTGGGGCGAAACATGCTCACTTCGAGTGAACTCGGCTTGAGCGTCGCGGGCGTGCCTTCATCAGCCTGGGCACGTGGTAGCCGATGCTGCGGGCGATTACCGCGGCGTTCGACTCAGGTTCAGCGAGAGCGTTCGCGAACCAGCTTTCGTGGAAATTCGCTCCAGTTGGTGTCGTTCACCCAGTTGCCCGAGAGCGTGATGCTCACCGAGGCAGACTCCGCCGCGTGCCAGGTATCTGACGGAATGAACAACAGGTCTCCGGGCTGCAGCGTGTACTGAGCCGAGTGAAGCCTCGGAAACACCCGGGCGATGTCTTGGCCTTTTCTCAGTTCGGCGTTGCCGCGTGACGGGTCGGCCGCATTTTTCGGCCAGATGTAGACGTTCTTCTGGCCATGAACTTGGAGCAGCCATGCGTGGGTATGGTGTCGGTCAACGTGGGCGGAGGGGAAGCTGGTGAACGGAGCGCTGATGAACAGCTCGAACCACCGGTGCGCGTTTTCACGTGAAAAATACGGAGACAGGAGCTGGTGGCGAAGCCAGTTGGGTGAGGCCAATTTCGGCCAGCGAACATCGCGAAGCAGCTCCGGAAAATGCTCTGAGAGAAAGATGTTGCGCAAGTAGGCGACGTTCGCGCCTGGGCGCGCATTGGCGACCTGCTCGAGAAAGGGCGCCAACCGGGTGGGTTTGGGAGTCTGCCGCCCGAGGGACACGGGGATGGTTCGGGTGCCAAACCGCCGGCTCAGCAGTTCGAGCGACCAGGTTCGAACGGCCGGCCAACGCCGGGCATAGCCTTGGTACACCACCGGCCGACCCGGGCGCATGAAGCGAGAGGTGAACGCCCGGTGGTCGTACTTTGTCAAAACGGCGATCGCTGGGGTCTTCACCATGGGGGCTGACTGTACCGCGCAGCAGCGCCGTTGTTGAGCACTCGACCATTCGGTGCTCTTCTCGTGTCGTGCAAGGTCGGGCCTTCGGCGATTTCGTACTCAAAGAACGCCTTGGCGCCGGAGGCGGCGGTGAGGTGTACCGGGCGGAGCAAGTGACCTTGGCGCGCGAGGCGGTCGTGAAGGTGATGACCCACCACGACCAAACCGAGGCGGCCGAGCGCTTCTTGCGTGAGGCGCGGCTGGCCTCGCAGCTCGACCACCCCTTCGCTGCCCACATTTACGGTTTTGGCCACGAAGCCGACGGCGTGTTGTGGATCGCGATGGAGCTGGTGCGGGGCACGTCACTCGAACATCTGGTTCGAGACAATGGCACGGTGCCCCTCGCGCGCTTCGTGCCTTTCTTCGAGCGGTTGTGCGAGGTGATTCACGCGGCTCACGAGCAAGGCATCGTTCACCGCGACATCAAACCGGCCAATGTGATGGTGATCAACCGGGCCGGCCGAATGCTGCCGAAGTTGCTCGACCTGGGCATTGCCCGACGAGGCAACGAATCGGCGGAGACGGCCGAATCGGTCAGCGGCCTGACCCCGCACGACAACCTGAGCCCGCTCGACCTCACCGACACCCAAGCGCGCAACACGGCAGGGGCGGCGGCCCTTCACAACACCACCATCGCCGAACGGCTGACCCAGTCGGAGACGATGAACCTCACCCGGGTCGGAGCGCTGGTCGGCACCCCCCACTACATGGCTCCGGAACAATGGGCCGATGCGTCGAGTGCCGGCGTTCGCGCAGACTTGTACAGCTTGGCCCTGCTGGCCTACCGGGTGCTCGTCGGCAAGATGCCATTCGAAGCGAAGTCGCTGAGGCAGTTGGCGAAGGCCCACGCGTCGACCCCCTTGCCTCCTCTGCCTGACACGCTGCCCGCGGCGCTCTACCCCGTGCTCGCCCAAGGAGCCGCGAAAGACCCGAATCAGCGCTACGCAACCGCGATTGAGTTCGCGGCGGCCCTCCGAGCGGCCTCGGGCATTGGGGTCGAACCGTTGGCGCTGCCCCAGCTCGAAGAAGGCCTGCGCGAAAACCTTCTTTCAGAGGCCCCCCAACCCCTCGCCGAAAGCGTCGCGCTTTTGGAAAGTGCGCGAACGCCCACGCAACAGCTCGAGGCGTTGTGGGGGGTACGCCGGGTGGTGGTTCGTCACCTGGCGCTGTTGGCGCTGGCTGCGAGAGCGCGGGTCGGCCCAGGCCAGGCCGAAGACAGCTTGGCGTTCGTCACGGGCTTGAGGGCCTTGGCCACGACTGGGCTGAACGACCGAGGGTGGCTCGAACTGGCCAAAGACGTGTGTCGCCCGTTTGCTTTTCGCAAGGCGGCGCACCCGCTGCCCGAATTGGTCGCGTTCTTTTTCGGCGACTCCGACGCCGACGCGGGCTCGGGTGTGCGCGCCCTCGAAGAACTCGACGCGTTGGGTCAGCCGCCGGCCAAGGCGGCCGACGAGGTCGTGCACGCGGCCCTGCTCCGCTTGGTGCCCGCGCTCGGTCGGGTGCTTCAGAACCTCGCGTTCATTTTCGACTACCCGCTCGTGGTTCAGCGAGAGACCCCGGAGCGGTGGATGGGCACCCGCCGCAACCGCCGTTTGACGCAGGCGACCGCCAGCGCCCTGCCGCAAGGCGTACCGGTCATGCTCGACTCGGTGGGTCTGCCCGTCTTGACGCTGGCGCCGCTGATGCAGGTCTTCACTCCCGGTGGCTCGTTGCCCGAGGAGTGCTTCTACCTCGATGGGGCTGGGCGGCACGGAGCGAGGTTGGTGGCGCTCCCGAGCCCGTTCGAACGCCAAAGCGAAGAAGTGTGGCCATGGTTTTCAGCGAACATTTTCGACGTGACGGCGGCGCAGGGAGCGAGTGCGGCGACCGAAGCGCCCCCGTACAAAGGCCTGTCGACCTTCACCGCCGAAGACGCTGACAACTACTTCGGCCGCGAAACCGAGGCCCAGCTCTTTGCGAACCGGCTTCGCTCGTCGGCCTTGTTGGCGGTGGTCGGCCCCTCGGGCACGGGCAAGTCGTCTTTCGTGCTGGCCGGGGTGCTGCCGCTGTTGCCCAAGACGTGGCGCGCGAAAGTCATGAGACCGGGGGCGGCGCCATTCGAGGCGCTCGCGGCGAAGCTCAACCTCCCGCGAGACCGCGCGAACGCGGCGGGAGTCGTGTCGTCGCTGGCCGAAGGTGAGACGTTGGTGCTGGTGGTTGACCAATTCGAAGAATTGGTGACGCTGTGCCAAGACCCACAAGAACGACAAGAGTTCGCGCAGATGTTGGTCGGGTTGGCCGACGGTCAGGGCGGCCGGGTGCGGGTGGTGTTGACCGTGCGCGACGACTTTCTCATCAAAGTGCAACAGCTGCGGGCGTTGCGCGAACGACTGTCGTTGGCGTTGCAGTTGCTCGGCACGCCTGCTCGCGAAGAGCTGATGCGGGTGGTGACCCAGCCGGCAGCCCGGGTGGGCTACGGTTTCGATGACCCGACGCTCCCCGCGAAAATGGTCGACGAGGTTGCTGAATACCCGGGCGCGTTGGCGCTGCTTTCGTTCGCGTCGTCAATGCTTTGGGAATTGCGCGACCGCCACTTGCGGCAAATGCGAGCCAAGACGTACGAGGCCTTGGGGGGAGTGGGCGGAGCACTCGCCCATCACGCCGAAGCAACGCTCGCCCAAATGAACGAAGCCGAGGGCAAGTTGGTTCGCGAAGCCTTTCGTCATTTGGTGACTTCGCAGTCGACCCGCGCGGTGATGAGCCGAAGCGACATGCTCGACGTCTTGGGCGGGCTCCCCAGCGCGCACTCGGTGCTCGAGAAGTTGGTGACGGCGCGGCTCTTGGTGACGTCAGAAGACGCCACCGGCGACGACCGAGTCGAAATCATTCATGAGGCGCTGATCGTGTCGTGGCCGCGCCTGGTGGGTTGGCTGCGCGAAGACGCCGAAACCGCGCGCCTTCGAGACTCGCTGCGAGCGTCGGCCAAGCAGTGGGCCGACCGAAACAAGGCCTCGGGCTTGTTGTGGCGCAAGGAGACGCTCGCCGAGTACCGCGTCTGGCGCGCCCGTTTCCCCGGCAAGTTGACGCAGCTCGAAGAAGCCTTCGCTGCGGCGTCGCTTCGAGAAGAGGCCCGTTCGCGCAACATTCGGAGGGCCTTGGCCGCCACGGCCTTCGCGGTATTGGCGGTCGGCCTCGTCGTGGTGTTTCGTGCCTACCAGCGCGCCGACGCTTCGGCGGTCGAGGCGAGGCACCGCCTGCTGACCTTGCGGCAGGAGCAAGGCCGGCTGGCACTGCTCGACCAAAAGCCGCTCGAAGCGCTGGCGTATCTCGAAGCCGGGCGCCCCGACCAGCCGAGCGCGGCGTTCGAGCATCTTGAGTGGTACGCGGGGTGGCTGGCCCGGGGCCGCGAGGCGGTGTATCGAGGCGCGGCGCCACTTTCAGAAGTGGTCATTTCTCCGAACGAAAAGCAGGTCGCCGCGTTCAGCCTCGCGGGAGAAGGCGTGCGCGTCGACCTCGAGACCGGCGCGACACGACCGCTTCCGCAGGGCCTCGGGGTCTTTGTCGACAACGAGCGTCTGTGGGTGACCGCCCGTGAGTCATACATTCTCGAGGTCAGCGAAACCGAACGCCGAAAGATCGAGACCGGCCATTTGCTGTGGTCGCTGCACCCATCGGCTCCTGACCATTGGGGGGTTCGCATGGCGCCAACGGGCGCGGCGCTCGACTCATTCACCGCGGTTGTTTTGCTGAAGAACGAGCCCATGGTGGTGCTGAAGACGCCTCCGGTCACAACCTTGGCTTCGTTTTGGTCACCAGACTCGCGGTGGGTGGTGACCTTCGCGGGGCCAGGCTCGGTGGAGTCGGGCACGTATCGGGGTCTGAGCGTCTACGACGTTCAGGCGAAGAAGGTCGTAGGCCACCACCTCGCTGACGACGTGATTCGAACGGTCACGTTCGCTGAAAACGGCGACGTGTTGACGGGCGCGGCGAGCGGGGCGCTGCGGCGCATGGGTACCGACGGTCACCTTTCGTGGAAAACCGACCTCTCGGTCATGGTCGACGACTTGAGCTTCAACCCCGGCAAGACCCTCTTGGCGGCCCGGGCGCGGGGCTCCGTGGTCTTCGTCGCGCCCGACACGGGCAAGGTCGTTCAAAGCGTCGCGCTCTCGAGCGACACGCTTTCGACGGGCCGCTGGAGCGATGACACGTATTTCTTGGCGGGGCAGCAGCGTGGTGACGTGGTGAAGCTCGACGCGACGACCGGTGAAACCTGGTGGACCTTTTATGGAGCGACCCAAGCCTCGGCCGACGCCGCGCCATTTGCTCAGGGCCGCCGCTTGGCCGTGGCGTCGAACGACTCGACGTTGTCGCTGTTCGACAACACGGTCACGCCCGCGCCCGAGCTGAAGCGAGGAGCACTGCTCGTTTGGGCCAGCCCCTCACAACCCGACGTCTATTACGCGACCGCCCAGGGCGTTTTCGACCTCAAAACCCAGGAGCCGGCAATAGACCGGTACCAGCCGGAGGGTACCGAATTGGCTGGCGCGGTTCGGGGCGATCGGGTCGCCATCAGCGACGCGCACTCGGTGGTGGTGGCAGACCGGGCACAGCGCAAGCTGTTGGCGAAAGTGGCCATTGAAACGGCGGCGTACGAGCTGTGGTTTGACCCGACCGCCACCCACCTGGGTGTCTGCTTGTTCGACGGGCGAACGGCCATCGTCGACGTCGCTCGAGCCGAACTGCGGTACCTCCCTCCACACCGTACCCAGTGCAACCGGGGCGAGTTCTCGGCTGACGGGCGAACACTGCTGCTCGGTACCGACATTGGGTCGATTCTGGTCTACCGCTTTCCCGAGTTGGTGCTCGAGAAAGAACTCGAAGACCACAACAATGGCACCTTCGTTCATGAGGGGCCGAACCCGAACCAGTGGCTCACCCTCGGCTGGGACGGCGCGGTGGCCCTGTGGTCTCAAAACCCCGTTGCCCGTCTCGCGACGATCGAAGGCATCACCGGCAACAGCAAGTGGATCGTCAACGCACGCCTCGAAGACGGCCTGCTGTCGTTGTACTTGGGTTCAGGTGAGTGGCTGACCATTGATTGGGCGACCAACACGTTGCTGTCGAAATACCGCATGCCGTTCAAGCTGAAGAGCCTCGCGATGCCCTCGCAAAGCCATGACGCGTTCGCGGTGACCGAAGATGGCACCCTGAGGCGGGTGCCGTTCTCGCGTCGCACAGCCGACGTCGGCCAACCACATTGTGCGACGCCGTACGCCATTGAGGGCAACAAGCTCGTTGTTCAAAAAGAGAAGCTGATGTGCACCCGATGAGGCGTTGAGTTCACATCACGTCAGTGGTGAACAGCGCCTGTCTCATTTTCTCACCGGTTGGCGACGGCTTCGGGTTTGCAGAACCTGCTTCTCGTTCACCTCGCTCGGAGAAACACATGAAAAAGACCCTCATCGTCAAAGTCAGCGACCTCAAGAAGCTCACAGGGGCTGACAAGAAGAATGCCGTCGGCGGCTACGTCCTCTTTCCGCGGATGATTCCCTAACTGAGTTACCATTGCCGCCTTCAATGCGTTTGATGAAAGGAGCCACGTTCACCGTGGCTCTTTTTTTGTGCTCACTGAGGCCAAAGTTCACAACAAGCAACTCTTTCAGGGCAACAAGCGTACTTCCGCCCAACGTCACTTCGTAAGTGTCTGGCACTCCTCTCAAGGGGTGTGGCCTCTCGAGTGCAATGAGTGCTGAGGCCCTCGTTGCAGGAGAACCCCATGAAGAAAAATTTGATCGTGAAACTCAGTGACCTCAAAAAGCTGTCGAACGCCGAAAAGCACACGCCTCAAGGTGGTGGCGGAGGCGGCATCGTGACGCCGTGTTGGCCGCGCATGAACAACGCCTGAGTCGGTTCGCACATGTCTCATCTGGAGCCACCTTCGGGTGGCTCTTTTTTTGCGTTGGGCCTCTGGTGGAGCGCAGATTGGCGAGTTCCACTTTTCGTGAGGTGAACGGGTGATTGACGAACAGGTTGTTTATCGCACGGCGTCTCACCTTGAGTTTCACGACGTGGGCGACGACCAGGTCAAAATCATCAACAAGGCGTACCGTACTGGTTTTACCGGGCCCAAGGCCCTCCTCGAGGTGCTGCGGTTCTTCGAGACGCCGGCGACGGTTGGCCAGTTTCGCCAGCAGTTCGAAGGCATCGACGATGACATCTTCAGCGAGCTTTCGCGCGAGCGGCTGCTGCTCGAAGAACAGACCTATGGCGTCTTGAACTGGGGGCTTACGACTGCGGTGCCGGCGAGCATTGGAGTCGAGAGACGACCGCACGACTTGACGAAGGCAGCGCAGACGGCGTTCGCGATCATCGGTGCGAGCACCGATGTGTTGGCGTTGGGGGCCAGTGGAGCGAGGGCTGGCCCAAGTGAAGTTCGGCGGGTGAAGGGCTACCGCTTTGGCGCCGACGTCGCTCCAGACGCGAACGGCCCTCGCCCCCTGCCCTCGCTCTATGACATCGAGGGGCGCCGAACGGTCTCCCTCTCATCGTTCGAAGTGGTCGACTTGGGCGACGTGGTCAGCGTGAGTGGAGAACCCATGAACGACTACGGCCTTCGATTAGAAGCGACCGTGCGACACGCAGTGGCGGCTGGGTTCACGCCGATTGTGATTGGTGGCGACCACTCGGTCTCGCGGAGCCCGTTGAACGTTTTCGCCGAGCGCTTCGCCGAGACGGGGTTTGGCATCATTCACTTCGACGCCCATCACGACCTGTACCCGGCGTTGCGCGGCACGGTGACGCACGCGAACCCGTTTCAGCAAGTGCTGGAGAACAAGTCGCTCAAGTACCTCTTTCAAGTGGGGTTGCGAACGCTCGAGCCGGTGTTGCCGGTCGAGCAGGTGGCTCCACAATTCGACAATCGCATTTCGTACGTCAGTTCGGAGGAACTGCAGCACTTGCGGGCCGAAGAAGTGTTCGCGGGCGTGCCGCGCGACCTGCCCTGCTACCTCACCTTTGACGTCGACTGCATGTCGCCACAGCTGTGCCCCGAAACGGGCACTCCGACGCAGGGGGGTCTGTCGTACTACCAAGCGCGCGCCCTGGTGGGCTACGCGGCGAAGACGTTTCGCTGCATTGGAGCCGACTTCGTGGAGGTCGCGGGGAGTGGCGCGCTGTTCAACGGGGCGGCCGCGACGGTCAGATCGCTGCTGACCCACTTTGTCTTGGCGCACGCCCCGAGTGAGCCGTTGAAAACGTACCTGCAGGTGATGAAGCCGCCCTCGGGCGTACCGCGGGGCGAGTAAGCGTCAGATCAAGTTCCACACCACCGGTTGCGGCTCGCCTTCGAACGCGTCGAACACACGGTTCACGCCAGCGATGGCCTGAGCCTCGAGGTACTTGAGCGGTTGCTCGCGCAATTTGAGCTCACTGAACACGGCGTCGACGTTGGTGCGGTTCACGAAATTGCCCGAGACCGAAATGTTGAGCATGTGGGTCTTGGTCGTGTGCCACAGGCCGGAGGGAATGAAGAGCATTTCGCCTGGGTGAAGGTCGAACTCGATGATTTTCGCTTTGTGGGCCTCGGGGTACCGGTCGGCCGGAGGGGGAAAGGTGTCGACGATCTTGCCGTCGGCATCACGCAGAAATCGAGCTTGGTCGTACGAGGCGACCCAAAAGTGCTTCGTGCCGAAGATCTGGCAAAACCAATTGTGGGTTCGAGCGCGATCAAAGTGAAACGTGGGGAAGCTGGCGCCCGGGGCCCCCATGAACAAGTCGACCCAAATGTAGTGGCCGAGTGGCGCGACGCGCCGAAACGACGGCCGCGTGAGCCAGTTCGGCAAGAAGTATGGCAAGATTTCGATTTCGGCCAACAGCTCGGGGCTGAACTCCCACAAAAACACGCCTCGCATGTACGGTGGGCTGTCGGCCTGAACGCCGGCATGCCATTGCCATGGGCCGGAGAGAGGAGGCAACCCACGAACGAGCTGCACGTAGTCTCGCAGCGGCATTTGTTGGGCGTGATCAGAGAACTCGTTGATGGTGACGAGTCGTTCGCCGAAGCGGGTGGCCAGGTCGTCTGGTGTCCACTTTCGGGCGGGCCAGTCTGAGGTGACTTCGGTCAGAATGACGGGTCGGTGTTTGGCTGCATATTCGGCCTGAAACTGGGCGTACGGCAACGAAGCGAATCGTTCGATCTGTTCGGTCATGGCAAGGGCAGCGGGGTTTGCCGCCAGAGTGATTCGAGCACCAAGCGCGCCTCGTGCGCCAGGTCGATGAAGTCGTGCCCGACGAGTTGGCCTTCTCGCACGACGACCCGGCCGTTCACCACCACCCACCCGACCGGCATTTGGTTGAGCCCCATGATCAGGTGGGGCGTGAAGTTGGCGAGTTCACGGGGTGGCACATAGTCGTACACCACGATGTCGGCGAGCGCGCCCGGGTCGATTGACCCGCAGGGCATGCCGAAGACCATGGTGCACAGCTCGGTGGGGCCGCTGACCAGAAACGAGGCCATGACGTTGTCGGGGTCGACCATGCGGCCGGCGCGGGCGAGGGCCATGACGCCGGTGAAGCTGGCGGCCAGCTCGTCCCACAAGGACGAGGTGCCGGCGGTGCCGAGGCCGACGAGGTTCTGGTTGAGGAGCACGGCTTCCATGCCGAGGGCGGTGCCGCCTTCAATGGTTTGGGCCGACCGCGGCGAGAGGGCGATGAGGGTGCGGGTGCGGGCGAGGCGCGCGGCTTCGGCCCGGTCGATCGCGCGCGCGTGGGCGCCGATCGACGAGGCGCCCAGCAACCCGAAGGTTTCGAACCGGTTGACGATTCGCGCGCCGTGGCGGGCCCAGGTGAGCGCCAGGTCGTCGTCGCTCGACGCGAGGCGAAAGTGGGCCCCCACGCTGAGCGACTCTTTGGCGCGGCCGGCTTCACGCAGCAGCACGTCGTCAGCGCTCGAGCTGTCGGCGACGCCAATGAGCCCGCGCACCAGCTCATTGGCGGTGACCGACTCGACGAAGCGCGAGTTGGCTTCGACTTGGGCCGGCCCGGGCGACAGGGGCGAGAGGCTGCTGCTCGCGTGGCAGGTCACGAGCCGAGCGCCCAAGGTCTTGGCGGCGTTCGCTTGCGCGGCGAGCGACCCTTCGACGGCCGAGGGCGCATGCAGGTGTTCGAACGACGTGGTGATGCCGGCCCGCAGGTTGCGCGCGAGCGCGAACGCGGTGAGCGCTTCGACCTCGCTGGGTTTGAGGCGTTGTTCGACCGCCAGTTCGAGGCCCAAGCGGGCTTGGGGGCTGCGGAGCAGCAAGTCTCCCGACCAGGGGAAGAGTTGGCCCGACACCAACCGGGTGTGACAGTCGATGAGGCCGGGAGCGACGAGGCGACCGCGGCAGCGCACCTCCCAGTCACCTGGGCGCGCGGGCAGGTCAGCGTCTTCGGCGACGCGGGTGACCGAGCGACCTTCGACCAGCACGGCCATGCCCGACCGAACGCGCCCGTCGGCCCGAAACAGACTGCACTCTTTGAGTAAGAGACGGCCCTCCACGGTGGCGCAAAGCCTAGCAGCCGCCCAGAAAACGGCGAATTTCGCCCAAGGTTCGCTATACACCCCGCCAGCATGGCGATGATCGAAGTGACTCAATTGACGAAGCGCTATC
>JBGAIY010000057.1:0-25084 GCA_044225205.1 Myxococcaceae bacterium | reverse complement strand
ATTCGCTTGTTCGACCGCGACACCCAGCGGGTCGTGGTCTCTGCCCAGGGGCAACGCCTCCTCGACCAGGCCCGCGCGCTGCTGACCCGAGCCGACGAACTGGTCGACGACGCCACCCGCCTGGCCGACCCGCTCGCGGCGACGTTGCGCCTGGGCGTCATACCCACGGTGGGGCCGTACCTGCTGCCCGAAGTCATGCCGACGCTGCGCACCCGCTTCGAGCGCATCGGCTTCGTGTGGGTCGAAGAACGTACGGCGACCTTGCGCGCGAAGCTCGAACAAGGCGCGATTGACGCCGCCATCGTGGCGTTGACCGACGACTTGGGCGACGTGAAGCGCCTCATTTTGGGCAAAGACCCTTTCGTGTTGGCGACCGCGCCCACCCACCCATTGGCCAAAGACGCGCGGCCATTCGACGTCGCGGGGCTCGACCACGAGCCCGTCTTCTTGCTCGAAGAAGGCCACTGTTTTCGCGACCAGGCCCTCGCGGTCTGTTCGAAAGCCGGAGCCCTCGAACACAACTTTCGCGCCACCAGCCTGTCGACGCTGACCCAGCTCGTCGCTGGAGGCACGGGAGTGACGCTGTTGCCCACCCTGTCGCTCGCGGTCGAAAACCGCCGGAGCAGCCTCGCCATTCGGCCCTTTTCGGCAACGCCTCCGACGCGAACCATCGCCCTGGTGTGGAAAGACCGTTGCGCCGTCGAAGCGACGCTCCGGCTGGTCGGCCAAGCGTTGCGTGAGGTCTTCCCCTCCCTGGTCGCGGGGCCTCACGTACCGAAGCGAGCGCAACCGCCCGAACTTTAAACTAGGCGCCTTCAGGGGCGTTTGTTACTCGGCGTGGAGGCATTCGCGCCCACACTGGGAGGTTCTCGTGCGTACGTTTTTCTTGGTGGCACTCTGCTCTTCGGCGGCCTTGGCGCAGACGGTGCCCGCCGCCGACCTCGAACAGGTGTGGCTCGACCCCGCTGGGCGCGGCTCGTTGCTGGTGGGCAATGGCCAGACGCTGCCAGCGCTCAAGTTTCGCGCCGCCGCGTCGATGACGTACTCCTTTTCGCAGTACCGTTCGCTCGACGACGCGACCGCCGCGGTCTACTTGCGCGATCGCATCGGCTTGCAAGTCGTCGGCGCCCTCGGCGTCACCGACTGGCTCGAACTGAGCGCGAACGTGCCGGTGTTCATTGCGCAGTACGGCCACCCGCTGCTCAACGTGGCGTCGGCCGGGTTGGGCAACCCGTTCGTCACCGCGAAGGTCGGCATACTCGACGACACGAAGCCGGTGGCGGTGTCGTTCGGCTTGGGCCTGGGCGTGCCCGTCGGCACGGCGGCGGCGCAAGGCAACGGCGGCGTCGAAGTGTTGCCGCGCATCAACTTGGGCAAGACGTATTCGAAGTTTCAGTTCGGTGTCGAATTGTCGGGCCTCATTCGCCCGCTGGTCGACTTCACGCCCCTCACGAACACCAAGACCGACAAGGTGGGCTCGCAAGTCGCCCTCGCGGCGATGGTGGCGTCAATGGGGCCGGGCGTGCGCACCGAGTTGACGGTTCGCGGCTTTCTGTCGCTCGCCGGTGGCCGCCCGGGCTTCGAGACCCAAGTCGGCGCGCGGTACCCAGTGGGTGACGTTGAATTGTTCGCTTCGCTCGGGCCGGGCTTCTTCGGTGAGCCGGCGACGCCGAATTTTCGGGTCTACGCGGGCATCGCGTTCGCGAACCTGCCGTTGACGCGCCCCGCCTGCATCGAAGACGAGCCGTACGAATTGGCCGACTGCCCTGACCTCGACCGCGACCACGACGGGGTGAAAAACTTCGTCGACGCGTGCGCCACGCAGAAGGGCCCCGCCGAGAACAACGGCTGCCCCGACACCGACGAAGACGGCGACACCGTGGTCGACCGCCTCGACGCCTGCGTCAACGTGCCGGGCGCTCCGGGCAACAAGGGCTGCCCGTGGCCCGACAGCGACAAAGACGGGCTCATCGACCCGAACGACTCGTGCCCCAAAGAGGCCGGCCCGAAAGAAAACAAGGGTTGCCCCGACACCGACCAAGACCAAGACACCGTGGTCGACCGGCTCGACCGCTGCGTCGACCAGGCCGGCCCGAAAGAAAACAAAGGGTGCCCGTGGCCTGACGGCGACAGCGACGGCGTGCCCGACCGCGTCGACAACTGCCCGAAAGAGCCCGGAGACAAAGAGAACCAAGGGTGCCCGGCGGCCAAGAAGCAACTCGTGATCATCACCGACGCGAAGCTGATCATCAAAGACAAGGTCTTCTTCGACACTGGCAAGGCCACCATTCAAGCGAAGTCGAACGCGCTGCTCGACCAGGTCGCCAACGTGCTCAACGAGCACCCGGCCATCACCATGGTGCAGGTCGAAGGCCACACCGACAACGTCGGCTCACCTGAAAACAACAAGACGCTCAGCCAAAACCGGGCGAACGCGGTGGTTGGCTATTTGGTGAAGAAGGGCGTCGCCGACACCAGGCTCAAGCCGGTGGGCTTTGGCCAAGACCGGCCGGCCGACACCAACGACACGCCCGCTGGCCGCGACAACAACCGCCGCGTCGAATTCAACATCGTCGACCAGTAATGGCGACGGAGTTTCTGGCCCACTACGGTCGGTACCTGGCCTTCGCGGCCCTGGCCGTGGTGGTGCTGTCGGTGCTGAAGAAAATGTGGGCGAAAGCCCCGCCCGACGCGCACCACGTCGCGGTGCACTGCCTGCACTGCGGGTGGCAGGGCCAGGTCAGCCGGTACAAGCCGCGTTGCTCGAAGTGTGGGCGACCGGTCGAAAGCTGAACAATGCGCCTGCGGGTGGGCGCAATCGACACGCACCGGTTGACTTCACCCAGGCTGACTGCTTTTTCGCCCTCATGAGTGAAACCTACCCAGTCACAGTCGCCGTGCAGCGCCCCGACGGCTCCACCGAGCAAGTGCGCGTCGGCACGGCCACCAAGTCGGCCGACGGCTTTAGTTTGAAGTTGGGCGAGCTGAGCATCGGCGGGCAGCCGGTCGCGGCGTCGTCGTACGGGGGCGGCTCACGCCCCGCGGCCCGGCCTGCGGGAGGCGGCGACGGCATGGTGTTTCCTCCCTACGGGCGCTCGAAAGGCATGCCCATTTCGGGAGCGACGATGCAAGACCTCGAGTTCTACGCGAACGGTTCGCGCCGCTCGTTGGCCGACCCGTCGAAGTCGCGCTTTCACGACAAAGAGCGCGTGCTGTTGGCGGCCATCGAAGCTGAAATCGCCAGGCAACAAGGTGGTGGCGGCGGCGGCATGGGCGGGCCCGACGACTCGGGCATTCCTCCGCCGGGGGCCCGACGACTCGGGCATTCCTCCGCCGGGCGACGAAGACGCGCCGTTCTAAAAAAAACAACCCACCGACGCCGCGAATGCACCAACGCGGCGTCGGCGGTGACGACTGCAGCTGCGAGGCTCCCCGAAAGTCGCCTGCTCGACGTCAGGGTCAAACGAGTACCGTGAGCACAGAACGACGCTGGGGCCGAAACATATCGAGCCGGCCCGTTTCGCCCGAAATCACGTGATTTACCGCGAGCTTCGGCCCGCCCTCCTGGAGTCGCCTCATGGTGACGTGTTGTCTTCGCTACCTCGTGACCGATGAACAGCTGCCGAACTTTCGTCAGTACGCGCGCGCCTGGGTGCGGTTGATTGAAAAACACGGAGGCCGGCACGTGGGCTACTTCTGGCCGACCGCCACGCCCGTGGGTGCGGCGTTCAGCTTCTCGTCGGTCGGCCGCGAGGGCCCTCCGAACGTCGCGCTCGCGATGTTTTCATTTCAAGACGAAGCGGCGTACCTCGCATACCGCGCCAACGTCGCCAAAGACCCTGAATGCCTGGCGCTGGGAGAAGCGCTGCCCCAAGAGCAGTGCTTCGTCTCGTACGAGCGCACGTTCGTGACGTCGCTGACGGCGGCGAGCCTGGCCTGAACCCGTCACCGGCCAGACGGGGTCTGGCAAGCGAAGAAACCGGCCGCCGCCACAAACGCACGCGGGCGCCGGCTGGCCGTCGCACGACGGTGGGCAGGAGCAGGGCTGAGCCACGACTTCGCAGGCCGACGCTTTGGCGCACTCGCATTCGGTCAACGTCGCGCAGTCGCGCTTTCGGCACTCGGTCGCGCTGAACGCCCAAACGACGACGCCCACAGTGAGCACCGCCTTCACGCCCATTCGGTGCTCGCCCTCCGGGCGGCACGTTCGAGCGGCAAAGCCATGACACCTCCAGCGCACATGACTTTCACGCCCATTCGACGCTCGCGGCTTCGGGCGTGCGTTCGAACGGCAAATCCATGAAACCTCCAGCGCACACTCACACCCATGCGACGCTCGCGTCTTCGGGGCGCACGTTCGCACGACGGAGCGATGACACTCCTTCGGCGCATGCTCGAACGGCAAGCCATGACACCTCCAGCGCACATGACTTTCACACCCATGCGACGCTCGCGTCTTCGGGGCGTACGTTCATACGACGGAGCGATGACACTCCAGCGCACATGACTTTCACCCGTTGGACGCTCGCGAAAAGAGCGAGCACGCCTCACGCCCGGTCGACACTCGCGTCTTCGGGGGGCCGCGTGATCCACGCGGCGATGAAGACGTCGATTTCCCCTCGCATGACGTCTTTCACGCGCGGGGTCGCTTCTCCGGTACGCGGGTCTTCGACGCGGGGGCTGCGACCGACGAAGTAGCGGCGCACTTCAGGGCCGCCTTCGCCTTGCAACTCGAGCACTGCCGACGTGAGCGCGCGCAGCTCGGTCACCGAGCCGGCGCCGGCCAGTTCGAGCTCGCGGCCACTCCGCTCATCGCGGGCGTGGGCCTCGGTGGCGACGCGCTCGACGAAGCGCCCGGCCCGCCGTTTCACTTCGCGGCCGGTAATCTCGAGCGACTCGCGCAATTCAATGGGCCCGTTCGCCGGCTTGGCCAGCCGCACGTACGCCACCAACCGAGACTCGTCTTCGATGCGCCGGTGCTGGCCTCGCTCACCCGACAAGAACCCGAAGACGCCGGGCCCATGGAGGTACAACACCGCCCGCCGCGGCGCGTCTGACTCGGCGACGACCTTCACTTCGTACCCGCGGCGGGTGGCCCACCCCACGTACATCGACACCAACTCGCGCACCCACGCCTCGCCGCCTTCGCCTTCGGCGCCCGCGCTGATGTCGAGCCACGCGTCGTCGACCGCGCCGGCGGTGCCCGAAGCGACCCGGGCTTCGGCCAGCTGCACCTCGCGGGCGGCTTCTTCGACCGCGCGAACGGCGGTGGCCAGCTGCATTTCACTCTTGGCTTCGCGGGCGCGGCGCCGGGCCACTTGGCACAGCTCGCGAAGTCGGTCGAGCTCACCCAGCTGCACTTCGACCGCGCGAAACGCGCGCAAAATCGAAGCGGCCTTGTCGGCGTCGTCCCAGAAGCCGGGGGCTTGCGAGGCGGCGAGCAATTCACGACGGCGCGCTTCGAGCTCGGGGCGCTTGAACGCCGACGACACCCCCGCGGCTCGGCCGATGAGCGCCTCGGCTTCGGCCACCAGCGACCGCGCGTCGAGCTTCTTGCGCTGCACCTGCGCCCCCGCGGCCGGCAGCTGGGCCTGCGCGGTCACTTCGCGCGGCCGGCGCACCTTGGGCTCGGCAATGGCGTGCACGTGGCCTTTGTGGGCCACCACCTTCACCGGAGTGCCCGCCGGTAACGGCTGGCGGGCAATTTCGACCGCCAAGGCCGCGGTGAGCGTCTTTTCGATTTCACGTTGCAGGTACCGCGCGCCGTGCGTCGGCGAGTACCCCCGCTCGACCAACAGTTCGACGACTTCGGGCGCCACTTCGACGTCGAGCTGCCGCGCCCGAATGCCCTCGCGCTCGAGCACGCGGCCCACTTCGCGCTGGGCAATTCGGCGAATCTCAACCTTCCCCAGTGGGCGAAAGTGACACATCGCATCGAACCGGTTGAGAAACTCGGGTCGAAACGTCGTCGAAATGCGGCGGTCGACTTCGGCCAGCAATTCGTCGTCGGTGCGGCTCGCGGCGAAGCCAATGGAGCCCTCGCGGTACACCTCGGCGCCCACGTTCGACGTGCACACCATCAACGTGTTGTTGCACGGCACGGTTTCGCCCGCCGCGTTGATGAACTGGCCCTCGTCGAACAGTTGCAAGAACCGGTCGTGGCACTTCGCGTGCGCCTTTTCGAACTCGTCGAGCAGCAGCACGGTGAAGACCCGGCCGTCGAGCAAGCGGGTGAGCTCTCCGCGCTTGCCGTCGTTGCCCTGGGCCCACGGGTTGCCGAAGAGCACCTGCTCGTCGCCGAAGTCGGGGTAGTCGGCCATGTTGAGCCGCACCAAACGGTCGTGCGAGCCGAACAGGTACTCCGCGAGCAGCTTCGCCAAGTGCGTCTTGCCGACGCCGGTGGGGCCCGCGAACAGAAACACGCCGAGCGGGCGGCGCGGGTTGTTGAGGCCGGCTTTGAGCAACGCCACCGAGCGCAGCACCGCTTGCACCGCGTCGGTCTGACCGAGCAAGCGGGTGCCGAAAAACCGAGTGACTTCGTCGAAGTCGAGCGGCAACGAGTCGTCGGCCATGAAGCGGGGCAGCCGGGTGGCGTTGCAGAACCGGGCGAGCACGTCTTCGCCGGTGACCCGCTCTTTCGAGGCGCCCGACGCTTCGGCGACCGTCTCGCGCAGCAATTCGAGCGCCTTGCGGGGCAGCCGCTGCGCCAACAAGAATTTCACCGACAACCGCAGCGCCATGTCACACGCCGACGGGTCAATGGGCAGCCCGGCTTCGAGTTCCAAATCTTCGGCGGCGCGGCCGACGATCCACCGGGCGCGTTCGGTGGTGGGCTCGTTCACCACCAACAGGTGCAACTTCTCGGCGAGCGTCTCGTCGCTGCGCAGCAACTCGCTGCCGCGCCGCAGGTCGCTCTCGAAAATGAAGCGCAGCCGCGCCGAACGGAGCGCGCGAATCAACACCGGCACGAGCGAGCTGCCCGTCACCAACCCCACGTCACGCAAGAACACGACGGTGTTCGGCACGAGCGCGAGGTCTTCGAGCAAGTCTTCGAACAGCTCGGCGGCGCCTTTGGGCGTGTTGGTGCGCGCGAAAATGCCGGCGGCGGTGACTTCGAGCACCCGCGCTCCGTGCAGCGCCTCGGGCACATTGCCGTCGACGATGCGCCGAGCCACTTCTTGCACGATGGCGCTCTTGCCGACGCCCTGGTCGCCCGCCAACAACGGCGACTTGCCGCCGCGGGTCAACAGCGTCACCAACTCGGCGGCCGACTGCTCGAGGCCATGGCTCGCCGACAACCGGCGCTCTTTGGCGAGCGTCGTGAGGTCGCGTTCGACCAACGTCGCCAGCCCGTCGCCTTCGCTCTGTGATGATTTCTTTCGCTTTTTCGCCATGGGTCGATGTGCCGTCGCGTCGGCGCCGAACCATACGGCAAGTGGCCGAACGGCGCTTCGCTTCAAGTGACTTCGTGAAATGAAGGCCCGCGGGCCCAAGGCGACGCGCGACTCCCCGTCAAGACGCCCGGCCAGCCCAAAGCTGACAGGCCGTGCACGCTCAGCCCCGTCGCCACTGTGGCACCAAGGCCAACCAGTCTTCGGCGTGGTTCACCATGCGCAGCCCGGTGCTTTCGAGCACGTTGAGCAGCTCAGCGGCCCAGCCCGAGGTCAGTTGGGCGCGCGCCACGGTCAGCCGAACCGGCACCAGCCGCGTCGCCACCGTGCGCACGGGCAGCGAACCCACCGCCTGCGGCCCGGCCGGCACCCGGTCGAGCATGCCACCGTCGACCAAGCGCTCGGCCAAGGCCGCGTCGGGGCCGGTGGGCTCGAGCGCCAGCACCTGGCTCACCAGCCGAGCGACCTCGGCCTTGAGCGCCTGGGGCGAAGCGGCCGGCGCGTCGCTCGACTCGGTGTCGACAAAGCCCGCCGGCACGCCGACCTGGAGCACGGCGTCGGCCAGGGCGCTCGTCGCCAAGACACTCAACTGGCCAGTGTGCCCCAATTCTCGAACCGCCGCCGCATGTTGCCCCGCGTCATGAAACTGGAGAAACGCGCGCCCGGGCCGAAAAGCGTCGCTCGCCAAGCGCTGGGTCAACACGTCGTGTTCGACGTAGCGAACGCTCCAGCCGGTGAACTGAAAGACTGCCCCTGCGGCCATGCCCCCGTGTAGCACGCGGGGGGGCGACTTGCCTGCGCGCAGCGGCCGCTGTACTGGCGAGGTGATGAGGTTCACCCTCGCCTTCACCGTGTTGTTGGCCGGCTGCCCGGCCGCGCCGCCAGTCGACGCCGTCATCGTGTCATTCACGCTCTCGCCCGAGACCATGGCGGCCGGAGAGTCGGCGGTGCTGACGTGGCAAGCGTCTCCGGCCAATGCCGGTTGCACCATTGACCCCGACGTCGGCACCGTCAGCGGTACCGGCATGCGAACCGTGACGCCCGAGGCGTCGGCCACCTACTCGCTCACGTGTGGCGCCACCAGCCGCAACGCCCATGTCGAGGTGAAGACGCCCGTCACCATCGACACGTTTACCAGTACGCCCGCCGGCACCTACCCCGACGGGGTCATTTCGCTGCACTGGTCGGCCCGTGGCGCCCGCGACTGCGCCATCGACCACGACGTCGGAGAAGTGACGCCCCAAGGCGAGCGCGACGTGGTGATGAGCCAGACCACCACCTTCACCTTGTCGTGCGACGGCTACCGCGGCCCCGCGCTGTCGAAGGTGACGGTACCGGTCGAAGTGCCCACGTCGCTCCCGGCACCGACCCAGTTGGCTTTCAGGCCGTACGACGGCGCGGTGGCGCTGAGCTGGCACCAACCCGGAGGTGGTTCGACCGTCTATTTCGCCGAGGCCCCCGGAGTCGACGCGAGCACTGTTTCAACGCTGCCGGGCGGCATGATTTTTCGGGCGGTCAAGAGCCCGTTTCTCGTGTCGGGGCTGATCAACGGCAAGACGTACTTTGCTCGGGTGAGCGCGGTGTCGGGCCTCATCGAGAGCGCGCTGAGCGACGAGGCCTCTGGGGCGCCCGCCGCCGCCGCGCCGCAAGACGACCCGTATTTCGGCGAACAATGGCACCTCGTGAATACCGGGCAAGAGCGCGGCACCGCCGGTGAAGACCTGCACGTCGCCAAGACCTGGGCCGACGGCAAGGGCGAAGGGGTGCGCGTGGCCATTGTCGACGAGGGCATCGACCAGAACCACGAAGACCTCTGGCAGAACGTGGCCCCCCAGGCGAGCTACGACTACTTGGGCAACGCCGCGCTCAAGCTCGCCGAGCACGGCACCTGCGTGGCCGGTCTCGTCGCCGCGCGCGACTTGAACGGCAAAGGGGTTCGCGGAGTCGCGCCCAGAGCGAACGTCGTCTCCTACAACGTGTTGCAAGACCTCACCTCGCTCAACCAGCGCGACGCCATGCAGCGCGGGCTCGAGCGCAACGGCGCCAGCAACAATTCGTGGGGCGACGAAGACAACACCGGCTTGCTCACGAGCCCCGACCCGCTGTGGCTGGCCGGCGTGAAGAACGGCGTGACCAACGGGCGCCAAGGCAAGGGCGTCGTGTACTTGTGGGCGGCGGGCAACGGCGGAGAGCCGCCCTACGTCGACAATTCGAACTACGACGGTCAGGCCAACAGCCGCTACGTCTTCGCGGTGGGCGGCGTCGGCGACGACGGCATCAAGGCCACCTATTCAGAAGACGGCGCGAATGTGCTCATCGCCACGCCGACCGAGGGCCGCGCCACCCACGCCCTCACCACCACCGACATCACCGGGTCGCTCGGGTACAACGACGGCTTCACCAGCAACGAGCACGTCGACCCCAACTACAGCAAGACCATGAATGGCACGTCGGGGGCGACGCCCGAGGCGGCGGGGGTGGTGGCGTTGGTGCTCCAAGCCAACCCAGCACTCACTTGGCGTGACGTGCGGCGCATTCTGGCGATGACGGCCCGCAAGAACGACCCGACCGACCCCGGCTGGGCGGTCAACGGAGCGGGCTTGCACGTCAACCACCAGTACGGGTTCGGCGTCATCGACGCGTCGGCCGCGGTGGCCCTGGCGAAGACCTTCACGGCCGGAGCGGTGGAGCGCAGCTGGTCGTCGCCAGAGACAACCGTGAATCTCCCGGTGCCCGACGACGTCGACACCGGCGTGTCGAACGCCATCGTCGTCAACAACTCCGGAGTGGGCCACGTTGAATTCGTCGAAATCACCGTGACCGCGCCGCACGACCGCCTCGGCGACCTCCGCATCGAACTGTCACACAGCGGGGGAGCCTCGAGTCAGCTCCACGTGCCGCACGACTGCATACCCGACGACAAGACCCAGCAAGAAGTGTGCAGCGTGCTCAATGGCTACACCTTCGGCTCGGTTCGCCACCTCGACGAACCGGGCGACGGCACCTGGTCGCTCCGGCTGGCCGACACGAAAGCCGGCCACGTGGGTACGTTCGCTTCGTGGCAACTGACCTTGTGGGGGCGGCCATGATTCGCGCGCTGTTCGCGTTGTTCATTTTCGGCGCTGGGGCCCTCGGCGTGGGTGCACCGCCTTTGAAAAGCTCGGCGAATTCGCCCTGGCCCGAGCCGGTGACGTGGGGCCCGCGGGGCGCGCGCGCTTGGCTCGACCGCGACGTCGTCGCCGAACTGCACCCGAATGACGACCAGGCTGCGTGGCTCGCCCAAATCGCTCCAACGGCGAAGGTGCTGGTGGCCAAGCCCACGGTTCGCCTGTGGCAACTACCGGCCGAACTGCTGACGACCGTAACCCGAGCACCCGCCTTCACCACCGTGTACCGCGACGGGCCGAACAGCCACGCACACGCCCGGGTCGCCGTGGGTGGCGTCGTCGTCACCCTGAAGGCCGACACTTCGGTCGCAGCGCTCGCTCGGGCCGTCGCGCCGGCCCACGTCACCGACCTGGGGGGTGGGCTGGCCTTGGTCGAAGCGGCTCCTGGCGCTCGCAGCGTCGAATTGGCGGCGCGGCTCGCGGCGCAGCCCGGAGTCACCGCGGCGCAACCCAACTGGTGGTCGACCGCGTCAATGAAGTAACTGCTTGACCTCGCCCCGGGGGCGGCAGACGTTTCGGCTCATGAACGAAGCCGAAATGAAAGCCGAACTCGAGCGCCTCAAGGCCGAGAACGAAGCGCTCAAAAACCGCAGCTCCCGCGCGGTGTCGATGAAGGTGAGCGAAAAGGGCGGCCTGTCGGTTTACGGGCTCGGCCGCTTTCCCGTCACGTTGTACCAAGAGCAGTGGCTCAAGCTGCTCGACCTGGCCGACGACATTCGCGCGTTCATCAAAGAGAACGCGGCGACGTTGAAGAAGAAAGAATAGGCCGCTCGCGCGAACGAGGCCGGCGAACCCCCGAGGCTTTAACCGAACACTTCGGTACGCGCCGACTCGGCGATGGCGACGATGGCCGGGTGGCGCAGGCGCCGCTCGACCGAAATCGCGTAGAACACTTGTTTCAATTCGTCGGTGCGGCCCACGACCTGCACGTCAAATTGGCTCACCACCTCGGCCTCGATGGCCGATGGCGCCACGAAGGCCCCTTTGCCGCGTTGGCCGAACACGTTCATCAGCGCCGAGTCGTCGAACTCGCCGACGATTTTCGGGCGCACTTTCTTGCTGTCGAACCATTGCTCCAGGTGCATGCGGGTGTCGGTGCCGCGGCGCGACACCAACATCGGCGTTTGGTCGAGCGACTGGGGGAAGTTCTTCTTCAGCGCCACCGCCTGCGCCCCGCGAGCAAAAAACGACGTGCCGCTCACGCCCAGTTGGTGGTTGAAGGCCCGCACCTTGATGTCGTTGGGCGCGGGTTGATCAGACAAGACCACGTCGAGCTCATGCAGCGCCAATTGACCCAGCAGTTGCGGCAGCGACCCCTCGATGCACTCCAGTTGCAGTTGGGGCATCGCCGCGAACGCCGGCTGCAACAAACGCTCGGCCACGAGCTTGGGTATGACGTCGGTGACCCCCACCGCCAACCGCACCTGCTCACCCACCGGCCCGCGCGTCACCGTCTCTTGCAGCTCGCGGCCCAGGCGAAAAATTTCGTCGGCGTACCGAAACGTCGTGCGCCCCACATCGGTCAACGCCAGCCGGCGCCCCTGCCGCTGAAAGAGCCGCTGACCCAACGAGTCTTCGAGCGTCTTCAGCTGCGAGCTGATGGTCGGCTGCGACAAGTGCAGCTCCTTACTCGCCTCCGCAATCGTCCCCTTGCGTGCAACCGTCCAAAAATACAGGAGATGATGGTAGTTCAGCCACGGCATGCCACCTTGATGCTGGCCTTTGGCTCAAAGCGCAAGGCTCTTCTTGGGGCAAAAAGGGTCGCCTCCCGTCAGGGCTCCTTGACGGTGTTGAGGGTGTTCGGCGTACCCAAGTGAACGGGCTGAAACGGCCACGTGCGTTGGGGGTGGTTGTCGTCACACATCGCCGAATTGCACTCGAGGTCGGAGAGCGACAGCCACCCTTCTTCACCGGTGCCGGTCTTCACCCGAAAGTGAAGCGCGCGCCATCGGTACCGCCGCACCTCAACGATGGTGACTGGCGTGTTCGGCCGCAGCCGCGACACGACGTCGGCTTCCCACCAACCGTCTTCGGTGCGAAAGAGCTTCGCGTCGGCGAATCCCTCAGGCCTCACGATGACGGGCCGACCGGCCCATTCCCCGAGAACTTCAAACAAGGGCCCGCCGTCGGCCGAATTCGCTGCCGGCATTCCAACGCCGGCATCGCGAGTCGGCTGGGCCAAGAGGCCTGGGTCGCGCTCGCTCGGCACCCGCGGGGCACAAGCGAGGGTGGCCACGGTCGCGGCCGCGACGGCCATGCGCGTCACGTCAGCTCTTCTTGACGAGTTTCGCCGGCCGCTCGGCCCGCGGCTCATTGGCCGCCGGGGCCGCAGCCGCTTCACCCGACTCGGCGGGTGCGGGCTCGCTGGTCGACCAACCCAAGTCGGGCCCGTAGCCGTTCGACGAACCCGGCGCGAACTGCACCGTGACGGGGCGGTCCTGCAGCCGCGAGTTCGAGTCGGTCGCCGTCATCAGCAACGCGTCGCCCGGCTCCATGAGCATCTGTACCTTGAAGTTGCCGTCGTTGCCGACCCGAAACGCCTCGGTGGCGCCGGTGCGGGTGTTCTGCACTCTGACGATGCTGCCGGGCTCGGCGGCACTCGTGCCTTGAACCACCCACAGCTTGGGGTTCGCCTCGACGCCGTCTTTGCCGACCTCGGGCCGGGCGATGCGCACCGCGCCCATGGCAATCGACGGAGCGCGGGTATCGGGCACCGCGATGACGTTCGACACCACGTCTTCGTACGCATTGACCATGCGGCGCAGCTCGACGCTCGACCCCACGCTCGCCACGTTGCCGGCGAGCTCGAAGTTGACGGGCGCGCTCGCGTTGCCCGCGGCGTCGACCGCGCGCACCATGAGGCGGTCTCCTGGTTGGAGGTCGAGCTCTTTCATCTTGGCCGGGCTCAGCGTGACACTCACCCGCCGGTTCTTCAGGTCTTGCGCGTCGAACGCCAGGGTGACGAAGTCTTTTTCGCTGTTGAAGCTCGCGTCGGGCTTCTTTGAACGATTCACGAGCTGAAACTTCGTACCGGCTTCGACGTTGCCGAACTCGAGGTATGCCGGGTCGCCCCGGCCGGTCGCCCGAGCCGGCGCCACGTCGTCTCGCTTGATCACGTCGTACGCGACCGCCATGCGAACCGTCGGTTGCGGCGGCGGCGTGGTGTCAGCAATCGCAACCGTCGAGACCGGTACCGGTACCACTTTGAGATCAGCCATGGTTTCCCCCAAGGGGCTTCTTGCGAAGCGTGAAAAGTGTCTCCTGTTGTCGACGGTACGCCCAATTGGTTTCGTGTCGACGACACTTCTTAACCGGTGAGAAAAACCGAAAGCCGAAGCGGTCAGTCTTTGAGCCGCAGCTTCATTTGCACGTCGCTCGACCAGTGGTTGGCGAACGCCTTGACGCAGGTCGCCAAGTAGCGCTCGTAGTTGACCCACACGGTCTCGCCGTTGCTCATTTTCTTGTCGCCCCAGCCCGACGCCATGATCTTGTCTTTGTTCAGGCGAAAGCGGCGGAGCCACTCGGCGGTCGTCTTGCCGTAGTCGACGCGGCGGGTGTTGAGCTGCACAATTTCCCACGACTGGCCGCAGGCCGCGACCAGCTCTTCCAGGCGCGGGTTGAGCCCACCGGGGAAAATGACGTCGGCGGTGAACTTGAGGTCCTCCAGGTCGGCGCGGGTGCGCGGCACGCGGTCACGCAAAATGGCCTGAAACCCGAAACACGCGCCGGGCTTCACCCACTGGGCCGTCTTGTTGAAGTACTCGCGGTAAATCGGTATCGCCAGGCCCTCTTTCTGCTGCGCCGGCGACACGAGGTGGTCGATCATTTCGATGCTGATCAACGCGTCGTACTTTTGCTTGGGCTGAAAGTCTTTGTAGTCGACGCACCACATGGTCACGCCCGGCAGCTTGCGCGCGGTGATTTCGTCGGCCTGCGCGCGCGACAAGGTGATGCCGTGGGCTTGCTTCACTTTGCGCTCGAGCGCCAAGTATTCGAGGTTCGCCCCCCACCCACAGCCAATGTCGAGCACGAGCGATTCGGGCGTCACTTCGGCGAAGTCGGCCAGCCACTTGCTCTTGTTGCGCTGCGCTTGTTCGAGCGTCGTGTGCTCGGCGTCGAACACGGCGCTCGTGTAGTGCATGCGCTCGTCGAGCCAGAGCCGAAAGAATTCGTTGCTGATGTCGTAACCGATTTCAACTTCTTCACGCGTTGAGGTCATGGGGGTCTTTTCTACCAGGGTGAGTTAGGCCACGGCGTCGGCGTTCATTTCACGCGTCAGTCGCTCGAGTTCTTCTTTGAGAATGTCTGCGGTTTTCACCAACTGCTCTTTCTTGTGCAACGACGAGAGAAAGAAGCGCAGGCGCGCCTGATCTTCTTCGACCGCGGGGTACAAAATTGGCTGCACGTTGATGCCGCGCTTCTTGAGGGCGTCGCTCAACTGCAGGCACAGCACCGAATTGCCGATGATGGCGGGCACCACGGCCGAGTCTTTCGCCATGCCGGTGTTGATGCCGCGGGCGTGCAGCAGCTCGAGAAAGAGCTTCGCGTTCTCTTGGCACTGGGTGACGCGCTCTGGGTGGGCGACCATTTCTTGGGTCGACGCGAGCGCCGACGCCGCGTTCGGCGGCGAAATGCCGACCGAGTACACGAAGCCGGGCGTGCTGTACTTGAGGTATTCGACGAGCTCTTTCGACCCGGCGATGTAGCCGCCGCAGCTCGCGAACGACTTCGAGAGCGTGCCGCCCCACATGTCGACGTCGGCGCGGTTGACGTTGTAGTACTCGCCGATGCCGCGGCCCCGCTTGCCAATGACGCCGGCCGAGTGGGCTTCGTCGACCAAGAGCAGCGCGTGGTGCTTCTTCTTCACTTCAATGAACTTCGGCAGGTCGGGTATGTCGCCGTCCATCGAATAGGTGCCTTCGATGCAAATGAGCACCCGCCGGTAATGCGGCCGCAGGTTCGTGAGCATGCGGTCGAGCGCCTCGAAGTCATTGTGGGGAAACGGGCGACGCTTCGCGCCGCTCAACTTCGCCCCTTGAATGATCGAGTCGTGGGCCAACGCGTCGTGCACGATGAGGTCGTTCGGCCCGACGATGTGGCCGATGATCACGTTGGTCGCGTGGCCCGACACCATGACGATGCAGTCTTCGGTACCGAAGAAGTTCGCCAGCGCCCGCTCGAGTTCGCGGGTCAGCGGCTTCTCGCCCGAGGCGACGCGGCTGGCCGACACCGACGTGCCGTACTTGGTGATGGCGTCTTGAGCGGCTTTCGACACCACCGGGTTGCCCGAGTTGCCGACGTAGTTGTACGACGAGAAGTTGATCATCTCCTTGCCGTCGACCACCGTCGTGTCGCCGCAAATCGCTTCGTGCACCGAGAAATACGGGTTCTTGAGCCCGAAGCCTTCGGCCATCATCATGCGCTCTTGCAGCTCTTCGTATTCGGGGAACTTGGCGGGGTTCCACGTGGCTTCGTCGGGCACTGGGGCCGACACCGCCGCCGCCGCCCCAGGTGACGCGGCCCCCGTCGTGCCCGTCGCCGCCGCCGCGGTGAACTGCGGGTCGCGTTTTTTGAACTCGGCCTTCGCGCCGGTCATGTACGCGAGCAACTGACCGTCGGCGTCGTGCCAGACCAGCGTGCCCATGAACACGTCGTCACCGGTGTTCGCTTCGAACGTGACCGTGCACTTCACCGGGCCCGTGCCAAAGGGCTTGAGCTGAACGAATTGGCCCAGCGCCACGGGGAAACCGGCCCGCTGCAACTTGACCCACGCCCAATAGCCCGCGAGCTGAAACGACGCGTCGATGATCAACGGGTCGACCACCCATTGCGAACGCAGGGGCTCTTTCACCCATTCGGCCGGTCGGCTGCCCTTCACCCACCCCACCACGCCGTCGTCGCTCACGCCGTCAATGCGGGTGATGCCCTGCAACCGCGGCCCGTGAAAGGTGAAGCCGCCGTAGAAGTCGGCCAAGGCGAGCGGCAATTCGGTGCTCGCCGGCACCGCCTTTTGCACCGGCGCCGCGGCCCGCGCGTCTCCCACCGTCACCACGCCCTTGTACGAGAGCGCCGCCCCTTGGCTGAGCGTCACGTCGACCGCGCCCGTGCGGCCAGAGCGCTTCGAAGACGTCGCCGCGACTTCGAGCCAGGTGGTGTCGGGCACCAGCACCGGCCGGTGCAGCGAAAATTCACTGACCGTGAAGGGCACGAAACCGGTGGCCCCGGTCGACTCGACGGCCGCCGCCGCCACGTGGTCGAGCGCCGACGCGAACGGCAACACCCGCTGCCCGGCCATGGTGTGGTCGTTCAAGTACACGTGGTTGAGCCGCGACACGGGGAACGTGCCGACGTGCTTCACCACCCGCTCGGGCAGCGCCCGGCCGACCACGACTTCACCCGCCCCACGCCCCAGCTCGTTCAGAAACGCCGACACGCCTTCGTCGTCTGACAAGAAGGTCACGCCCGCGGCCTTCAATTCGGCCTTGCGAAACGCGGGTATCTTCTTCGCCATGTCGCTGTCTTCGAACGGAGGAAACGCGATGGTCGCCGACCCCAGGCGCGCCAGCATCGCGTTCGCGGCCGAATAGTCGGTCTGTGCCGCGTTGCCGAACCGCCCGGCCCACGAACCGATGCCCACGAAGCGCTTGGCTTCGGGCACCGCGTCGAGCAACGCCAGGGCGCCGCCGACTTTCGTTTCGAGCACCGAGTCGGCCGCGCTCGAGTCTTTCTTGGCCACCAAGGCGTCGGCCAGCACGCCCGCGCTGTGCACGACGACGTCGATGCGCCCGTACTTGCTGCGAATTTCTTTCACCGCCGCGGCCACGCTCTGGGGGTCGCGCACGTTCATCACGTGAAAGCTGCACGCCTTCGCGCCGGCCGCGACCAGCTCGCGGCTCACGTCGACCGCGCCGCGGCCGGTGAGCGCCAGGGTGCACCCCGTCTTCGCCAGCGCTTTCGCGAACTTGAGCCCCAGCCCCTTCGCGCCGCCCGTCACCAGCACGACCTGGTCGGCCGTCACCGAGAACGGGCTCTTCGCCGCCGCCGCTGGCGTCAACGCGACCGCCACCCGGCCCGCCGCCGTGAAGCCCACTTCGGGCGAACGGTCTCCGCTGAGCAATTCGTCGACGAGGTGCTGCGCCATCACGTTCGGCCCAAGCGAGAGGTCGACGTCGACGGCTTTCACCACCGCGTCGGGCCATTCTTGCGCCAATGCGCGGGTGAAACCGAGCGCGCCCACCTGCCCCAAACGCTCACCCACCGGGCCCTGCAGGCCCAAGTGGCCGCCGAGGCCGGTGACCGTCATGAACACTTCGGCCGAGTCGGCCGGCAGCTTCTTCGCCAACGCCAAGGCCGTGCGCGTCGGCGCGCGGTAGTCACCCGCCGCTTTCACGTCGGCCAGGTGCACCACGCCGGCAAACGTGCCCGGCGTGTTCACGTCGCCCACCGTCGCGGCCACGCCGTGCTGCGCCAACTTGGCGACGACCGCTTCGGCCACGCCGAGCCCGTCACGGGTCACCAACAACGGGGCGTCGAGCCGGGTCACGCTTTCTGACAGCGCATGGAGCGGCGCCGGCACCACGGTCGGCGAATAGCGTTCGAGCGGCACCGCGGCCGCGGGCGCCCCTTCGGGCTCCTGCGTGGCTTTCGGCGTCGAGAGCGTCTTGACGATGTGGTCGATGACGGTCGACGGGCTCGTCGTTTTCGAGAACAGCTCGCGCGGCAAGCCCCCCAATGACGGAAACGCCTTGCCCACGTCTTGGTCGAGCTCGACCAGCATCAACGAGTCGAAGCCCAATTCGCCGACCAAGGTCTGCTCGAGCTTCAACGTCGCCACGGGGAAAGCGCTGATGCGCGCCACCGACGCCAGCACCTTCTGTTGCACCAACGGCCGCACGTCTTCGACGGGTTTTTCGGCGACGGGCGCGACCGGAGCGGCGGCCACCGCGGTCGCTTTGGGCGCGACGAGGTTCGAAAAATTGGGGGGCTTGGGCGCCACGGCCTCGGCCACCGGCGCCGCCGCGGCCGAAACCACCGCAGCGCTGCCGAGCGCCTCGGTCGGCACGCTTTGCCCATTCGCCAACGCCGCGATGGCGGCCGACTGCGCTTTGAGAATTTCAGCCTGGCTCTGGAGCAGCGCGTTCTGCTGCTGAAACAACGCAATGAGACTGTCCATGGCGACCCCTTTGGTGGGCGAAAGCTTTGACACGACGGCGACCGAAGTCGGGCGCGCGAGCGGTGGGCGAACGGTGCGTTCGACGGCCCAGTACTTCTGGGTTTCGAGCGGAGTCGCCGAGAGCGTCACCAGCCGCGCCGACGAGTCGAACAACGGGCGGGCGTGGAGCGGCACGCCCTTGAGCCAGAGCTGGCCCAACGTCGAGAGCCATTGGGCGCCGCCGTCGCCGCCGTCATTCGTCGACAACGGCCAGAACGCGGCGTCTTTCGCGACCGCGCGGGCGAACGACAACAGCGCCCCGCCGGCACCGACTTGCACGAAGTCGGTCGCGCCCGCGTCGACGCAGGCCCGAATCGCGTCGACGAACTGCACCGGCGCGGTCGCGTGGCGAACCCACACTTCTTTGGCCTGCGCAGCCGACGAATACGGCCGGCCGTCGATGCACGAGACGACGACCGTGTCTTTCGGCTCGTGCACGGCGGTGGCGGCGACGACGCCCTTCATGCCGTCGTTGATGCCGGCCATGAGCGGCGAATGAAACGCGTGCGACACGTCGAGCCGCGTGGTCTTGAACCCGGCGGCGCTCAATTGTTGTTCGGCCGCGGCGACCGAGGCCGTCGCTCCGCTCAACACGACTTGGGTCGGGTGGTTGTGGTTGGCGACCCACACGCCGTCGGGGCCCGAGCTGAGCGCCTGCTCGACGGCCGTTCGCTCGCCCATGACGGCCAGCATGGCCCCCGGGTCGGCCAGCGGGAGGCTCGCCATGAGCGAACCGCGCTTCGCGACCAAGTTCACCGCTTCGGTGGGGCTCACCATGCCGCCCGCCGCCGCCGCCGCGAATTCACCCAGCGAATGGCCGAGCACCACCGCGGGCACCACGTTGAGTTCTTTGAGCAGTTCGCTGAGCGCCAACCCCAGGGCCGCCATCACCGGCTGGCACACCTCGGTGCGGGTCAGCTGCGCTTGGGCCGCCGCGAGGTCGGCTCCGGCGGGCGGGTAGAGCGCGCCCAGCATGTCGACGCCCGAGGCGCGGCCGTACTCGTTGAGCCGCGCCCGCAGCGACGGGTACCGTTCGACGAGGTCTTTGAGCAGGTTGACCCGTTGGGCGCCTTGCCCCGGGTACAAGAACGCGACCCTCGGCTCGGGCGCCTCTTCGGTCAGCGTGACGCCCTTCACCGAACGGAGCGCCTTCACCAGGGCGTCGCGACCCTTGGCCACGAAAGCGGCCCGCGTCGGGTACACCGCGCGGGTCGACAGCGTGTACGCCACGTCGCGCGGGTCGAGCGCTTGTGATTCGACCTGATCGGCCAGCGACTGGGCGTAGCGGGTCAACAGCTCTTCGGTCGCCGCTGAAATCAAGAACAGCTCGTCGCGTTCGACTTCGGCCGGTTTGGCTTGGGGCGCTGGCGTCTCTTCGACGATGACGTGGGCGTTGGTGCCACCGAAGCCAAAGCTCGAGACCGCCGCGCGACGGGGGTACTTGGCCGGGCGCACCCACGGGCGCGCTTCACGTGAAATCTTGAAAGGCGAGTGCCCCAAGTCGAGCTTCGGGTTTTCGACTTCGCACCCCGGCTGCGGCGGTATCACGCCATGGTGCAGCATGAGGCAGGTCTTGATGAAGCCCGCGACTCCCGCGGCCGACATGGTGTGGCCGATGTTCGCTTTGATGCTGCCCAGGTAAGCGAATGGCTCGGTCAACGTGCGGCCCGCGCGCTCGTTGAACAGGTCTTTGAGCGCGCCGACTTCGGTGACGTCACCGACCGACGTGGCGGTGCCGTGCGTTTCGACGTAGCCGATTGATTCGATGGGCACTTCGAGGCCGGCGTAGGCGCGGCGCATGGCGTCCATCTGGCCTTGGGGGCGCGGGGTCATGGGGCCGTCGCCCCGCCCGTCGTTGTTGCAGCCCGAGCCGCGCATGACCGCGTAAATGCGGTCGCCGTCGCGTACCGCGTCTTCGTAGCGCTTGAGCACCACGAGCCCAATGCCTTCGCCCATGACGAAGCCGTCGGCCCGCTCGTCGAACGGGCGACACACGCCGCTCGGTGAAATGGCGCCGATGCGGGCGAAGCCGATGAGGTTGTCGGGGTTCAGGTTCAAATACACGCCACCGGCGATGGCGACGTTGCATTCGTGGGCGCGCAAGTTCACCGCCGCCGCGTGAATGGCGACGAGCGCCGAGCTGCACGCGGCGTCGAGCTGAATCGACGGCCCGTTCAGGTCGAACGTCTGTGACACCGAGCAGGCGATCATGTTCAACAGCGAACCGGCGATGCTGAACGCCCGCAGGGGCACGACGTCGGCCGTCGCCGCTCTCACCAAGGCCGCGTCGTCGGCCGACAACCGGTCTCCGTACGAGCCGTCGATCATTTGCTGCGCGCGGTGGCGCGACGACATCATGTCTTTGTATTCACTCGCCGACGCGCCCATGAACACGCCGGTGTTCGCTCGGTCGAACGGCTTCGTTTCGTAGCCGGCGTCGACCAGCGCCTGCCGGGTCATCTCGACGGCGAGGCGCTGCTGGGGGTCCATCACTTGAACGCGGCGGGGGGCGAGGCCGTAGTGCAAGGCCGCGAACTCGTCGACGCCTTCGATGAAGGCGCCCTTCTTCACGTACGTCTTGTCGGGCGCGCGAACGTCGTTGGGCTCGTAGAACGAACTGTGGTGCCAGCGCGAATGGGTGATGTCTTCGAAGGTCACTTCGCCGGTGGTCACCAGCTTCCACAGCGCGGGCAAGTCAACCGCATGGGGAAAACGACACGACATGCCGATGACGGCAATGTCGTTGCGCCGGTTGCCATGAGACCCGTCAGGCACGAGGTACTCCTTCGAGAAAAACTGGTGAAACGCGCTCGCCGACAGCCGGTCTAGAAGCTCACTTCGGTGCCCGGAGGCGACAGCCGCTGCACGAGCGCGCCCAAGTCACCCAGGGTCTGCACCTTCGCGAGCTCTTCGTCGGGCATGCGAATGTTGAGCTTCTCTTCGAAGAAGCTGACCAGCTCCATGACGGCGACCGAGTCGAGCCCGAGCTTCGAAATGACCGTTTCTTTGGTGAGCCCCGACAGCTTCTTGCCGTTCACTTCTTGAGCGGCCTGAGCGAACAATTCGGTGATGCGAACCTGAGCCATGTGCGGTGTTTCCTTTTTTCGAAAAAGCGTGCTGCGAGTGAAATGAACGGGTTCAGCCGAGAATCGTGGTGACGCGCTTGGTGAGGTAGGTGCTGGCCAGCCTCAACTTGCCGAGCGCGTCGGTGACCGAGCGAATTTCTTTGGTGTGGGCGACGACCTTTTTCGCGCGGTGCTGGGTTCGACCGAGCAGCGACAGCGCCACGTGCCGCGCCAGCACCAGCTTCTCGGCGTTGCTGCCGAGCGAGCGGTTGCCTTCTTGGCCCACCGTGCCGTCGAGGTACTGCTGGCGGGTCTTCGAGCGCTGGAGCTTGCCGCTCGAGGTCTTCGGCAGACTGCCGAGCGGGCAGATGACGACTTCGGCCGGTTGCAACTGCATCTGCTCATTCACTTTTTGGCTGACCAGCTCTTGCAGCGCCGCCCGGTTCTCGGTGCGCGACTCGAGCACCACGATCAGCTCTTCGCTCGAGGCACCGGGGCGAGAGAACGCCACGCTGCTGCCCTTGCGAACCTCGGGCAGCTCGTCGCACAACCATTCAATGCGCTGCGGGTCGTAGTTGCGCCCGTTGATGATGATGAGGTCTTTCTTGCGACCCACGATGTAGACGTTGCCGTTGACCAGGTACCCCAAGTCGCCCGTCTTGAGCCAACCGTTGCCGAAGGTCTTCTGCGTCTGCTGCGGGTCTTCGTAGTACCCCGTGGCCACCGACGGGCCGCGCACCCACAGTTCACCGATGCGCCGGTCGGCCAACCGCTTGCCGTGGTCGTCGAACGCCGCCACCTCATGCAGCGGAAACGTGCGGCCGCAGCTCACGAATTCTTGGGCTTTGCCTTCTTGCAGCTTGGTGTGGTGCACCGGCTCGGCGCGCTTCTCGGTCTGGTACACGTCTTGGTCGACGACGTCGGTCGACAACTGCTCGTCGAGCCCCACGAAGCTGATCGCCAGCGTCGCTTCGGCCATGCCGTAACACGCCATCACCGCTTCGGGCTTCATCTTCGCTTTGGTGAAGGTGTCGACGAAGGCCCGCATCGTCGCCGGGTTGATCGGTTCGGCACCGCAGCCGAACACCCGCATGCTCGAGAGGTCCCACTGGGCGAGCTGCTCGGCCTTTGTGCGCTTCGTCGCCAACGCGTACGCAAAGTTCGGGGCGAACGACAACGTGCCGCGCACCTTTGAAATCGTCTCCAGCCACAACGTCGGCTTGCGCACGAACGACATCGTGGGAATGAAGGTCACCGGAATCTTGTGGAACATCGGGGAGATGACGAAGCCGATGAGCCCCATGTCGTGGTAGAGCGGCAGCCACGACACGCCGTGGTCGAACGAGTCGTCGGTCTGCAGACCGTCGCGCATGATCGCCCAGGCGTTCGACCGCAAGTTGCCGTGGGTGACCGCCACGCCCTTGGGCAGCGACGTCGAACCCGAGGTGAACTGCAAGAACGCCAGGTCGTGCTCGTTGACCTCGGCCGGCTCTTGCGACACGCCTTCGGGAGCCGCCTCGCGCAGCTCTTCGGCGGTGACCACGCCTTGCAACGACTTCACCTTCGCCAGGCCGCTCCACAGCACTTGCTGCACCTTGGCGGTGGTCGCCATGTGCGTCGGCTGCGCCTTGTTCAAAATCGAAATCAGGGTGTCGATGTAGGCGTCGAGCTTGCCCATCGACAGCGGCGGGTAGAGCGGCACCGGCACGATGCCGGCCCACACCGCCGCCAAGAAGGTCGGCACGAAGTCTTCGCCGTCGGGCATGACCATGGCCAACCGGTCGCCCTTCTTCATGCCCAGCTTGCGAAAGTGCGCCGCCCGGCGACGCGCCTCTTCACGCAGACCGTCGAACGAGAAGAACTGCTCTTTCTGATCGCGATCAAGAAAGGTGTACCCGCGTTCGACCATGCCCTTCGAGCCGTCAATGGCCGCGACCAAGGTGGGGTAGTCGTAAATTCGAGGCATGCTGGGTACCCTCCGCTGCGTGTAAGTGCGGCGCCGAAATAAATGGGCACGTGGTGAGGGTCAAGCCGCCACCCCCCTGCGCAGAGGTCGTTGCGCAGGTGTGACGCGCTCGCCTACGCACCCGTCTTTCACGAAATGACGCAAGTATTTCAATAGTTTCAGCAAATACGAGCTGCCATGACCCACCGATTCGACACCTGAGATTCGCAGCTCAGTGAGCAATAATTGGCTCATGATTCGCCATTTCTGGCCCCGAAACGCCCCCATTCGGCGCCCGTCTGACGAATTCAGCAAATTGAAGTTCTTGAAATGACTGAGGCCAAAATTGAGCAAACTCTTGCTCGATTTGACGGGCGAACCAGCGCTCTCTTACAAGGCCGCACCACATGCAAACGACCAATCAGCCTACGGGCGCGCCCACGAGCGCAGTGGTGAGCGGTGCGAACGACGTGCAGGTCTCCGTGGTGAAGACCGCGGCCGACCGCAAGGCCTTCATTCTCTTTCAGTACGAGTTGTACGGCAGCCTGCCCAATTTCGTGCCCCCCCTGGTGATGGACCGTGAGAACGTGCTCGACCCGAAGAAGAACCCCTGGTTCGAGTTCGGCACGACCGAGCTGTACCTGGCGCGCCGCAACGGCAAAATCGTCGGGCGCATCGCCGCCGTCGAAGACCCCCGCTACAACGAGTTTCACGGCAAGAAGACCGGCTGGTTCGGCTTCTTCGAGTGCATCGACGACGTCGCGGTGGCCAAGGCGCTCTTCGCCCAGGTCGAAGCGTGGGTCGCCGCGCGCGGGTTGAACGACGTCATGGGCCCGGCGAGCTTCTCGTCGAACGGCGAGTGGGCGTTCTTGTCAGACGGGTTCGACCAAGACCCGGCCCTGATGATGCCCTACAACCCGAAGTACTACTTGGCGCTGGCCGAGGCGTGCGGCTACAGCAAGCGCAAAGACCTCTGGGCGTGGGACCTCAAGACCGACAAGCCGGCGCCTGAGAAGGTCGCCCGCATCGCCGAGAAGATCAAAAAGCGCGAAGGCATTGTCATGCGCCCCGCCAGCCTCAAAGACTGGGACAACGAGGTCAAGCGCATCAAAGACATCTACAACGCCGCGTGGGAAAAGAACTGGGGCTTCGTGCCCATGACCGACAAAGAGTTCGACAACCTCGGCAAAGAACTCAAGTTGGTGCTCAAGCCCGAACTGGTGCTCTTCGCTGAAGTCAACAACGAGCCCGTCGCCTTCTGCATCACCGTGCCCGACGCGAACCAAGCCATCAAGAAGGCGAAC
>JBGAIY010000648.1:0-3134 GCA_044225205.1 Myxococcaceae bacterium | reverse complement strand
GCAGACGTGACTCCGGTGCTCGACCTCACGAGCAAGGTCAATGTGTACGACGAAGGTGGTCTGTTGGGGTTCGCGTTTCACCCCAATTGGGCGACGAACCGCGAGGTCTTCATTTTCTACACCGAGACCCGAACGACGGCGTCGACGTTGCGCGCGGTGATTTCCCGTTTCAAGAGCACCGACTCGGGTCAGACCATCAACCCGTCGACCGAAGAGGTCATTCTGAAGCTCGACAAGCCGGCCGGTAACCACAACGGAGGCACGGTCGCGTTCGGGCCCGACGGCTACTTGTACGCCGGCTTCGGCGACGGCGGCGGCGGGGGCGACTTCTTTCACACCGGCCGGAGGCTCAGCACGTTGCTCAGCAAAATCATACGCATCGACGTGAATGTGCCGGCGGCGCAGAAGTACCAGATACCGCCGACGAACCCGTACGCGGGTGATGGCGTGGCGTGCAACCTGACCTCGAGCGCTTGGGACGTGATGCCCACCACGGTGAAGTGCGCGGAGATCTACGCGAAGGGCTTTCGAAACCCGTGGCGGTTCAGCTTCGACCGCGTGTCGGGCGAGCTGTGGGTCGGCGATGTCGGTGAAACGACGTGGGAAGAAGTCGACCGGGTTTCGCTGGGCGGCGACTACGGCTGGAGCGTTCGTGAAGGCGCGCACTGCTACAACGCGTCGACGTGCGATTCGACCGGGCTCATTGACCCGGTGGTTGAATACGACCACTCGAAGGGCTTCGCCATTACCGGCGGCTACGTGTACCGCGGTACGGCGATACCAACGCTGGTCGGCAAGTACGTCTTCAGCGACTACGGGTCGGGCACCGTGTGGGCCGTGGGCAGCGACCCGGGCACGGGGGCACCGGTCATGGAGACGCTCACCGACACGCCCGGCAACATCGCGGCGATCGGCCAGTTGCTCAACGGAGAGCTCATCGCCCTCGACTTGCTGAACCAGGGCGCGATGTTTCAGCTCGTGCCCAAAGGCGCGCAGCCGCCCGACAACTTTCCCAAATTGCTGAGTCAGACCGGGTGCTTTGAACCGACCGACCCGAAGGTGCCGGTGACCGCGCTCATCCCCTACTCCGTGCGGGCGCCGCTGTGGTCAGACAACGCGCAAAAGTCGCGCTTCTTCGCGATACCCGACGGCGCGAAAATCACCCCGCTCGCTGACGGCGACTTTGACTTGCCCATTGGCAGCGTGACCGCGAAGTCGTTCTCACTCAACGGCAAGCTGGTCGAAACGCGGTTGCTCATGCGTCACGCCGACGGCTCATGGGCTGGCTATTCATACGAATGGAACGACGCCCAAACCGACGCGACGTTGTTGCCGGCCGGTAAGACGAAAACGGTCGGCTCCCAGACGTGGACGTACCCCAGCCGCGCCCAGTGCCTGTCGTGCCACACATCGGTCGCCGGGCGCACGCTGGGCCTCGAAGCGGCGCAGCTCAACTTCGACTTCGCCTACCCGACGGGCCGCACCCGAAACCAGCTGGCGACGCTCACCGGCCTCGGCTACTTCACCGGGCCCGTGCCGACGGTGACGCCCCTGGTCGACCCGTTCGGGGCCGACGCCATCGAACCGAGGGCGCGTTCGTACCTGCACTCCAATTGTTCGATTTGTCACCGCCTGAGCGCGGGGCAAGGCCCGCAAGACTTTCGCTATTCGCTGCCGACGTCGATGATCAACGCGTGCAACGTGTCTCCGTCGAACGGAGACTTGGGCGTGACGGGCGCGAAGATCTTCGTACCGAGCGACCCGGCCCATTCGCTCATCTCGCTGCGCATGAAAGCGACGAACGTGAGCCGCATGCCGCCGTTGGGCACGAGCATCGTGCACACCGAAGGCACCGCGCTCATCGACGGGTGGATCAATTCGATGACGCAGTGCCCGCAGTGATCACGCGACGGCGGCTTGGCTGACGTTCCACACGCGCTGGGCGAGTGACGTGTCGAGGGCCGCGGCGATCGGCTCCGACACGCGACAGTCTTCGAGGTACGCCCCTGACGACGCCCCCAGTTCAGGGGCGGTCGCGGCGAAGATCGTCGTGGCGGCGCCCTGCTCGACCGACTTGGTGAAGGGCCGCAGCACCGTGTTCATGAGCGCCGAATAGACGCGGCCCGCGAACCCCATGTTGCGCGCGAGCGAAGTGCGCACCACGCCCGGGTGCACGGCGAACGCGTCGACCCCCTGGGGTAACCGCTTGGCCAATTCACGCGTGAACAACACATTCGCCAACTTCGAGTCGCCGTAAGCGTCGAAGCGCGAATACGGGGCCGGGCGCTTTTCAAGGCTGCGCATGAGCCGCTCGCCGTCGCCGCGGGTGTGCAACTTGCTGCTCACGTTGACGATTCGGCTGGGGGCCGACTTTTGCAGCGCCGGCAACAACGCGGTGGTGAGCGCGAAGTGCCCGAGGTGATTCGTGCCGACTTGCAGCTCGTAGCCCTGGGCCGTGGCCCCGGGCGGCGTGGCCATGACCCCGGCGTTGTTCACCAACACATGCAGCGCGCGGCCGGTGGCCAAGAAGCGTTGCGCGAAGGCGTTCACCGATTCGAGGTCTGAGAGGTCGAGTGGCCAGACTTCGAGGCGGCCGGCCGAGGCGGGCAGCTGGCGGCGGAGCGTCTCGGCGACGGCCTCTCCGCCTTTGAGGTTGCGAACGCCCATGATCACCTCGGCTCCCGCGAGCGCGAGCACCCGCGCCGTCTCGACCCCGATGCCCGCGGAGGCTCCGGTGACAATGGTCGTTTTGCCGTTGAGCGAAATGCCCCGGAGGGCCTCTTCTGCCGTCGTTCGTGCGCCGAATTTCATGGCCGCAATGTCACCAGGCCGGCCCAGTGCGGCCACCAAACCTCCGTGAAGAAACGTTGAACGTCACAATGCCTTGATTTTGCTGCAAATTCGGCGTGGGCTCGGCCCGAAACTTCAAGGGGCTGCTGGTGTTCGACGTGTGCATGAACTGGTCTTCGCGAGTGTTGGTGGCGAGCCTGTTGGCTCTGACGGCGTGCCCATCACCTCCATTGTCGCCAGACGGCGGGGGCGGCACGGGAGGCCACGACAGCGGGGTTGAAGTGACCGACGCCGGCACCTCGACCAACGACGCGGGCACCGACTCCGACGGCGGCGTCGAGCCG
>JBGAIY010000647.1:0-3135 GCA_044225205.1 Myxococcaceae bacterium | reverse complement strand
GCCGAGCTGCACCCGTTGCCGGCCGCGATCATCGAATACCGGAGCGTCGCGAAACTCAAGAGCACCTACCTCGACACCTTGCCCGAACTCATCGGGAGCGACGGCCGCATTCGCACGACCTTTCACCAAGCGGCGGCGGCGACCGGCCGGTTGTCGTCGACCAACCCGAATTTGCAAAACATACCCATTCGAACCGAGTTGGGCCGGCAAATACGCACCGCGTTCGTCGCGGCGCCGGGGCGGGTGTTGGTCTCGGCCGACTACTCGCAGATCGAGCTGCGCATTTTGGCCCACATCAGCCAAGACGCGGGCCTGGTGCGAGCGTTCGCCGAGGGCGCCGACGTGCACGTGCGCACCGCGGCCGAAGTCTTTGGGGTACCCCTGGCCGAGGTCACCGACGCCCAGCGGCGCGCCGCGAAAATGGTGAACTACGGCATTGCGTACGGGTTGTCGGCGCACGGGTTGCACACCCGGCTCAACATTGAAATCGAAGAAGCGAAGGGCATCATCGACCGGTACTTCGAGCGTTTTCCCGGCATCGCGGGCTACGTCGAACAGACCGTCGAGAAGGCGAAGCGGGCGGGGTACGTCGAGAGCTTGTTCGGGCGCCGCCGCGCCATGCCCGACCTGAACAGCCGCAACCGCGCCATTTCTTCGGCCGCCGAACGAGCCGCCATCAACATGCCGATTCAGGGTACGGCCGCCGACCTCGTCAAGCGGGCGATGTTGCAGCTCGACGCCGAATTGCCAAAGTCGCAACGCATGTTGTTGCAAGTGCACGACGAATTGCTGTTCGAATGCCCGGCCGAAGAAGCCGAGGCGTTGTCGGCCATGGCCCGTCGAATCATGACCTCGGTGGCGACGTTTTCGGTACCGTTGGTGGTCGACATTGGGGTTGGGCATTCTTGGGCCGAAGCGCACTGACGGCGGGCAGCAGCAGACGGGCAGCACGAGCGAGGCGCAAAAAAAAACGCAGGGGAAGGGCAACATGAGGGCTTATGGCTGAGCGCACTCGAACGAGCGGTTCAAACCCTGGGAGTCTGGTCAGCGGGCTCGCGAAAAAGTTCGGCGAACTCGAGGAGGCGGTGGCGCGGCAGTCTGAGCGTTTCGGAGCCATCATCGAAATCGGCACGCAAATTTCAAGTGCGCGACGTCGACGAATTGCTCCGCACGGTGATGGACCGGCTGACCTCGCTGCTGGGCTCTGAAGCGTCGACCCTGTTCGTGTACGACGAACAGCGCGACGAGCTGTGGTCGCGGGTGCTCAAGGGCTCCGACCTGCGCGAAATTCGCATGGGGGCGACCCAGGGCATCGCGGGGCACGTCTTTTCGACCGGCAAGACGTTGCACCTGGGCGACGCGTACGCCGACGTGCGCTTCAACCCCGACGTCGACCGCCGGTCGGGGTTTCGCACCCGCTCGGTCATCGCCGCGCCGCTCAAGCACGTCAGCGGTCGGCTGCTCGGGGTACTGCAGGTGCTGCACCGGCGCATCGAAGCGTTCACGAGCGACGACCGCGCCTTGGTCGAGGGGGTCGCTTCTCAGGTCGCCGCGGTGCTCGACAACGTTCGGCTCGTTCACCGCCTGCAGCAGCAGAGCCGAGAGCTCGCGAGCAAGGTGGGCGACCTCGACGCGCTGTACGAAACCGAGAAGGCGATTTCTGGGAGCGAAGACCAGAACCAGCTGCTCGACGGCATTTTGAAAACGGCGACCGAGCTGGTACAGGCCCGAGCCGGGTCGATTCTCATCGTCGAAGAAGAGCGCGACAGCCTGTTCTTTCGCAGCGCGCGCGGAGAGAAGAGCGACGCGCTCAAGGCCATTCGGCTGAAGACCGGCCAAGGCATTGCCGGGCACGTGACGCAGAGCGGGTCGATCGTGCGGGTCGAGCAGGCCGACGCCAGCCCGTACCACGATCGCAGCATCGCGAAAAAGCTGGGCATACCGGTGGCGGCGGTGCTGTGCGTGCCGGTGCCGGGCGAGGGCCGAACGCTGGGCGCGCTCGAACTGCTCAACAAGAAGGGCGGGTTCACCGAAGCCGACGAACGCATTGCGGTGGTGTTGGCCGGGCAAATTGGCCGGGCCTTGGTTCATCGCCAGTCGCGCGAAGAGCAAGCGCGCAAAGTTCGGCTGGCCGTCATTGGCCAAATGATCGCCGGCGTCTTGCACGACCTGCGCACGCCGCTCACCGTGATCAGCGGGTACGCCGAGCTGCTGAGCCAAGAAGACGACCCCAAAGTGCGCGCCCAAATGTCGAAGTCGATTTTGGCTCAGCTCGACCACATCAACGCCATGCAGGGGGAGACGTTGGCGTTCGTGCGGGGTGAGAAGAGCCTCTTCAAGCGCAAAGTGTTCTTGCACGTCTACCTGCGCGAGCTCGAAGAGCAGTTGCTCAAAGAATTCGCCGTCGCGGGGGCCCCCATCGAACTGCGGCTCGACGCGGCCTACACCGGCACCGCGCGTTTCGACGAAAACAAGGTGACCCGCGCCATTTTCAACCTCGCCCGCAACGCCATTGACGCCATGCTGCCCGACGGCGGCAAGTTCACCATGAGCGTCAACCGCGACGGAGAGCACGTGGTGTTTCGCTTCAGCGACACCGGCCACGGCATACCGCCCGAAATCGCCGACCGGCTCTTCGAGTCATTCGTCACCGCTGGCAAGAAGAACGGTACGGGGCTGGGGCTGGCCCAAGTGCGCTCGATCGTCAAAGAGCACGAGGGCACCATCACCTTCAAGTCGAAGCCCGGCAAAGGCACAACCCTCGAAATTCGCTTGCCCGCCGGCACGTCGGCCGACCAATAACGACAGTCAACCACACCAATTCTGCCGACTTTCTCCAGCGACTTCCATGGGTTGCGGGCTTGAGGTATGCCTGAGCGCGGAGTCATCGCGTGGGAATTGGTTCAGTTGCCGCAGACCTTGGGAGAACGGGCCGCGCCGCCGGTGAGGCGGCTGAGTGGGCTGGGTTGCTGCAGAAACTGACCGGCAGCATCGGCCCCAAATACGCCGCGCGCGCGTCGCTCGATGCCGCGGGCAAGGCGCAGCTCCTCAAAGACTCCGAAGCGGCGCTCGAGACCTTCAAGAACCTCGAGAAGCAGGGCGCGCTGTCTCCGCAACAAGCGACGGCGCTCGAAC
>JBGAIY010000056.1:0-25191 GCA_044225205.1 Myxococcaceae bacterium | reverse complement strand
CGGCTGATCACCGTCCACAGTCTCCGGTTGAGCACTTTTTCGTGTTCGGCCGGGGGTACCGCGCAGTACTCGCCATAGGCGTAACGGAGGTACGCGAAACTCACGACCCCAGGAGATTCGCCGACGATGAGAAAGCCGCTCTTCGCGTCAAACGTGAGCTGGCGCGTTTCACCCTGCGCGCGAAGAAAGGCGATGGCGTGCTGTGCGAAGCTCTCGAAGCTTAGCGTCTGCGTCATGGGCGTGCGCCCTACTCTTGCACGTTCTCTGACCCACGACCCCAACACTTTTTCGCCTCTCGGCACCTCACTGGGGCCGCCTTAACTTCGGGTATTTTCCCGTGTTTCTTGCCGCGAAACGCGCCCTGTGAACTTTGGCAACACCCTGACGTCTCTTTTCTTTGCATGCCCGACGCACCGCGTGACACCATCGCCGTGAAAGGACGTTCTTCTATGTCGTTTTCAACCCCTCTGATTCGCATCGTCTCGTTGCTGTGCCTGGTTGCTGGGCTGAGCGCGTTCGCCGGGTGGTCAACGAAGGGTGAGCCGAAGGTAGGTTTTACGGCTACCGGTACGGTCGGCCTCAAGTTCGACGGCGAGACCTCGAAAATCAGCGTCAAAGACGACGGCAAGAACGTCGTCGTCACCGTGCCGCTCAAAGAAATCGATACCGGGGTGGGCTTGCGCAACAAGCACATGCTCGAAGACCTGGAGGCCGAAAAGTACCCCGAGCTGTCGCTGTCGGTGCCGGTCGACCAATTGGCGGTGCTCGAAGACGGCAAGACCCCCGAGGGTGAAGGCAAGGGCACCTTTTCACTGCACGGCCAGACCAAAGAGGGCGCGTTCAAGTACAAGGCCAGTTGCAAAGCCGGCGTGTGCGACATCGACGCGACGGGCAGCATCAACCTCAAAGACTTTGGGGTGAAGGTGCGCAGCTACATGGGAGTGACGGTCAAGCCCGACGTGGCCATTCGAGCGAAGTTCTCGCTCCAAAAGTAAGCGCGGCGGGCATTCATGCATTCTTCGTGGTCGAAGCACGCGGTGCTGTTGGTGGTGATGTGGGCGGGCCCCAGTTTCGCTTTCCCGTGGATGGTGAAGCACGGGTACCAAAGCTGCGCGGCCTGCCACGTCGACCCTTCGGGGGCGGGCCAGCTGTCACAGTACGGTCGCGCCCAGTCAGACACCTTGCTGCGGTGGAAGCTCGAGAAGCCCAAGCCGGGTGAAGAGCAAGAAGTGTCGAAGACGGCGAATTTTCTGTGGTTCGCCGAGCTGCCCGACGTCATCAACGTGTCGGGCAACCTGCGCGGCGGAGCGCTGATACCGATTGGCGGCACGGTTCGGCCGCTCGTCATGGCGACCGACGTGTACGCGACGTTCAAGTACGACCGGTACGTGGCCCACGTCACGACGGGGTTGGGCTGGCGCAACACCGGCCTCGGCGCCATTGCCCCGTTGTGCACGCAGACGCCGTGTGGGTACCAATGGCTTGCGCGCGAGTATTGGGCCGGGGCCACCTTCAACGACGAAGCGATCATGGTTCGCGCGGGGCGAATGAACGTGCCCTTTGGTCTGCGCAACAACGAGCACACCTCGTGGGTGCGAGCCTTGACCGCGACCGACGTGAACTTGGGGCAGCAGCTCGGCGTGGCGGCCTCGTACAGCGCCGACGGGCTGCGGGGAGAGCTGATGGGGCTGCTCGGCAACTACTCGCTCGGCCCCGACGCGTACCGAGAACGCGGGTATGCCGGGTACGCCGAGTACGCGCTGCGCAGCAACCTCTACGCGGGCCTCTCGAGTCTCATCACGTATGCGAACGCCGACTTGGTCAACCAGCGGCCCGTCATTCGGCATGCGCACGGGCTGATGGCCCGGTTTTCGCCCGTCGACCCGCTGGCGCTCATGGCCGAAGCCGACCTGTTGGTGTGGCAACAGCCCACCTCGCTCGACCGGCTGGGGTTCGCGGCCTTCGTGCAGGCCGACCTCGAACTGATGCAAGGGCTCCACCTGGTCGGTTCGCTCGAGGGCATGCACCAAGGAGACGGCGCCCGCGGGCCGAGTCTCGGCGGCTGGGGCGCGGTGGCGTGGTACGCCCTGCCCCACCTCGAAGTGCGGCTCGACGCCATCATTCGGCGGCAAACTTCGGCCAGCTCGGCCGCCTCGACGGGCGCGACGTTGATGGCCCAAATTCACGTCTTTTTGTGAACACGCCCATGACTCCATTGCCACGTTCACGAACTGCAACCCGGGCCGCTCTGGTGGCCATGGTGCTCGCCGCCTCCGGCGCGTCGGCCACGCCCACGATACCGACGGTGCTGCAGACGAAGTTCAAATTGGCCACGGCTCCGGGGTGCGAGCTGTGCCACCTCAACGGGGTCGGCGCGGCGTCGACGGCGACGACGCCCTTCGCGCTCGCGGTCAAAGCCCACGGAGCCAAGGCCAACGACGAAGCAGCGTTTCTGGCGGCGTTCACCGCCATGCAAACCGAAATGACCGACAGCGACGGCGACGGCCAGAGCGACATCGACGAGCTCATCGCCGGCTGCAACCCGAACGTGACCGGCTGTACCGCCGACGCGGGCGACGCCCTGCCTCCACCGAGGTACGGCTGCGGAGCGAACTCGGCGCCGCAAGGCCCGCTGGCCTGGTCGGCCTTGCTCGCGGCGGCGGGGCTCGTCGCGGTCGCTCGCTGGGGGCGTACCCGTCGCCCTCGGCCATGACGCACCGAGAACTGAGTTCTCTGACGGCGCTGATCGGCTGCCCGGCCGAGAGCCCGAAGGGCGTGCCCGTGTTGGTGTTCGACTGGTCGTCGTTCACCGAGGCCAAGAAGACCGAATTCGTCAGTTGGGTGTTCGGTGACACGCACGGGCCCTTGGGCTTCGAGGGGCTGATTCAGCGCCTCCCGAAGGGTCGGGTCGCTTGGGCGAGCACCACCGTCGTGCGGCGAGCACCACCGTCGTGCCCTTCGCGCTGTGGGGCGTGGCGCCATCGCTGAAGACGTGGCGGTTTCGCGGTGGTCGCCACTTTCCCCTGTGCAAACAGCTGCTGCTCGCCGACGGGTCATCGGGCGCGGTGCTGGGCGTTTCGCTCAACGGGCGAACGGTCTCGAGCAGAAAGGCGAAGCGGGTCGCCCCTTCGCTCCAAGCGCTCGGGTTGCGGCCGCCGACCAAGAAGACCGTGCCCATCAATTACGCGGCTGTGGGCAAGGCGCTCGTCAAACTCGACTCTGAAATTCACACGTCGTGGCACTACGCCAAATTTCACAAGGTGCCCGAAAAAGCGAAGGCCGCCAAAGAGAAGGCGCGGCGGTTGCTGGCGGCGTTGCAACACACCATCGACCAGGAGCCTGCGTTCAAAGCGCACCCGGGCATCTCGAAGCTGCCGGGCCGGTACCGCGCCGCGGTCGAGTCGGCCTCTTCGGGTTCGGCGCTCGCTGAAGTGACGAGACGTGCGCTGCTCTTCTTCGACAGAAGCATGGCCGTGAAGTCATTCGACGCGTGGATGCGCAGCGAAAACGCCTGGTAGTCGCAAGCGAACTTCGTTGACGACCATGGCCGAAATGCTCCGTCGGGCAAAACGCCTGGTCTCGCGGTTGGTCGACCGCCTGACCCGCACTGACTGGCTAAAGCGAGCCCATCGTGACTCGGCGAAAGCCATATTTGTTCGCGGTGGCGCCCGTGCGCATGAACGACGCGATGCCGAGCCCATTGCCTTGAGCGATGACCGACGGGTTCGCGGTGCCGTCATAGCGCGTCCAGAGTTGGCCGTTGAGGTAGAGGCTCAGCACGTTGCCGACTCGCGTTGCGCGCAAGACGTCGCCATCGACGGGGTTCGCAGAAAAATAGATGACGGGGCTCAGAATTGTGAAATCGGAGGGCCCGCCACTGAGGTACGCCATTTGGGTGCCTCCGCCCGAGTTCCAGTTGATCTCGTTCCACGTGCGGGAACCGCTGGTCGACGAGCAGCCGATGAGCAGTTCGAGCTCGTGGTTGCCGATATCGCCTTGCACGTTGTAGCCCGCCTCCTTGTAGATGACGGCTTCGATGTACTGGTCACCCGAGAAGCCTGGCACGAACGCGAAGCTGTCGTCGTAACCCGCCAGGGGCGCCTGCTGGGTATCGACCGCGATGTGCGTGTGACCGTCTGAAGCGATCGCGACGGCCATGCTCGTGAGGTTGCCGACCGGTTGGTTACCGCCCGTGCCTTGGGTGTTGTTCGTCCACACGCCTCCGGCGGAGAGCGGGTTCTCAATGGCCACGTTCGCGAAGTCGAGCGTGTAGCCCGCGTCACCCGAACCGCCGCCACCTCCAGCCCCGCCGCCAGCACCACTGCCACCGCCCGCACCACTGCCACCGCCAGCACCACTGCCACCGCCAGCACCGCCGCCGCCGCCCGAACCGCCGCCACCGCCCGAACCACCGCCACCGCCCGAACCGCCGCCGCCACCGCCCGCGCCACCGCCCGCGCCACCGCCCGCGCCACCGCCAGCGCCACCGCCAGCGCCACCGCCACCGCTGCTCCCGGCGGGTACGGCCGTGTTCATGTCGGCGATGATTTCGCTCACGCTGAGCGCCCGGTTGTAGAGCCGCACGTCGTCGACGCCGCCGACCCACGGGTACCCGGCGCCGTTGCACCGACCGCCAATTTCAAACGCGTTGCCATTGCTCGGCATGGTGAGGCCAGGAGCGTTCGTCGAGCCGCTTTGCACGCCGTCGACGTACACGAGCACGTTCGTGCCGTCGTACACCCCGGCAATGAAGTGCCAGGCGCCGTCGGTGACCGCGGCACCGCTCTCGGCGTACACGAACGTCGACGAACCAGTCGTGCGGTACACCAAGAACGTCGCGCGGCCGGCGGTGAAGAAGCTGGTGCCAAATTCAAACGGGCCGCCATTGGTCGCGCCGTCGCAGCCCGACTTGTCGACGATGTGTTTTTCGCCAGCGGCGCTGGTCTTCACCCACGCCGACACGGTGAAGCGGGTGAGCCCGTCGAGTGCGGCCACGTCGCCCATGGTGACGTACGTGCCCGACCCGGTGAACTGCAGGCCGCCGGCGTGCTTGCCAGACGCCGACCACGGAGCGGTGCCTGAGAAGGTACCGTTCACCCCGGAGCCGCTGTCGTCGCGCAGGCTCGTGCCGCTGCCCTGATCAAAACCATAGGCCGCGATCAGGCCGACCGGTGGCGGGGTCGTGTTTGAGGTCGTAGCGCTCACTTGGGCGCTTGGCGCGCTGACGTTGCCCGCCGCGTCATGCGCCGCGACGGTGTACTGGTACGTCGTGGCGGCACTCAGCCCCGTGTCGCTGTAACTGGTCGTGGCGGTCGTGGCCACTTGGGTGCCGTTGCGAAACACTCGGTAGCCGGTCACTCCCACGTTGTCGCTCGAGGCGGCCCACGCCAGGTTGATTTCGCTCGACGAGCTGACGGTGGCGCTCAGAGCCGTCGGCACGGAGGGCGCCGTCGTGTCTGGCGTGGTGGTTTGAGTCACGGTGACGGTGACTGAGGCCGAAGCGGTCGCTCCCGTGTCGACCCGAGTCGCGACCGCGGTGACGACCGTGGTGCCGCTCGCAAGCGCCGTCACCAGACCGTCACTCGAGACACTGGCGGTGGCCGCCACGCTGCTCGACCACGCCACGGTGAACAGCCCGGTGAAGGTTTTGCCGGTGCCGTCGACCGGAGCTGCCTGTACCTGCGCCGATTCACCCACCTTCATGGCCAGCGCGCCGTTCGCAATGGTCAACGCGAAGCCTTGGGTTTGGGGCTGCTCAAGTGGAGGCGTGCCACACCCCAGTGCGAGCGCTGCGAACGCAAAGCCCAGTGCGAGCCGGCATTTCATGACAGGTACCCCTTCTTTCGAGCGACGACGTCTATGACGGGCCGATGGTGCTCGTTGTTGCATGCGTGAGGGCTGGGGTGACGCTCCAGAGCCTCGGCGTGAAGTGTGGGGCGCATCGAAAACGCACCAAACGCCGCGAGATCACTGAGCGTTTTTGGTGTTCTGAACACCATGAGGCGGTACAACCCGAACCTCGCCCGAACCCGGAGCCGCCATGAATCTCGATGACCTCAAAGAGCGCGTCAGCAAAGCGTTCGCCGACAAAGAGAAGGTCAAAGAGCCGTTCTACGCCATGGCGGTGAAAGAGACGATTGCGCTGCTCGACCGCGGTGTCATTCGGGTCGCGCAAAAGAGCGTCGACGGGTGGGAAGTGAACGGCTGGGTGAAAGAGGCGATTTTGCTCTACTTCGCCATCGCCGAAATGAAGACGACCGAGACCCCGCCTTTTGAGTTTCACGACAAGCTGCCGCTCAAGAAAGGGCTGGCCGAGGCGGGCGTGCGGGTGGTGCCTCCCGGGTCGGTGCGGTACGGCGCGTTTCTCGAGCGCAGCGTCATCGTCATGCCGGGGTTCGTGAACATTGGCGCGTGGGTCGGCGCGGGCACCATGGTCGACACCTGGGCGACCGTCGGCAGCTGCGCGCAAATCGGTCGCAATGTGCACCTGTCGGGCGGTGTGGGCATCGGCGGGGTGCTCGAACCGGCGAGCGCGCGCCCGGTCATCGTTGAAGACGGGGCGTTCTTGGGCAGCCGAAGCGTCGTGGTCGAAGGCGTGGTCGTTGGCGAAGAAGCGGTGCTGGGCGCGAACACCGTGCTCACGTCGTCGACGCAGATCATCGACGTCACGGGGCCGCAAGAAGTGGTGCACAAGGGTGTCGTGCCGCCGCGCAGCGTCGTCATACCCGGCACGCGGGCGAAGCAGTTTCCCGCGGGTACGTACCAGGTGCCGTGCGCGCTCATCATTGGCCGGCGCAGCACGTCGACCGACCAAAAGACGTCGCTGAACCAAGCGTTGCGCGACTTCGCGGTGGCGGTGTGAGCACCCGGGCCGCGGCGCTCGGCCAACGAGCACTCGAGCTGGTGAGCGTGCCGTCGGTCATCGGCCACGAGCAGGCGCTGGCCGACCACTTCGAAACTTGGGCGCGCGCGCACTTCGCCCCGGGCGACGTGCTGCGGGTGTCGAATTCGCTCGTACTGGGCCGGCGCACCGACCCTCGGCCGACGGTGGCGCTGGTCGGCCACCTCGACACCGTGCCCGAGCACCCCGAAAGTGGGCCGCCCCGCCTCGACGGCGACCGGCTCTTCGGGTTGGGCGCGTCTGACATGAAGGGCGCGTTGGCCGTGATGCAGGCGCTCGTCGAAACGTTGAAGCTGGCCGACCTGCCGGTGAACGTGGTGCTCGTGCTGTACGAGCGCGAAGAAGGCCCGTTTCTCGAGAGCGGCTTGGGCCCGCTGTTCGACGCGGCCCCTGAGCTCAAGCAAGCCGCCTTCGCCATTGCGATGGAACCGACCGACGGCGCGGTGCAGGTGGGCTGCGTGGGTTCGCTCCACGCGCGGCTGCTGTTCGAAGGGCGGGCGGCCCATTCGGCGAGGCCCTGGCAGGGTGCCAACGCCATTCACCTCGCGGGTTCGGTCTTGGCCGACTTGCACGCGCTCGAACGCCGCGCGGTCGACGTCGCCGGGTTCACCTATTTCGAAGTCATGAGCGCCACGTTGGCGAAAGGGGGCCGCGCCCGCAACGTGGTGCCCGAGGCGTTCGAAGTGAATGTGAATTACCGCTTCGCACCGGGCAAAACGGTCGAGCAGGCGCAAGACGACGTTCGGGCGTTCGTGGCGGGTCGGGCACGCGTCGAGTTCACCGACCTCGCGCCGTCGGGTCGGGTCTGCGCCGACAACCCCTATTTTCATTCGCTCGTGGCCAAAAGTGGGCGCCCCGCCGAAGCCAAACAAGCGTGGACCGACGTGGCCCGCCTTTCGGCGTGGGGGGTCGACGCGGTGAACTTCGGCCCGGGAGAAACCGCGCAGGCGCACCAGCGACACGAAAGCGCTTCGGTGGCGGCGCTCGAGAAGGCGTACGACGTCTTGTCGTTCATGTTGAAGACCGGTCGGTGACGTGGGGTTCGGTGTGGGCGGCGGCGCGCATGGGAGCACGATGTGTACGGGCTGATTCTCTTGGTGGCGATGGCCGCCGAACCCGAAGTCGAAGTCGAACCTGCTCCGCCGGCCGCCCGCGACGGCGTGTTCGCGCCGCCGACCGACAAGCGCCGCGCACGGGCGACGCGGGTGAACGACGCGCCGAACATCGACGGCGTGCTCGACGAGCCGGCGTGGCAACGGGCGCCCAGCGTCGGTGACTTCGTGGTGGTCGAACCCCAACAGGGCACGACGCCGCAGGTACGAACGACGGTGCGGGTGCTCTTCGATGACCGCGCGCTCTACCTGGGAGCGCGCTGCGACGACCCGGCGGGCGTGCGCGGCATTCAACAACGCGATTTGCGTCGCGATTTTGACTTGGGCTCGAGCGACTTCTTCGGGGTGAGCCTCGACACGGTCGGCGACGGCCGCAACGCATACGCGTTCTACGTCAACCCGTGGGGCGCGCAGCTCGACATGCAGGTCATCGACGACGAGCTGTTCGAAGACAAGTGGGACACGGTGTGGCGCTCGGCGGTGAAGCGCGACCCAACGGGGTGGACCGTTGAATTCGCCATACCGTGGAAGAGCCTGCGCACGGTGAAGGGCCGCACCGAATGGGGTTTTCAGCTGGCGCGCCAGAGCCGCCGGCTCAACGAGCTGTCGGCGTGGAGCCCGTTCCCTCGGGCGTATTCGCCCTTTCGCATGTCGTACGCGGGCGTGCTCGACGGCCTCGAGCCGGCGGCGCCGCGCCTGCTCGACGTGCAGCTGCGACCGTACGGCATCGTGCGCTTGGGGCGGGTGGGCGACGGCGCGGTGACGGCCGTGCCGACGCTGGGCGGCGAAGTCACCTGGCAGCCGAACGCGAACACCGTGGTCGACCTCACCGCCAACACCGACTTCGCCGAGACCGACGTCGACCGGCTGGTCGTGAACTTGAGTCGGTTCAACGTCTTTTTCCCCGAGCGGCGGCAGTTCTTTTTAGAAAACGCGGGCGTCTTCAGCCCGGGCGACCAAGGGTTCTTGATGCCGTTTTTCTCGAGGTCGATTGGGCTGTCACCGAACGCCGACCCCGTGCCCATCAACGTCGGGGGGCGGGTCATTTCTCGGTCTACCGAAAACAGCTTCGGGGCTTTGGTGGTCAACACCGCCCCCACCGCGACGGCCCAGGGTTCGCTCTTCGGGGTCGCCCGCTACATGCACAACTTGGGCGACGAGTCACACGCGGGCGGCATGCTGGTGGTGCGTCAAGACTTCGCGACCGGTTCGCTCATGCCTTCGACGAACGTGGTGCCGGTGGTCGACGCGTTGGCCCGGTTTGGGCCCCTGTCTTTCGACGCCATGGCGACCGGCTCGGTGACGCAAGACGGCACCGCGGCGCCCCGCTTCGGTGGCGCCGGCCTGCTGTCGGCGAACGTTCAAGGCAATTGGGGTTTCGTTCGGTTGGCGACGACGGGGCTCTCGCCCGACTACGACGCGCGGGCCGGGTTCGTTTCGCGGCCTGAAGTGCTGTCGAACTTCGCCGAGTGGTTCTTCGACCTGAGGCCGGCGTGGCTGCCGTGGTGGCTCCGGTCGATGCATCAATACGGAGAGGCGTACCTCATCACCTCGACCCGCGACGGCTCGTTTCAAGAGGCGAACGTCTACCTCGAGCCCGTGTGGGTGCGCTCGAAGTGGGGCGACCGGTTCTGGGTGTCGGCGCAACACAGCTGGCAGGCCATCGGTGAGGTGTTCGAGCCGGTGCCGGGCCTCGCCGTGCCGAAGGGCCACTACGAGTTCGACCAGTTTGGCGTGGCGGCGTATTCAGAGCCGAGCCGCGTCGTGTCGGCGGGGTTCAACCTCATCGGCGGGCGGTATTACCGGGCCGACGGCGTGCACTTGTCGACCCAAGCGGGGGTGCAGCCCATACCGCACGTGTCGTTGTTCTTTCGCTACGAGTACAACCGATTCACCGGCCAAGACGCGGCCCCGGCCGGGGCGACGACGCACTTGCTGTTGGGGGAGGCGAGGCTCGCGCTCAACCCGAAACTGCAGCTCATCGGCAGCTACCAGCGCGACACGGCGGGCAACGTGGGCATCGTCAACGCGCGCCTCGCGTGGGAGTTCTTGCCCTTGTCATTCGTGTACGTCGTGTTCACCGACTCCCGAAACGCGTTTCCCCAAGTGGGGCAGGCGGCGGCCGAACAAAAGTTCGTGGTGAAGCTGACCTACACGTGGAGACCGTGAGTCTCACGCCGGGCGGTTGTGACCACCGCCACAGTCGGCGGTTCCACCACCATGAACCGTTTGCGCGGTGGGGCTGGCCAGCACCTTGAGCTTCGTCAAATTCAGCTGAACCTTGGTCTTCATGTGAACCTCCTCAGCGGGAGTTTCAACACGTTGCATGCTGCTCGCCACGCAGAAGGAGCTGAATTCAGGTCGGCGCTCCGCGCATCTTGGGTCTTTGCCGACACTTCGTGGGCTCTCGAAGATTCAGTCTGGAGGGGTGCCGAGCCCGATCAGGCCGAAGTCAATGAGTCGGTTGATGGCGGTCATGAGGTCGAGGCGTGCCTGGTCGCTGATGGTCGCTTCACGTTCAAGCTCCGAGAGCAACGCCTCAAACGTCAATTCGCCGTCAATTTGTTCAATGAGCTGGGCGACGCCCATTTCGACGTCGCACTGCGCGCCGCTCGACAAGGCAATCGTTGCCTTCTCGAAACGGGCGTCGTCTTCAGTGCGCCAGGTCGAGGTGGTCACGCGGTGGGGAGCCAAAACGAAGGGCAGCGCTGCGCCCTCGGGCAGCCGGAGCCCGATGGGGGCCCGTTCGAGTCGCGCGGCGAAGGCCCAGCAGTCGAACCAACTTTTGGCAAGTGACCCTTTTCGTTCTCGGTGAAAACCAGCAAGCCAGCGTTCGTCGAGCATGCCGAACCCCGCGGCTGAGAACAGTTCACGAACGTCGGTGGCCGCGTATCGGTGAGCGTGGCTGTCAAAATGGTACTCCAACGGGCCGTAGTGAATGAAAAGGCCACCAGGCTTGAGCACCCGACGCGCTTCGCGGAGGAGCTTCGGCAACGGTATGACGTCGGTGAAGAACGCGGAGATGACCGCCGCCTGCGACGCGCGTTCGACGGGCAAGTTGCTCGCGTCGGCGATGGCGAACGACACGGTGTTCTGGGCGACGCGGGGGCGGCGCTTCACCCGTGATTTCGACAAGGTGACCCTCGTCACTTGCTCTTCTCGGGTACGAGAATTGCGCAAGTCGACGACCGGGTATTCGAGGTCGGTCTTTTCGAGTCGGTCGAAGAGCAGGCCCATGGGCACCGAGCTGTCGACGGCCATGACGTGGTCGAACAGCCCGAGCGCTTCATGGGCGAAACGGCCCAAGCCGGCGCCGAGCACGAGGGCCGAGGTGCGATCGACGGCGTGCGCGCTGAAGGCTTCGACGCAGCCCATGACGCGTTCGATTTCTTCTTCGGCTTCGGGCGTACCGCCCCAGTCGCGTGCGCCATACGCCAACGGGTCGAAGTACTGTTCGAAGTAGTCGGGCTTTACTTCGCCCGTGAGCGCTTCGAGATACGCTCGGGTTTCTGACGAGAGCCCGGCGTGTTCGGCCACGCCCACCAGCGCCTCCCCCTGCTGAATGAGCGCTGCGGCCACCCCGCGTTCAGGGCCAGGAGCGATGAGCGACCGCTGTTGCACGACTTCGGCCGCCATTGCTCTGAGCCGCACCGAACGGGCGAACAGCCCTTGGTAGGCCAGCCCCACGGCCTGTCGCGGGTTGGCTACGAAAATCGGCAACGCGTGACCGACCACCAACCCGGGCGCTCCACAGCTCGAGCAGCGATCACTGCTCGGTGCAACAGGGGTCTTGCACTCAGGGCAAACCCAAGGTTCATGGCCTAAGCTCACCGCTCAAGACTCCCAAGCGGTTCGGGCCCAGGCAAGTTGTTGACGTTCGGGCCAGGCCCATCAATGGTACGCCCATGAACGACGGAGGGCTGGTGGCTCCCCAGGTGCCCCTGACGCGGCCCTCGTTCGGCTCACCGTTGAACGAGGCCCGATGACCTTTCGAACCACATTTTCTTTTTGGGTCGCATCGGCCTTCATGGCCCTTTCGCTGACGGCCCAGGCCCAAACCAACATGCTGCCATTCAAAGCCACCGAAGTGACGCTGCCGAACGGGCTGAAGGTCATCGTGGTGCCGACCGGCTACCCGAACCTGGTCTCGCTCCAAATTCCGGTGCAGACGGGGGCGCGCAACGAGGTCGAACCGGGCCATTCGGGCTCGGCGCACTTCTTCGAGCACATGATGTTTCGCGGCACGAAGGCCTACCCCTCGGCGAGATACACCGCGCTGTACGCCAAAGCGGGCGGTGACTCGAACGCGTACACGACCGACGACTACACGAACTATTATGCGACCTTCGCGAAGGAGTACCTCGACGAGGTGCTCCGCGCCGAGGCCGACCGGTTTCAGAACCTCGAATACAGCGTCGACGTGTTCAAGACCGAGTCGCGGGCGGTGTTGGGCGAGTACAACAAGAACAGTGCGAACCCGCTGACCAAGCTCTTCGAGGTGCAGCGAGATCGGGCGTTCACCACCCACCCCTACAAACACACGACGTTGGGTTTTCTCAAAGACATTGAAGACCTGCCGAACCAGTTCGAATACTCGCGACAGTTCTTCAACCGGTGGTACCGGCCAGAGTACACGACGATCGTGGTCGCCGGTGACGTACAGCCCGACCAGGTCATTGCGTTGGTCACGAAGTACTTCTCGGGGTGGAAGCGCGGCACGTACAAAGCGCAAATACCCCCAGAACCCAAGCCCACGGCCAGCGTCTCGACCCACGTGCCGTGGAAGACCGCCACCCTGCCCTGGGTGACGGTCGCGTTTCGCGGGCCCGCGTTTTCTGAAAGCACCAAAGACTTTGCGGCCGTTGACCTGTTGTTCAACCTGGCCTTCGGAGAAACTTCAGAACTTCACAAGCGGCTCGTCGTGCAAGAGCAGTTGGTCGACCGACTCTGGCGCTCGGTGCCCGAGTGCGCCGACCCACCCTTGATGACGGTCTTGGGCCGACTCAAACAGCCGGGCGACGCGCTCAAGGTACGCGACGCGATGCTTCAGACGTTCGCTCAGGCGCGCACGCAGCTCTGGCCCGAGGCGCGAGTCACTGAGGCGAGGGCGAATGCGAGCAAACAGTTCCTTCGCCAGCTTGACAGCACCGAGTCGATCGCCGCGACACTCGCCGGTTCGGTGCGTCACCGTCGAGCGTTCGACACCCTGAACAATTACTACCGCGTGTACGCGACGTTGACCGCGCGCGATCTGCAAGCCGCCGCCCAGAAGTACTTCACCGACGAGTCGCTGGTGGTCACCACGCTGAGCCACGACCCTCTGCCCGAGGGGGTCGCGGTGCTGCCGCCCCTCAAGAGCTTCGAGGCGGCCACGGCCGAGGAGCCGGTGCCGTTCATCGAGCGGCCGTCGGCGCTGCCTCTGCTGAACATCAAGCTTTCATTTGCCGTCGGGGCCGCCGACGACCCGCCGGGCAAAGAGGGGTTGGCGGCGCTGACGGCGCAGATGATCAGCTCGGGAGGTTCCCAGCGTCAGAGCATCGATGAAATCGCGGCCGCGTTCTTTCCGCTCGCGGCTTCGTTCGAGGCGCAGGTCGACAAAGAAGTGACGCGCTTCACCGCGGTCGTGGCTGCCGACGACTTCGAGCGCTTCTCGGCGGTCGCGTGGCCCATGCTCTTGACCCCGGGGTTTCGCGCAGAGGCATTTCAGCGCCTCAAAGAGGGTCAGCTGAACAGCCTGACCAACGACTTGCGCATGAACAACGACGAAGAACTCGCCCGAGAACGGTTGTCGGCCACGCTCTTCGCGGGTACCCCATACGGGCACCCCGTGCTCGGCACCGTTGCCGGCGTTGAGGCCATCACCCTCGACGACGTGAAGGCGTTCGCGGCGAAGTACTACACGCGCGCTCGCTTGGTGGTTGGGCTGGCCGGCCGAGCACGACCAGAAGTTCGCGCCGAATTGCAGCGGGCCTTCTCTCAGCTCCCGCCAGGCGAGCCAGTGCCGCCGCTGACCCCGTTCTTGGCCCACCGCCCGAAGGGTCTCGAAGTAGAGCTCATCAAAAAAGACACGAGGGCCACGGCCATCTCATTCGGCGCTCCGATTGAAGTGACGCGTTCTCACCCTGATTTCGCGGCCCTGAGCGTGGCCCGGTCATGGCTCGGCGAGCACCGGTCTCCGACCTCGCACTTGTATCGGCGCATACGAGAAGAGCGAGGGTTGAACTACGGAGACTACGCGTACATCGAGGCCCTGCCCCGGCCCGGCACCACGCTTCTCGCGCGCGCCGGCTCGCCGCGCCGAAACCAGATCTTTGAAGTGTGGCTGCGACCGGTCGCACCCGAGCACGCGGCGTTCGCGCTGCGCATTGCACTGTATGAACTCGAGAAGCTGATCACGCACGGGCTGACCCGAGAGCAGTTCGAGGCGAGCCGCGCGTATCTGATGCAGAACACGCACTTGTTGACCGCCAAGCAAGACCAAGATCTTGGCTACCAACTCGACAGTCGCTTTTACGGGCAGGGGGAGTTCGGGGCTCAAATGCGAGAGCGGCTTTCGGCGCTCACGGTCGACGACGTCAACCGGGCCATACGTGCCCACCTCTCGGCAAAAAACCTGTCGGTGGTCATGGTGGCCAAAGACGTCGAAGCGCTCAAACAGGCGATTTTGGCCGAAGAGTTGACGCCCCTCGTCTACGACGCGACCAAGCCCCGCGAACTGCTTGACGAAGATCGCGTCATCGGCGCAATGAAACTCGGCACCACCCCTGACGCGGTCAAGGTGGTGCCGGTCGAAGCCGTCTTTATGAAATGACAGCCAGAGCGAAGGCTCAGTGACCGCCGCCCGTCGAAGCGCAGACGTCGCCGCCCGCCGTACAATTACAGGCCACGCCGCCGGTGACCTCGCGGCTCGAGGTGAGAACTTTCAATTGCGAGAGATTCAGCTTGAGGTTGCTTTTGGTCTTCATGGGTTTCTCCGAGTTGCGGTGAGAGGCTGACGAACACATTGCAGCAGTCGAGCCAAACCGGAGGCAATGAAAACAAGCTGATGCATCATGCGACGTGAGTACTTGTCGGCACACCACGATCACTCGCGGTGCAATCTGTGTCTGAACGCTCGATCAGCCCGAGCCACGAAGGAACGGTGGTGAAACGGGAGCCGATGTGGGCAAGGCGCCCGGGTCAATTCTCAACAACACCAAGCGCAGTTGGGCTGAAGTGAGGGGGCTCTTCGCGAACCAACGCCTTTCAACCCGATGGGTGAACCACGCATGATCGGCCGAACTTTCGGCGACTTTGTCATTCGCGAGTTGGTCGGTGAAGGCGGGGCAGGTCAAGTCTATCGAGCCGAGCAGATCACGTTGGGCCGAGAAGCGGTGATCAAGCTGATGGCTCGGCGCACCGAATTCGACCAAGCGGGAGCCGACCGTTTTTTGCGAGAAGCGCGTCTGGCGTCGCAGCTCGACCACCCGTTCGCCGCGCACGTGTACGGGTTCGGCGCCGAACCCGACGGCGGGTTGTGGATCGCGATGGAGCTGGTGCGCGGGGTGGCGCTGAACACGCTCATTTCGCAGCAAGGCCCGGTGCCGCTGCCGCGGTTCGTGCCGTTGTTCGAACGGCTCTGCGACGTCGTTCAGACCATGCACGACCAGGGCATCATTCACCGCGACATCAAGCCCGCGAACGTGATGATCATCAACCGAGCGGGGCGGTTGCTGCCCAAGTTGCTCGACCTGGGCATTGCCCGCCGAGCGAGCAGCAAACTCGAACTCGAGTCGCCCGTCACTTCAGGCCGCAACGAATTGGTGCACTTGCCGCTGACCCAAACGTTCGGGGCGACGCATGGGCAGGGCGAGCCCCACACCACGCTCGCCGAATCAGACACCTTGCAGCTCACCCAACTGGGCGCGGTGGTTGGCACGCCGCATTACATGGCACCCGAGCAATGGTCTGAGGCGACGAGCGTCGACGCCCGGGCCGACATCTACAGCCTCTCGCTCTTGGCGTACCAGGCGCTGACGGGCAAGTTGCCATTCGAAGGCAAGTCGATTCGTTCGCTCGCGCGCGCCCACGCGACCCAAGCACTGCCCCCGCTGCCTGACGGGTTCCCGAGCGCGCTGTACGACGTGTTGTCGAAGGGCGCGGCGAAGCAACCCTTGCAGCGGTTCGCGACCGCCGTCGAGCTCGCCGCGGCGGTTCGCGCGGCCTCGGGCATTGGCGGCGAAGCGTTCGAGTTGCCGCAGCTGGCTGACGACATTCGCGAAATCGCTCTTTCGGAGGCGCCCCAACCGATCGCCGAAGCGGTGGCCCTGTTGGAGGCCGCGCGAACCCCTCGCCAACAAGTCGACGCGCTCGACCAGGTGCGACGGGTCGCGATTCGACACGTGGCGATTCTCGCGCTCGCGTGTCGGGGCCGCGTCGGGCCCGGCACCCACGCCGACGCGCCCCAGGTGGTGGCGCTGCTCGAGAAACTCGCGAAAGACCAGTTGGCCGACCACGACTGGCTGGCGCTGGCCACCGAGCTCGTGCGGCCCTTCGCGTTTCGCAAACTGGCGCACCCGGTGCCTGAGCTCGTGAGCTTCTTCTTCGCCGAAGCGCAAGACACCACGCCGGGGCCGGGCGTCGCGGCCCTCACGACCCTCGACCACTTGGGCACCCCGCCGCGCGACGCACCAGACGACGTGTTGCACTCGGCGCTCCTCAAGCTGGTACCCGCCGCCGGGCTTTTCTTGCGATCGCTGGGGTTCTTGTACGACTACCCCTTGGTGGTTCGTCACGCCGACGTCGACCGGTGGATGGGCACTCGCCGGGTTCGCCGCCTGACCCAGACGGTCACCGACGCGGCGGCGATGCCGCTGGGGCGGCCGATGATGGTCGACGCGGTCGGCGCGCCGGTCGTGCCGCTGTGGCCCCTGCTCCAAGTCTTCGAGCCTGGAGCGGGCTTGGCCGAAGAACTCTTTTACCTCGATGGCTCGGGGCGTCACGGCGCTCGCATGGTCGCCATGCCTGGCCCGTTCGAGCGACAGAGTGAAGACGTGTGGCCTTGGGTGTCAGAACACGTTCTCGACGTCATGGCGGCGCAAGCGTCTTCGGCGCTCACCGACAAGCCTCCGTACAAAGGCTTGTCGACCTTCACGTCTGACGACGCCGACAACTATTTCGGCCGAGAAAGAGAAGCTGAAACGTTCGCGAACCGTTTGCGGCTCGCCCCACTGTTGGCGGTGGTGGGCCCTTCGGGGTCAGGCAAGTCGTCATTCGTCTTGGCCGGCGTTCTGCCCCTGTTGCCCGACGGGTGGCGGGCGGTGGTGACCCGCCCGGGCGCGGCGCCATTGCAGGCCTTGGCGCAGCGGCTCGCGACGGCGTTCGGCAGCGTCGGCGAGCTCACGGCCCAAGGCATCGTCAACGCGCTGGCGCCTCACGAATCGCTGCTCTTGGTCGTCGACCAGTTCGAAGAATTGGTGACGCTGTGCGCCGACACCGGTACCCGAACGGCGTTCGCCGAGTTGCTGGTGAACGTGGCCGAACGGTCGGGTGGGCGCGTCAAGGTCGTGTTGACGTTGCGAGACGACTTTCTCATTCGGGTTCAGCAGCTCCCGCCGCTGCGGGAGCGGCTCTCGTCGGCCCTGCAGCTGCTCAGCACCCCCGCTCGCGACGAGCTGCTGAGGGTGGTGACCGAGCCGGCGCGAAGGGTCGGGTACGGGTTCGACGACGTGACGCTGCCGGCCACCATGGTTGACGAGGTCGCCGAATACCCCGGAGCCTTGGCGTTGTTGTCGTTCACCGCGAGCCAACTGTGGGAACTCCGCGACCGCCACCTCAAGCAGATGCGGGCCAAGACCTACCAGGCCTTGGGTGGCGTCGGTGGGGCGCTCGCCCACCATGCCGAAATGACGCTCGCGCAAATGAGCGAGGGCGAAGCCAAGCTCGTTCGCGAAGCCTTTCGCCACCTCGTCACTTCACAAGGCACGCGAGCGGTCATGTCACGCCGAGAGCTGCTCGAAGTGCTGGGCGAGCCCACGACCGGAGCCGCCGTCATCGACCGGCTGGTCACGGCTCGGCTCTTGGTGACGTCGGAGGCCGAGGGCACCGACGACCGCGTCGAAATCATTCATGAAGCGCTGATTGTCGCGTGGCCTCGCCTCGTGGGGTGGCTGCGCGAAGACACCGAAACCGCCCGCCTGCGCGATTCACTCCGCGCGTCGGCCCGCCAATGGGAAGAGCGCGGTCGGCCGAGGGGTCTGTTGTGGCGCGCCGAAACGTTGGCCGAATACCGGGTCTGGAGGCGGCGCTTTCGGGGTCGGCTCACCGTGAGCGAAGAAGCGTTCGCGAATGCCAGCCTGGGCGACGAACTGAGGGGTCGGCGCGTTCGCCAAGGTCTGGGCCTCGCGGTGCTCGTCGGCCTCGTCTCGGGCCTCATCACGCTCTATCGAAGCAACGAAGAATCGAAAGCCAACGCGGCCGAGGCGAAGACCCGCCTCACCGACCTGCGAGTCGAACAAGCGCGTTTGGCCGCGCTCGACGAAAAGCCGTTTCAGACCCTGCTGTTCTCGACCGAGGCCAAGAAGCTGGGGGCCGCCAATTCGACCATTGACTACCTGGAGCGACGGGCCAGCAAGAAGCTGGCGGGAGAAGAGGCCTGGCGAATGCTGGGCGAGGCGGTCGGGGTCGTGGCGTCACGGCAGGGCGACCGGCTGGCCACGCTCGGAGCGTCGGGCAGCTTCAAGTTGTTCGCCGTTCAGGGGCTGACGCCACTGCTCGAACTGCCACCCAGCGGTGGTGAGCTCGACTCCTTCGCGTTTCTGCCCGACGGGCATTCGGGGGTTCTGTGCCGAAACGACAAGACGGTGAACTTCGTGCGCGACGACGGCAGTTCGCCAACGCGTCTGCTTTCACTCACCGAGCCGATTTTTGCGTGCGCCGTCGACCCGCAGGGCACCACCTTGGCGGTGATTCAAATTGGCGGGCGCCTTTCGCTTTGGCAGCTCGGGCCCGATGGCGTGCTCGGGGCCCACACCGAACTCGAACTCGGCGCCGACTTCGGGCGACTCGTGTTCTCTCCAAACGGCAAGTTCCTCGTTTCGATGCACGGGCTCTTCGTCGAATCGGGCTCCAATGCGTTCTGCGTCTTGGTCGACGTACAACGGAGCCGAATCGTCGCTCGGCTCCCGTCGGGCATCGACCGAACCCTCACCGTGGCCTTTTCGTCAGACAGCGGCCTGTTCGCGACGGGGGGCCGCGACAACGTGGGTCGGGTCTATTCGACGGCGACCGGGGCGCTGCTGGCCCAACTCACCGGCCACAGCGATTGGATCAACGCGATGCAGTTCTCACCCGACGACAAGGTCTTGTTGACCGCCAGCAACGACCGGAGCGTGCGCTTGTGGTCGACTGGCGGCGCCCTGCAAACCACGTTCACCCACAACGCCGGGGTGACGTACGCCCGGTTTCTCGACGCCCAACGCGTGGTCACGGCGACGTCAGACGGCACGGTGCACTGGTGGGTCACCGGCCTGAGCGCTCCCACGATTTCTTTTTTCGGCCATGCGTCTGACTTGAGCGGGTTCGACCTCGTCGACCCGGTGCGATTCGTCACCTCGGCCAGCGACGGCATGCTGCGGGTGTGGAACACGCGAAGCGCCGAATCGGTCTTTCACTTTGCGGTACCCGAAGAAATTTCGTACGCCTTGCCGTCGAAAGACGGCCGGTGGGCCATGACGGGCCCCGACCAAGGTGAATTCGCCCGTTGGTCGTTGCCACACGGCGAGCTCATCGACCGAATGAAGGTCGAAGGGTGTCACTCCAGCGTGAACATGGCGATGACGTTCGACGAGACCCCGCTCGTGGCCTCGAGCGAGGGCAACGACGTGTGCGTGATGCAGTGGGCCCCGCACGCCAAGGCCCGCCGACTGAGCGGTCACAGCCAACAAGTTCGGCGCGTTGAATTCAGCAACGACGGTCGGTTTCTCGCGTCGTCGAGCGCAGACCAAACCGTCATCGTGTGGAACGTCGCGAGCGGCGAGCGGCTCGCCCTGCTCAAACACGATTCTTCGACCCGGGGCATCGGCTTTTCGAGCGACGGGGCGAGGCTGGTCGTCGGCACCCAAGACGGGTCGATCGTCATTTGGCGCTGGCGCGACGAACGGCGCCTCTTTCAGTGGCCGGTTCACGGCAACGGGGTGTATTCGGCAGAATTCACCGACTCCGACCGCCTGGTGCTCACCGGTTCGATGGACCAGCACCTCGCGCTCACCGAAGTCGAAACCGGTAAAATCAAAACGCACTTCACCGGGCACAGCCAAACCGTCACGCGCGCCCACATGCACCCCGACGGAGCCTTGATGGCCAGCATCGACTGGTACGGCAACATCTTCGTCTGGGACGTTCAAAAAGGCTGGGCGGTGGACCGAATCTTGGCGGGGGGCGCCACCAACGACGTGCGCTGGCTACCGGGCGGAGGCCTCATCACGGCGCTCGGGGAGCGAAGCCGGGTCATGGTGTACCAACCGACCGATGCGGTGACGCGCGACTGGTCGTGCTTCAACCCCTTGACGCTGGCGACGAACGTCGTGGCCCCGCGCACCGAATGGAACGTGGCCTGCCGAAGTCGCTGAACCGAGGTGGCAACGCCTGGGTCAAAACGGTTTGACCGATGCCGGCGCCCCGGCAGCCCCCTGGAGCCAATTCACGAAGCCTTCAAGACGCCGCCGGTTGGCCTTGGCGTCGAGCACGACGGTGACCTGCCGCAAACGGTGGGCTTTGTCGAACACCGACAGCAGCTCGCGCCAGTCACCGCCGTCTTTCACCGGCACGCGGGCCAGGGTCAAGGTCGCCTCGTTCCACGCGCCGTCGACCCGACGCAGGGCGAAACGCTCCTGGTCGGCCACCTCGCAATCGAACTCCGAAAACCCGGCCGGGGCGCCGTCGAGCAGCGGCCAGCGCCAACCCTCGACCAGGTCGACCAACGCCGAGCGGTCGAACCGGAGTGACCCAAGAATGGGGTCGGCCCGCAGCAAGGCCTCGACCCACGGCCAGACGACGCGCTCGTGCCACGAGAGCGTCACATGCACCCGCCTCGCGCGAACCGAATGGGCCGGCCAGTCGAACGAAGTGTCGGTGTCGCGGGCCACCACGACGCCCAACTGTTCGAGCGGCAAAGGCACGACCGACAGGCGCCCCAGCAGCGACGCCCAACACCCATCGACGTGGGTCAAGCACTTCATGGCGGCGCTGACGTCGGTCGCGAAGCGAATGCGCCGAACGGTGGCCCATTTGGGGGCGTCGAGCAGCGAAGCGCGGTGGCGCGGGACGTCGAACGACGACACCTCGGTCAAAAACCCTTTGCTGAACACGCAGCGGTCGTATTGCGGCAGCGGCACCGAGAGTGAATCGGCCGGGGCGGTACCTGAAGGTCGGCGGTCGTTCGTCAGCAGCACCGGGGCGAGCGCGCCAAACCAGGCTCGAAAGTGCTGTTTGAGCAACGCTCGTTCGCGTTTCGCCCCGGCGGTGGTCAGCGCCCCGTTCGCGCGTTGGTATTGCAACATGATGAACTCGCCGCGCGGGTCGGAGCGGCTGCCGAGCCAGTCGGCGTAGACGAGGCGCGCCTCGTCGTTCTGGGGCTCTCGCCACACGGTCGCGAGCAGCGCGTCTCCATCGCGGGAGGTCGGCGGGTCGGCCACGGGCGCGGGCGCCGCATCGACTGGCGCCTGGGCGACCTCCGCTCGCCAGCGTTCGAATTCGTCGTTCGACAGAGCCGCTTCGCCACGTCGAGCGGCGAGCGCCCGCGTCACGTTCGACACGCGGGCGCGCATGGCGGGGTCGAGGGTGTCGGGCAGGCTCAACACGCGCAGCGCGAGGGCGACGCTCGAGTCTCCGTGGTGTTCGACGACGTCGACGAGCCGCCGCCACAGCTTGCTCGAGGTGTGGGGCAACTCGGCAAACCCTTCGAGGAGCGCCACTCCAAGCAAGGCCAAGCGAGGGTCGGCGGGCACCTCGGCCAACAGTTCGACGACGGGCCAACTGCCCCGAGCCGTGCGCACGAATCGGTCAACCAGCGGCAGCAGCGAATGAAGCCGTTCGGCGTTGGCCGCGCGCACCTGGTCGAGCAGCGCGCGCCCCAGCGCGGTGGGCTTGAGGTGGGCGACGGGCGCCGTCTGGTCGTCGCTCTGTTTCTCACCCAGCGCCACGATGAGCGGCACGAGCCTGGGGTCGCGGGTCTGCCGCCACCGTTCGACGAGCAGACTGACCGAGGGTGCCGCGCCCGACATGCCCCTTGAGGCCTACCACGACAACGAACGACAGCCCTTGGCGAGCGTGACGAAATTGACCGAAACTCCCGAGCCGTGAACCCCACGTGGAAGCCACGGTTGGCCCCAGCGGTCGACCTGAGAACGTTGCCGCTGTCGGCCGAAGAGGGGTTCGTGGCGTCGAGGCTCGACGGTCACACCACGGTGGCCCAGCTCTCGCAAGTCACCGGGTTCGCGAGCGACCGAGTCGACGCCATGCTTCGCCGCCTCGTCGAAGCTGGGGCGGTGACGCCCGATGACGCCGTCGCCCCCGCTCCGACGTTGCCGCCCGAGCCCGCCCCTGAAGACCCGAGCGACGGGGCAGCCGACGACGAAGCGCCGGCGGCCGACGCCGAAACCGAAGCAGCGCAAGGCACGCACCTCAAGCTGTACCGCGAAGTGTTTCACCCGCTTTCGGCCGACGAGCGCGCCAGCGCGGCGGCCACCGCCGACGGCGACCGGCTCAGCGCCCTGTGTTTCGACCCCTTGCCCGCTGTGATTCGGGCGGTTCTGCAGAACCCGAAAACGGGCCCTACCCAGGCGCGTCTCATCGCCGCGCACCACGCGAATTCGGCCGGCCTCGAATGGCTCATCACCCGGGCCGACCTGCTGCGCGACCACCACGTGCAGCGAATGCTCTTTCGCAACCCGCAGCTCAACGAAGGGCAACTGCGCCGGCTCGTGCAGCACAAGCGGCTCCTCGAGTTGTGGAAGTGGTCGGTCAGCCGCGAAGCGACGACCCACGCCCGTCAGAACGTGTCGAAGCTGTTGCGCCAAAAATTCTCGACGGGCGCGTCTGAAGAAAAGGTCGAACTCATTCTCACCAGCGAGGGTCGAGCGCTCGGAGGCCTCGCGGGCATACCGGTCGACGGCAAGACCGCGGCGCTGTTGTGCGCGCGCCCATACACGTCGCAATTGTTGGTGCAGAACCTCGCGCACTGGTCGACGGCGCCCGCGTCGCTCGTCGCTCACCTGCTCAAGCAACCGCTGGTGGCCAGGCAGCCGCAATTGCGGGCGCTGCTCGCTCGACACCCGAACGCGCCCCCGAGCGCCAAACGAGGCTGAACTGCTGGCCCTCGGGCTCACCACGCACCGCAGCGAGTATAGTCGCGCACCATGTCGCTCCAAGTCGAGGCGTTGATTGACGGCCTGAAGAACTTCGTCGCCCAAGGTGAGCACCGGGGGGTGTTGCTCGAAGCGACCAAGTCGGTGCCGACCGGGTTCGAGTGGGCCGGCGTCGAAGACCGCATCGGCCGTTGGCTGCGGCCGGGCCAGCCCCGAGCGGCGCAAGTGCCCGACTTCACCCCCGCGGCCTACCGCGCGTTTCTCGAAAGCCACGGTTCGTTGACTTGGCTGGCCCCCGCGCACGATGCGCCCGACGGGTGGTTCTTTCTGCACAACCAGGGCCCCCAGACGCTCATCGAACTGCCCGAAGGGCATCGGTGCATCGACGTGTACGACCCGATACCCGACGAAGAGGAGCAGGCGCGGCTCGGGTTGTCACACCTGTGGGTCTTTCACGACGGGTACAACGAGAGCTTCGCGTTCGACGAGCGCATCATCGGCACGAATGGAGAACCGCTCGTCATCGAGTTCAAAGAAGAACACCTCATGACCCCCCTCGAAGACCGGCTGCAGTCGGTCGTTCGGCACGGCACGTTCACCGAGTGGCTCGCGAAGCGAATTCGGCACTTCACGTCGGCGCTGGGGCCACGCGCGGCCCCACCTCGCATGCCCACCGCGGGCGGGCGCACGGCGCCGCCGAACACACTCGTGCTGCCCGCGCCCCGTACGACCGGCCTCTCGAGCGACGACAACATGCGCTTCGAGCTCGCGCTCGACCCGGGGTGGCAGGCGCTGGAGCGGGGCGACTTCGCCGACGCGCTGCGGTGCGCTCAAGCAGCGCGAGCGCTCAACGCAGACTCGCCCTACCCCGTGTCGATGGCACTCGACGCTTTGGCGGGCCTCGCGGTGACGGCCCCCGACCCCAGCGCGTTGCGCCAACAACAGTTCGACCTGGCCTGGTTTCTGTTGGCCATGTGCCGCAGAAACACATTTTACCAAGTACACGGAGACTTCGTGAAGCTGTACCGACAGAAGGCCGCGACGCTGTTGGCCGAACTGTCACTGTTGGCGCCGGGGCTGGTGAGCCCGGCCGACGCGAAGTTGCTCCTCACCGAAGCGAAGGCCGTGAGGGTGGGCGCCGACGAGCAAATGGCGATGACCGGCCGGTGGAACGTGGCCGACGTCGAAGCCCGGCTACGGGCGGCGACCAGCTGACCCGGTCACGGGGTGACCGTCAGGCTCGCCGAGTCGTGAAACGCGCCAACGGTCGCGGTGATGGTGGCGCTGCCAGCGGCCACCAAGCTGGCGACGCCTTCGGTGCCCGACGCATTCGAAACCGTGGCGACCGCCAGGTCGCTCGAAGCCCAGGTGGCGAGCGCGGTGACGTCTTGCTCCGACCCGTCAGAATACGACCCGGTCGCCGTGAAGGCCAACGAGCCACCGGCCGAAGCGCTCGGTGTCGACGGGGTGACGACCACGGGCCCCACCAACACCGGAGGTGTCACCGTGACGGTGGTCGAACCCGTCACCGCGCCGAGCGTGGCGCTGATGACGGTCGACCCCACCGTCAGCGTGCTCGCGAGCCCCTGCGAGCCGGTCGCGTTCGAAATGATGGCGACCGCGGTGTCTGACGAAGCCCAAGTCACCTGGGTCGACAGGTCTTGGGTCGTGCCGTCTGAATACGAGCCGACCGCCAAAAACGTTCGGGTAAAGCCCAAGGCCACCGACGCGTTGTTCGGGGTGAGACTCAGCGAAATCAAGCTCGCGGCGACGACGGTGAAGGTCGTGCTGCCGGTGACGCTCCCGACGGTGGCGCTGATGGTGGTGGTGCCCT
>JBGAIY010000646.1:0-3142 GCA_044225205.1 Myxococcaceae bacterium | reverse complement strand
GCTGGCCCGAGGCGCTGGGCAAGTAGAACTGTTCAGGGGCAACAAGCTGGTTAACCAGCCAAAATCACCCAAGAAATAGCGAGTGACGAGCCAGTGACAGAAGGCCGGTAAAACCGCTACAGACGTTCGCACGTAACCGTCGAGGCGCGCCATGAGCCACAAGTCTCTCAAAATCGAACAGCGAAGTGCCCACGAATTGGCGGCGGGTTATTCACCGGCACACCGGCGCCTCGAAATCGGGTCGATACTCACCTTCTGGTCATTGACCGCGTTCGTGGTGTGGCGCGTCGTGCCGTACGCGAACCAAATGCCTTGGCTCGTGCTGGCGGCCTTCGTTTCAGGCTTCATCATGGCCGACTTCGTGTCGGGCCTCGTTCATTGGATGGGCGACACCTGGGGTTCGACCGAGATGCCCATATTGGGCCAGGCGTTGATTCGGCCGTTTCGGGAACACCACGTCGACGAAAAGGCGATTACCCGACACGACTACATCGAAACGAATGGCAACAACTGCATGGTCGCGGTGCCGGTCGCGGCGATCTGTGCGCTGACGCCACTCGCAGTGCCGGGCTACGAGCCGCTCATGGTGTTCGCCGTCGTCAGCCTGACGTCGATGATCTTCTGGGTGATGATGACCAACCAGATTCACAAGTGGTCGCACCTCGACGAAGACCAGACGCCCGCGGTGCTGAAGTGGCTACAGAAACTGCACCTGATTTTGCCGCCCGCGCACCACCAGATTCACCACAAGGCGCCGTTCGACACCTACTACTGCATCACCACGGGGTGGCTGAATTGGCCGCTGGCGAAAATCGGGTTCTACCGCCACGCGGAGCGGCTCATCACCGCCCTCACCGGCCTCATACCGCGCAAAGACGACATCGGCGTCGAGGCGGCGATTGCGATCGCCCCCGCGCCCATTGTGCCTCCGGGTGACACCAGCAAACCGGCCGTGTCGCGAAGCTGAGCTTCAGCGCACGTGCAGGTCGACCTGCTTCGCACCTTCGAGTGGCCGGCCCAAGAACCGCTGACCGACTTCGACGAACCGCTTGGGCGTGTCGGTCACCAAGTACTGGTGCTCGGTCGGGCCTTGCGGCTTGAGCAAGTCGTCTTCGCGGAGCAGCTCGACGACCCGCTCGACGGTCGCGTGGGCCGAGTCGACCAGAGTCACCGAGGGCCCGACGACCCGAGCGATGACTGAGCGCAGCAACGGGTAGTGGGTGCAGCCGAGCACCAAGGTGTCGACGCCGTGCTCGAGCAGGCCGTGCGAGAGGTACTCGCGGGCCACCAGGGTCGGCACTTCTCCGTCGACCCAGCCTTCTTCGGCCAGGGGCACGAAGAGCGGGCAAGCCCGGGTGTGCACTTCGAGACCGGGGCGCGAGCGCTCGAGCGCGTCTTGGTAGGCCCCCGACGAAATGGTGCCTTGGGTACCAATGACGGCGACTTTGCCGGTCTTGGTCGCCGCGGCGGCGGCTTGGGCTCCGGGCCCAATGACCCCAATGACGGGTATGGGCAGCTGCTCTCGCAAGGCGGGCAAGGCGACGGCCGACGCGGTGTTGCAGGCGACGACGAGCAGCTTCACACCGTGGTCGAGCAGCAGCTGGGCGTTCGCGAGCGAATACCGGGTGACCACCTCGCCCGACTTGGTGCCGTAGGGCACGCGGGCGGTGTCTCCCAGGTACACCGTGTTCTCGAACGGCAACCGCTCGAGCAACACCTTGAGCACCGTCAGCCCGCCCACACCCGAGTCAAAAACGCCGATGGCGCTGTGTCTGTCATGCCGCATGAGGCTCACCGACGTGAGCCTCTAGCACAGGGCGCGCCAGCGTTACGGGTACGTCACGTTGATGGCGAACGTGTTCGCATCGAGCACGGGAAACGAGCCGGCCGTCACGACCGCCGAGGGCGGCGACGTTTGGTTCGAATGGTAGAGCGTCTGCCCGGGGCCGTACGCCTGAATGATGATTTGGTACGTGTCGGCGATGAGGTAGCCGAAGAGCGTACCCTGCAAACCCGCCGCGTTCTTGCAGGGCACCGCGGTGCCGGCACCGTTGTTGTCGGTGTAGAGCAGGTTGCCCGCGCTGTCGCGCAGGTTGACGTAGACCATGGGGTTGCTGAGCTGGTCGCAGGTGAGCGCCGCGTTGTTGCCAACGAATTGCCACTTCACCGGCAAGCTGCCCACCACGTACTGCAGCTGAAACTCACCCGCGACGGTACCGCCGGCGTTGATGACGATGCTGTTGCGCACGCCGAAGTACTGGTACCCCGAGTGCCCGTACGCCCTCAGCTCGATGGTGTGGGTGCCCGCGGCCAAAGCCGAAATTTGGAGCCCTTGGCTGCCTCGAATGCCGGCGTTGCACGCTTGGCGCGACGGCGTCGACGAGTCGACGATGATGTCGACCGTTTCAATGGCCTCGCTGGCGACGGCATTCGCGCACGTCGCGTTCTGAGGAAATGCCCAGGTCACGAGGGCATTGCCGGGCGCGTTGGCGTTGGCCTTCAAGTCGACGTTGACCGTGACGTCACCGGAAACCACGAACGTGCCCGCGCCGGTGTAGAGGGCGTTGCCGCCGGCGTCGTTGCCTTGAATGGTGAACTGGTACGTGCCGGGCCCGAAATTGAGCAAGGTGATGCCGGCGGTCGAGGGGCTGCCGTTGAGGCACCCGTACACGCCATTGTTGTCGAGCGTGTGGCCCGGTATCTGAATTGAAACGCTGGTCACCGACGGCACGATCGCGCACGGCTGGCCGCCGAAGGTCCACAAGAAGGTGACGTTGCCGCGCCGGTTCGCGCTGGGGTCGACCACGCACACGCAACTGCTGGCGAGCATCACGGCGACCGCCACCGCGGTCATCACAAGGAATCGTTTGGGTGCGTTCATGGTTTCTCCTGACGTGGCGAAGTTTGGCTGTATTCACGAGTTCACGCCAACTCTTTGATTCTCCAGTCGTTTCTTGAGTCAGCCCAGCGGGAGTGTTACGCGCCACGTCATGGTACTCGGCTCGATCAACTACCTCGACGTCTTAAAGAGTGCCTCCGGCATCGAGTTGTTGGTGCTGGTGGTGCTGGCTGCCGCGTCGGCGTACTCGTGGGCGCTCATCGCCATGAAGACGCTCCAACTGCGCAAGGCGCAGCGCGAATC
>JBGAIY010000645.1:0-3155 GCA_044225205.1 Myxococcaceae bacterium | reverse complement strand
GAACGTTCGGCCGGTACCGTACGCGTCATGGGCAAGGGCCAAAAAGAACGGCTGTGCCCGCTCAACGCTGAAGCGTGGGCCGCCCTCGACGCGTGGCTTTTGCGGCGAGGCGAGCTGTTGGCGCAGAAGTCAAAGGCCCAAGACCCCACCGCGGTGTTTCTCAATTTTCGAGGCGGCCGCCTGACGACGCGCAGCGTGCAGCGACACCTCGACCACTATGTGCAAGCGCTGGGGCTGCCGCGCAAGGTGACGCCGCACGCGCTGCGCCACTCGTTCGCGACGCACCTGTTGGCCGGCGGCGCCGACATTCGCAGCATTCAAGAGCTGCTCGGCCATTCGAGTTTGTCGACGACCCAGCGGTACACCGCCGTGTCGTTCGAGCAGCTGCAAGCGGTCTACGACCGAACCCACCCCCGCGCGTAGGTCGCGTTATTCCCCAAGGCACCTGGGGTTAGGGCCCCGAACGCGCCTGGCCGATGTCGTGGTAGAAGAGGTGCACGGCGGGGTTGCCTTCGATGAAGCGGGGCGGGCTGCCGGCGTTGTACCCCCAGCGACACCAGCCGATGCCCGCGTCTTCGGTGATGTTGATGACGTCGCGCTCGTAGTCGAGTTGGCCGACCGACACCGTGCTCGCCCCGAACTGGTCGACGACCATGGGCACCTGGTGCCGAGCGGCAAAGGCCGTGGCGTAGCTCAAGTACCAGCTGATGAAGTTCTTGCTCAACGTCATGGGAAACAGGTCGAGTTGCTGCGAGCGCTTGTTGAAGGTCTTGATCAGCGAGTCGCCCGACTTGACGGGGGTAATCAACGGCGTGAAGTCGGTCGGTTCGGGCAGAATGGGGTACGAATTGAGGCCACCGTCTGGCGCCGTGCCGTCATTGATCCACGGTTTGGGGGCGAGAAAGTTCACTTCGTATATGAGCCGCGGTTGATACGGCGACATGTCGTCGAAGTACCGGTCGTCGACGTATTCCATCGGGTCGTAGTTGTAGTCGGTGCCCATGAAAAACGGCGTGCGCGCGTCGTGGGTGGTGACCGCCGCCATGAGCGTCTTGAAGAAGGTGATGGTGGTGGCCGCCGGGTCGGCCGACGACTTGTTGGCGCTCGGCTCAGGCCATAACCGGCCACGTAGTCGTACGTTTTGTAGCGCTCGGCAATGTATTCCCACGCGGTGCGGTACTTGGCGAAGAGCGCCGAATTCGTGTCGTAGAACGCCGGGTCGTCGGCGGTCGTCGTGTCGTCAGCCCGCATTTCGATCAACACCCAAATGCGCTTGGCCGTCAGCCAAGTCATGTAGTTGTCGAGGGCGTCTCGGTAGGTCTTCGAAATTTCGGTGGGGTCGTTGTCGTCGCGAACGTCAGCGCCCCCGTCGGGCTGAAGGTCCCACGAGACGCGCAGGCGCACGAAGTTGAAGCTCAGGTCGTCGGCGAGGTCGTTGACTTCGTCTTGCGTCAGGTTCTTCAGGTTGCCGCCGTAGAGGTGCACCGGTTGGCCGTTGGGGCCGAGCAGCTCGCGGCCAGCGATCACCAAGCGAATGGGGCCGGCGTCGGGGTTCCCCGCGTCGACCACGCCGGCGTCTTGGGTCCCGGCATCGGCGACCTGGCCCGCGTCGCCTGAGCCAGCATCGAAAAGCCCCGCGTCGGGGGCACCGGCATCGACTCCGGCGTCGACGCCGCCCGCGTCGGCAACGCCGCCATCGGCGATGCCACCGTCGCCCGCGCCTGCGTCGGTCTCGGTCGCGCCGGCGTCAGAACCCAGGCCAGCGTCAACGGGGCCACCCGCGTCTGGGGTCGTGCCCGAATCGGTGGGGCCGGCGTCGAGCCGGGTACCTGCATCGGTGGGCGTACCCGCGTCGCTCACCGCGGTTTCAAGGCAGCCCGAAAGAGCCAACCAACCTGACAAGGAGCCGACCAACCAAAAGCGTTTCGAAGTCATCGGGAGTGTATGCCGCGTGAGCATGAACCGTTCAGGCGTGGCATAACGCGCAGTGTGAGCAAGAAGGACACGCCCTTCAACAACCCATTTTCGAATCTCAAGTTGGCGAAACCAGAGCCGGCGGGTAAGCCCAAAGTGCCCCCGCCTCCGGTTGCACCGCCATCAAAAAAGCGTTCTTCAGACGACGAAGAAGCGGCGCTGTTTCTCGAATCGGTGGGAGCGGTGGCACCGGTGCGCCAGAAGGTCGAGCGGGTCGGCCCGACGCTCGCGCGCTCGGTTGAAGACGTTCGAATACCGAGCGAAGAAGCCGAGTCGCTCGCGCGGCTGGCTGAATTGGTGTCAGCTGACGGTGAATTCTCGCTGAGCGATTCTGACGAGTTCATCGAAGGTTGCGTGGTGGGGTTCGACGCGCGGGTCATGCGGCAGTTGCGAGCCGGCGACTTTCCCTCGCAAGCCAACCTTGACCTCCACGGGTTGACTCGAGACGAAGCGAAGGCGGCGCTCGAGGCGTTCATTCAAAAATCGAGGGTGGCGGGTCACCGGTGTGTGCTGGTCATCACCGGCCGCGGGCTGCACTCGCAAGACTCGATACCCGTGCTGAAGCAGTCGATACAGGCCTGGCTCACCCGAGGCAAACCCGCGAAACAGGTACTGGCGTTTTGCACCGCCGCCAGCCGAGACGGCGGGGCGGGTGCGGTCTACGTGCTGCTGCGCCGCTGAGGTGTACACTCGCTGGCGTCATGCATGCCAAGCGGGTGGAGCGGTTCTATTCGTTGCCGTTGAGTAACGAAGTGCTCGCCGCACGCCACGAGCATTTGACCGACCTCGAGCGAGAAGACCTGGTCGAAGCCCACCTGTCGACGAACGAAGGGTATTTCGGTTCGGTCGACAAAACGTTGTCGGGTTTCGTGGTGCTCGACGACAGCGAGCACGACTTTTGGTTGCTCGACGCGCGCGACACCGGTGCGGTCTTCATGCAGAGCCACGACGACCGCGAAGTACAGCTCAAGTACCCGTCACTGGGCCTGTACCTCGCCGGCCGCGCGCAAGGGCACGAGGGCCACCAGTTCGAACACACCGCGCCTCAGAGCCGGCGCCGGGTGAGAACCGACCAGCTGCTCGTGCGTCTGCAGTGGGCGGTGTGGTTCTTCGGGCAGCCGTCGACCGAGTGGCCGGCCCAGGCCATTGAACAGGCCGAGACGAAGGGGGCGTACTGGCTG
>JBGAIY010000055.1:0-25965 GCA_044225205.1 Myxococcaceae bacterium | reverse complement strand
TGATGCTGTTGACGACGCGGGCTTCGTCGAGCAGCCGTTCGATGTCGCGGTTGTCGTTGACCAGCTCGCCGCGCAGCACCTTGATGGCGACGTACTTGCCGATCATGGGCTGCACCGCTCGGTACACGTGGCCCATGCCGCCCGCGCCGATGCGTTCTTCGACGACGTATTCTTGCAGCTTTTGGCCGATGAGCGGGTCTTGGCCCCCGCTGCTCGCTTCGTTGCCACCGTAGAGCGGCGCGGGGGCTGGGGCGCCTCGCGGGCCTGGAGCGCGCCGCTTGGCCGAAGCCGACTGACGCGTGCGGGCGAACGCCTCGTCTTCGGGCTCGCCCTCGCCGGGGCCCGGCCCGCCTTCGTCGTCGGTCTCCACGGCGGTTTTGGCGGCCTCGTCGGCCTCGGTCATGGCGGCGGGGTCGACGCGGTCACGGTCTTGGGGCTTTACCCGGTTGGTGCCCGAAGGAGGCACCTTGGCGCGCGGCCCACCCGTCAGTGGCGCATTGCACCGAGGGCAAATGCGCCATTCGGGCGAAACGACCGATTTGCAGCGTGGGCACGTCACTCCAGCCATGGGCTCTGGCTACTCAAGCACAACGCGCCACGCTTTTCGTGAAATTGGCCTGCCCGGCCGGCGTACTTCGTTTTCGCCCCGCCACCGCCGGGCGCGAACTAGAAAGCCCCCATGCTCACCGCCGTCGCGTTGTCGCTGTTGTGTGGCCAAGCGTTGCCCGTGCCGCCGAAGCCGTTTACCGCCGGGCCTTCGGTCGAGGGCTTCACCGAGTACCGGCTGCCCAACGGGCTCAAAGTCGTGTTGGTGCCCGACCCGTCGACGCCGAAGGTCACCGTCAACCTCACGGTCTTCGTCGGCAGCCGGCACGAGGGTTACGGCGAAAAGGGCATGGCGCATTTGCTCGAACACCTGCTCTTCAAAGGCACGCCGAGCCACGCCGACCCGAAGAGCGAACTCACCAACCACGGGGCCGACTTCAACGGCACGACGGCCGAAGACCGCACGAATTACTTCGAAATTTTGCCGGCGACCGACGCGAACCTCGACTTCGCCATTCGGTTCGAGGCCGACCGGTTGGTCAATTCGTTCGTCGCGAAGAAAGACCTCGACACCGAAATGACGGTGGTGCGCAACGAGTTCGAAGGCACCGAAAACAACGGCATGTATGCCTTGCGCAGCCGAGTTCGCGCCGCCGCGCTGCCCTGGCACAACTACGGCCGCGCGGTCATTGGCACCCGGGCCGACATCGAGCGGGTACCCACCGAGAACCTGCAAGCGTTCTACCGGCGGTACTACCAGCCCGACAACGCGCTGCTCATCGTCACCGGCAAGTTCGACGTGAACCGCACCTTGGGCCTCATCGCCGCGTCGTTCGGCAAAATACCGGCCCCCAAGCGGCAGCTGCCCAACACCGTCACCGAAGAACCGGTGCAAGACGGCGAGCGCAGCGTCACGGTGCGACGCGTTGGCGGCAACCCGGCGGTGCTGTGCGCCTGGCGTGTACCGGCGGCGAGTGACCCCGACTACCCCGCGCTCATGGTGCTCCAAGGGGTCATGGGCGACGTGCCGCAAGGCCGAGAGCACCAAGCGTTGGTCGACGGCAAGAAGGCGTCGTTCGCCTCGTGCGACCTCGACCAGCTCAAAGAGCCCGGGCTCTCGTCGTGCATGGCCGTGCTGCGTGCCGGCGACGACCTCGACAAGGTGAAGGCGACCTTGTTGACGGTGGCCGAGCAATTCGCCCAGACGCCGCCGACCCCCGCCGAAGTCGACCGGGCGCGCACCGGCTGGCTCTCGCAAATGGAGAACTCGCTCAATTCGACCGACGACGTGGGCGTCGGGTTGTCGAACTGGGCGTCGATCGGCGACTGGCGCATGCTCTTCGTGCTGCGTGACCGGCTCAAACAGGTGACGCCGCAAGACGTGACGGCCGTGGCGCAGAAGTACTTCAAGCCGCAAAACCGCACCTGCGGCGACTACGTGCCCACCGAAAAGCCCGACCGCGCCGAAATACCGCTCGCGTCTGACGTGGGGCCGCTCGTCAACGCGCTCAAGCAGGGCCCGGGCATGTCGCAGGGAGAAGCGTTCGACCCCAGCCCCGCGAACATCGACTCGCGCACGGCCCGGGCCAAGCTCAGCAACGGCGCGAAGCTCGTGTTTCTGCCCAAGAAGACCCGAGGCGGCACCGTGCAGCTCGCGATGCAGCTGCACTTCGGCAGCCCCGAGCAGCTCAAGGGCCAACGTGAAGTCGCGGCGCTCGCCATCGACCTGCTCGAGCGCGGCACCAAGAAGCTGCCGTACAAAGACTTTCGAAACAGACTCGAAGCGCTCAAGGCCCAGGTCGGCCTGTCGGCCGGCGTGCAAGAAGTCGTGGTCTCGGCCGAACTCACGCGGCCCGAGCTGCGCGACGTGCTCGACCTGATCGCCGACGCGTTGACCGAACCCGCGTTCGACCCGAGCGAGTTCGAAGCACTCAAGAAAGAACGGCTCACGGGGCTCGAGCGACAGAAGACCGAACCCAGTGCGCTCGGGGCGATCGCGCTGTCGAGGGCGCTCTCTCCGCGGCCCAAAGACAGCCTGCTTTACCAACCCACCACCGAAGAGCAGGTGGCCGCCATTTCGGCGGTGACGCTCGACCAGGTGCGCGCGTTTCACGCGAAGTTCTTGGGCGCGCAGAACGCCGAAATCGCCGTGCTGGGAGACTTCGACCCGGCCGAGGTGCAGGCCAAGCTCGAGGCGCGCTTGGGCCACTGGTCATCGAAAGAGAAGTACGTTCGGGTGACCAGCACCTACGTCGAAGCGCCCGCGGTCGTTCAAGAAATCGCCGTGCCCGACAAAGCCCAGGCGTGGGTGGGCGCCGGTTTTCCCATGAAGGCGACGCACGATGGGGCTGACGGGCCCGCGTTGGTTCTCATGAACGCGGTCGTCGGGGCCAGCCCCGCGGCGCGGCTGTTCGTTCAACTCCGCGAGAAGCAAGGCCTGTCGTACGGTGCGTATTCACGGTTGCGCGCGCCCGAATCGGCGTTCGGAGACCAGGGCGCTTTTTGGGGCCTCGCCATTTACGCGCCGCAGAACCTCGACAAGATCGAACGGGCCCTCAAGAACGAGTTTGACGCACTCATGAACACGGGCGTCAAGCCGGCCGAACTCGACGCTCAGCGCAAAGTGGTGCTCGACGAGCGCGCCCAGGCCTGGGCCACCGACCGCTCGCTCGTCTTTCAGCTCGCGGCGAACGAAGAGCTGGCCCGCACCATGGCGTGGGAGGCGCAGTACGACGAGCGTTTGCGCGCGGTGACCGCCGACCAGCTCAACGCGGTCATCAAGCGCTCGCTCGACCCGTCGAAGATGAGCTTGGTGAAAGCCGGCTCGTTCAAGACGGTCGCCGCCCCGAAATAAGCTTCGGTCGCTTGGAGATGGGCGTGCGGCTGCGACCAGCGCAGCTCGCTTGGGGCTCTCAAGCACGGCGCAGCTCAATGCGACTGAAGCTGAGAATCGGGCTGGTTCACGTCGCGGCCGAGCAGCAGGTCGGCGGTTCTGGCCGAGGCCAAGTCGTCGAAGCCGACGCGCAGCGCCCCCACCGACTCGGGGTTCACGTAGGTGCGAAACAGCCAGTCCCACAAGGGGAGCCCGTAGTTTCGGCCGTGCACGCCGTATTCGTGGTGCAGGCAATGCATCTCCGGGCGAGCCACGATCACGCCCAACCAACGGGGGGTGTGGCCGTTCCAATGTTCGAAGAGGCTGAGGAGGGCGGTGATGGTCGTCACCGCGACCGCCGCGTCGGCGCGAAAACCCAACACGCCGTACAGCACCACGAATGACAACGACCCTTTGAGCGCCACTTCGGCCGGGTGCACGTAGAACGCGCCCGGCATGTCGACCCGCTGCGCGCTGTGGTGCAGTTGGTGGGTGAACAGCCACAGCAGGTCGAAGTGGTGCGCCGCGCGGTGCCACCAATAGTTGACGAAGGTCACGGCCAGCACCCCGACTGGCACGGCCCACCAACCTTCGCGATGCCAGTCGAAGAGCGAATGGCTGCTCAGCGGCGAGAGCGCCCACACCGCCGGCACGACACTGCCGACCAACGCGGTGAGGCCAAAGAACAGGAGGCCGCGCCACCCCCACCCTTTCACCGCGACGAACGCCCGCGCCGGCCAGCGCCGCTCGAGCGCCCACAGCGCGAAAAACACCGTCGGCACCGCGACCGTTTGAACCAGGGCCGCGTTCATGGTTGCTCCGGTTGCTGGCGGGCGAGGTGCACCGCGGCCGCGGCGGCGGGTGAGAGCCGGCCCTCGTCGAGAAAGGCGAGCACCGCCCGAGCGTAAGCGTCGGGCTCCTCTTGCATGGGCATGTGGGCCGACCGCTCGAGGCGATGAAGGCCGCGCACGCCCGGTATGTCGCGCGCGAGCCGCTCGGCAATGGGCAGGCCAAAGTTGTGGTCTTGCGTGCCCCACACGAGAAGCACGGGGTGTTCGAAGGCGCGCATGCCGACCAGCGCGTCTTGGGTCACGCGTTGGTGTTCAGGGTCGAGCTGCCAACGGTAGAAGCGCCGCAAGCGCTGCCAGCGGCCCGCCGTCGCCACGTGGGGCAAGGCCCAACCGCGCAGCACGTCGGCCCGAAGCGTCGCCGGGTCGTGCACCGCGATTGAAAACACCCGGCGCTGAACCGCTTCGAAGTGGAGCGCTTCGAAGAGCAGCGGCGACGACCACGGGCTGACGATGCCGTGCAGGTACGGCAGCTCAGGCTCGCTCGGCCAGGCCCGGTACGCTTCGACGTTCGTCATGACGGCGCGGTCAATGAGCGCGGGGGCACGCCCCATGAGCAGCTGCAGCACCGCTCCGCCGTGGTCGTGAGCCACGAAGTCGGCGTGGGTCACGCCCAACCGTTCCAACAACTCCATCACCACGCGAGCGTCTTCGGGCAAGCGGTAGTCTGAGTTGAGCGACACCGGCGTGTCTCCGAGCCCCAGCAGGTCAGGCACGATGACCCGGTGGCCCTTCGTCAGCGCGGGCAACACCGCGTTCCACTCGTAAGCGCTGAAGGGGCAGCCGTGCAGCAACACCATGACCGGCCCCTCCCCCTCGTCGAGGTACGCCACCGGCCCAACCGGCAGCACGACCGTCTTCTTGCGCGCCGAGAAACCGTCGTCGGTGAATTCGCCGAGCGACACGGCGACCGCGTCGCTCGGCAAGAGCGCTCCGCTGTGCACGGCGAGCGCGCCCCACAACCCAGCGAAGACCACCACCACCCCGCTTCGTTTCAACCAACCATTCATGCGATTCTCCGTCGTTTCGAATCGTGCTCATGTGCACCCATATGCACATGTTGAGGCAAATTTTTTTTAAGGGGTCTGTTTCGGCGGGCAGCACACCGCCGACACGGCGCGAACGAGCTCGGTCATCTGTTCGAGTCGTTCGAGAATCGACTGGGCGTCAACCTCGTAGAACGTGTTGCGGCCTTCTGACGTCGACGTGAGCAAGCCCGCCCGCTGCATGATTTGAAGGTGCCGCGCGACGACCGAACGCTCCTGGGGCACGCGCTTGGCGATGCTGCCCACGTCGGCCCGCCCCCCCAGCACGAGCTCTCGCAACAACGCCACCCGGGCGGGTTCGCAGAGCGCCTTGAAGAACGTCGTGTCGAGAATGTCGACACAGGCCTGCGCCACCTGCTCTCGGTTGAGCTTTCGAGAAGCCGTCATGTCGAAATGTATATGTGCACCCTCATGCACATGTCAAGCAGCGGGCAGCAGCCCTCGAACAGCCGGGTGGGCGCGGTAACGTCGCTCGCCCGAGGCCTGGTCGACGACGTCGACGAGGCCCGCGTGGCAGAGCGCTTCGAGCAGGTCGATGGCGTCGGGCGACAGGGCTTCGAGCTCTTCGAGGGTGGCGAGGCGGTCGAGCCGAGCGAGCGCGGTCACGAGGGCGCGCGCGTCGCCCTGGAGGGCCAACCAGGCCTGGCGTTCGGCGTCGGTCGGTGGCGGCGGGTGGGCGCCGGGCGTGGGCCGAGGCGGGCCCGGTGGGGCGACCACGACGGCGCGGGGGGGCGCGGCACCGCCGGCGTCGAGGCCCAGTTCGTCGAGCGCGAGCAACACTTCGTCGTGACTCGAAAAGCGTGCCGCGGGGTCGCGGGAGAGCATCTTCAGCACCACGGCGTCGACGTCGTCGGGCACCTGGGGCGCGTGGCGCGAGGGCGGCACCACCTCGAGCGATTCGAGCAGGTCGATGGTGTGCGCGTCGCTCTCGCCGTGAAACAGGGCTCGGCCGGTCAGCAGTTCCCACCACACGACGCCCAGCGAAAACTGGTCGCTCCGCGAGTCGACGTCGCCGTCGTCGAGTCGTTCGGGGGCCAGGTACTCGAGCGTGCCCGATTCGGAGTCGCGTCGGAGCGTCTGGGCCGACCCGAAGTCGATGAGCTTCGCGTCGCCACGCTCGTCGAGCAGCACGTTGCGGGGAGTGACGTCGCCGTGCACCAAGTTGAGCGCCTGGCCCGCCCCGCCGCGGGCGCCGTGCAACGCGGCCAGAGCCGAGGTCACTTGGCGCACGAGCCGAACCGATTCGGCCACGCCGACCGGCCCCTCGGCCATGACTTCGGCGAGCGAGCGCCCGGCCACGTATTCCATCGCCAAGAAGGTCTCACCTTCGGCTTCTCCCACTTCGAGCAGCTGGGCGATGTTCGGGTGCCGCAGCCGCGCCGCGACACGGGCTTCTTCGAGCAAGGCGGCCCGCACCGCCCAATTGTGGGCGACGTGCGCGTGCAACCGCTTGAGCACGACCCACGGGCCTTCGCCGACCCGGGCCAAGAACACGTCGCCGCTCCCCCCCGACGCGAGGCGACGCCCGAGTTCATAGCGACCGAAGCGGCGTGTCACCGTGGGTCACCCAGGTCAGTGTACGTCGTACACCTTGAGCGAACCGATGAGCGGCGTGATTTCGGCGTCAGACTCTTCGCCCAGCCCCAAGTGGGTCGCGTCGGCAACGTCTTGCCCGAACGTGGGGTCCAGCTGGGTCCACTCTCCGACGTAGGCGCCGACCCATTCGTGCCAATAGAGCGCGGGCACGTTGTCTTCGTTCATCACGTACACGACCCCGTCGACCCGCTTCGCCGGTATGCCGGCCGCCCGCAACAGCGCCACCGCCAGCAACGCGTGTTCGGTGCAGTCGCCTTTGAGCGTCTTCAGCACGTCGGTCGACCGGTCTGACGACACGCCGTAGTCAGACTTCACGTTTTGGTAGACCCAGCGTGAGACCTTCTTCGAGGCGGCCCAGGCGTCTTTCTCGTCTCCGACGATTTTCTTGGCCAGCGCTTTGATGTCGGCGTTGTTCGTCTCGACGGCCAAGGTGTTCTCGAGGTTCGTGCCCCCGTTGGGGTCGATCAGCGGCCGCCGGGCCCGCTTGGTGGGCAGCTGGGCGGTCAACGTCACTTCGACTTTGTCGCCTCCGAGGGGGCGGTACTTCTGCCGCGGGTTCGGCGTGCGAAACTTTTCGGGCAGCCCGCTCAGCTCGAGGGTCAACGTGCCCGGCACCTGACGCGCGGTCGGGGGCGCGGGCTTCGGCAAGACCACCCGGGTAAGGCCGAACACTTCGACCACGTCGAACCGTTTGGCGATGTCTTCGGGTTCGCCGACCGCGGTCATGGTCGTGCCGAACTTCGCTTCGACCGTTCGGCCCTTTTCGTCAAACCAGGCCTCGGTGGGCACTTTGTCTTTTTCTGACAGGGTGACGGTCTTGTGCAGCTTGACCTTCACGCCGTGCAGCATGCGCGTCTCGTCGGGTTCTACCGTCGTGGTCAGCTGGTACTGCTTCAAGTCGGTGCTGTCGGTCATGACGCCGGCCACCTTCGCCTGCCGCTTCAGTGCCACCCGCGGCTGGTCAGCGTCTTCGACGACTTCTTTGGCGGCCGGCAGGTCGATGGTCTCATCGGCGATGCCGGGGCGCTTGCGCAGCACCCGAAACCCGGTCGCGGTGGCGGCGCCGTCGAGCACTTGGTCGCCGCCGTCTCCCGACTGTTCGAGCGCGCGCGACCAACTTGCCCTGGCCACTTCGTACGTCTTCGTTTCTTTCATGTTGCGTTCTGACGTGCGGGTGCCGACCTTCACTCTGAAGTGGTAGTCGTTCACCAGCGTGAACTGGTCGGCCTTCGGGCCGACCGCGGCTGAGGTCGTGAGCCAGCCCACTTTCTTGCCCATCAGGTACAAGCCGAAGTGCTCACGGTCGGGGCGCGGCACGCTCGCCACGTCAGACGCCGGCCCACTCGGCACCAACGCCACGGCGGGGCTCGCGGGCTTGGCCACCTCGGGCGTCGCCACCACTGGCGGTTTTGGCGCGGCGGGAGTCGCCGCCGACGCGGTCTGCTCGCGGCAGTCGATGAACGAAACAGAGGCGACGGCCAGCACCCACACACTCAAACGACGCATGGCCGAAGCTTACATGCAGTCGGCCCGCGACGACTTGCGATTTGGGTGGGCCCACCCTTCACGACAGCGCCGCATTCGGGGGTGGCCGCGCCGCGAGCCGCAACGCGCCCGTGGTGGCCACCATGGCGGCACCGGCCAACAACACCAAGCCCACCGCGACGTTGACGAGCGCCTGGGCGGTGCAGGCGGTGATCAGCTCGGCGCGCACTTCGGGAGCCGCGGCGACCGTGGCGTCGACCACGCCGGCGAGCCCAAGACACAGGCCCAGCCCAGCCGAGAGCGTCGTCAACGTACCCAACCACAGCAGCAGCGGCACGAAGCGTGGGCCGGGCCGCAGCGCCACCGCGACCGCGCTCGCGACCGCCAACAGCCCAAACAGGGTCGTCGGCCAGAGAGAATAACCGCCGTCAGCAAAAAGTTCGGAGAGTTCGCGCATTTGAAGAAACCCCTGGTGAGAAGCCCACGGTTTCGACAACCGCGTGCCCGCCGGGGTTTCCAGCCGCCCGGCTACATGCGCTTGGCCAGAATGATGAGGTCTTCGCCAGGTTTGTAGAAGTCGCGAAAGCGGGCTTCTTCTTTGTAGCCCATGGCGGCGTAGAACCCGCGGGTGGGGCCGTACGCTTCCATCGCGCTGGTCTCGACGCGAATGACGCGGCCCTTGCGGCGTCGCAAGTCGCCCTCCATGGCCGAGACGAGGGCGGCGCCGACGCCTTGGCCCCGCACGAGCGGGTCAGACGCGATCCAGTAGAGGTCGAAGGTGCCGTCGGTCATGGGCGTGGGCCCGTAACAGACGTAGCCGATCACCCGGTCGCGAATGGCGACGAAGACTTGGTAGTCACGGTTGTTTGGCTGGAGGGCGACGTCGATGAGCTCGAGCGCGACTTGATGCTCGTCCGGCGTGAAGGTCTCGATGCGGCTGAGCAGTTCGGCGAGCGGCTGTCGGTCCGAGGGCGCGAGGGGCCTGATTTCCATGACGTCGTTCTTCCGCGAGTTCCACCAAATGCAAGGCCAAATCGGCGTACGCAATGCCGGCGGCCGCCGCCGCTTTGGCGAAACCCGCCTGCGGGTGGAGATCGCAGTTGGGGTTGATGTCGATGACGAAGGGTTGGCCGAGCGCGTCGACCCGCAGGTCGACCCGCCCGTAGTCTCGGCACTCGAGCGCGGCGAACGCTTCGAGCGCCACCGAAATGCAGCGGGCTTCGACCTCGGGAGCCAACACCGCCGGCCCCGAAGGGCTGTCGATGCATTCTTCAGACGATTCGTCCCACTTGGCGCGGTACGAAAGCACTTTGGGCAGGTGCTCGAAGCTCTTGCCGAACTGAATTTCGGTCAACGGCAGCGCGCGCCGCGACGAATTGCCGAGCAACGGCACGTAGATTTCACGACCGGCGATGTAGCTCTCAACCAACGCCGGCTGCCGAAACGTGCGCAGCACCCGGGTCACCGCCCGGCCCAACGACGCCTGGTCGTGAACCACCGAATCGAAGTCGATGCCCATCGACGCGTCTTCACGGGCCGGCTTGACAATGAGGGGAAACGGCAACGACACCCGCATCAGGTCTTCGACGTTTTCGACCACGACGAAGTCGGGGGTGGGCACGCCTCGGGCGCGCAGCACCTCTTTCGCCTTGTTCTTGTGCAGCGCCAGCGCCAACGACAGCGCCGAAGAGCCGGTGTACGGCACGCCGAGCAGGTCGAGCACGGCGGGCACGAGCATTTCGCCCCGGCTGTCGGCCGCGAGCGACTCGCACAAGTTCACCACCACGTCGGGGCGGCGGCGGGCGAAGGTTTCGTGCAGCCCGAACAGGTCTTGGTCGACCGCGACCAGTTCGATGCTGCGTTTGGGGCCCTCGAGCGAAGCCGCCAAAGCCGCGGCGACGCGCACGACGTCTTCGCGCGCCTCTCGGCCCGGGTCTTCGTCGAGGTGGGTGTGATCTCTGTTGTGGAGGAGCGCGATGTGCATCGAGACCTCTTGGGCCTTATCACGCGAGATGCGACAAGAGCACCAACAACAAACGAAGGAGGCGCCCCGTGCGCATTCGTGACCCCATTCACGGCACCATCGCCGTCAGCGACGAAGAGACCGCCGTCATCGACAGCCGGTTCTACCAACGCCTGCGAAACGTGCGTCAGCTCGGGTTTGGAGACCTCGCTTTCCCCGGGGCGACGCACACGCGCCACGCCCACTCCCTCGGCGCCATGCACGTCGCCTCCAAGCTGTTCGACGCGGTGACCGCCCGGGCGACCTTGAGCCTCGCCGCCAAGGCCCGGTTTCGGGCCGCCGTGCGCCTCGCCGTGCTGTGTCATGACTTGGGCCACATGCCGCTGTCGCACGCGTCTGAGAAAATTGCCCCCCAGCGCGCGTCGCTGCGCCTGCCAGAGTGGACCGAGACCGGTGAGACCTACGCGTCACACGAAGACTTCACCGCGCGCATTTTGCTCGACAGCGAATTGTCGACCGTCATCGACACGTCGTACGCCGCGCAGGGCGTGACGCGCAGCGACGTGGCGTCGCTCGTGACCGGCCGAAACGCGCCCGGCAGCGAAGGTTTTCGCGACGGCGGGCTCGACTGGGCCCCCGTGCTGCGCGCCATGGTGTCGGGAGAACTCGACGCCGACCGAATGGACTACTTGTTGCGCGACTCGTTCTACACGGGCGTCAACTACGGCCGGTACGACGTGGAGTGGATCGTCAGCAACTTGAACGCCGCCGAGCAGAACGGGCGGGCCGTGTTGGCCCTGTCGCGCGCGGCCGTCTTCGCCTTCGAAGACTTTCTGTTGAGCCGCTACCACATGTTCTTGTCGGTGTATTACCACCACACCTCGGTCAGCTTCGACCACATGCTCCGGCGGTACTACGAAGAAGCCCCAGGCGAATTCGAAATACCGGCCGAACCCGAGGCGTTCTTGCAGTGTGACGACGTCGCGCTGTTGCACACCCTGCGGCAGTCGAAAAACCAATGGGCCCAGCGCATCGTCACCCGGCGCGGCTTCAAACGGGTCGCGCAGTTCACCGAGCGCGACGAAGGGTACGACTTGGGCCAGCTCTCGAGCGCGTTGAACGCGGCCGGCATCGAACACTTTTCGGTCGAATCGCGCGGGGTGCTCTCGAAGTACTTCGACGAAGGCGACAGCCCGTCGCTCTTCGTGCTCGACCCCTCGAGCGGCCGGCTGACCGAAGTGTCGAAGTACACCCCCCTGTACGAGCGCTTTGGCGGGGCGGTGAAGCTCTCGCGCATCTACGCCCGCCCTGACCAGGCGGCCGCCGCCGAGCCGCTCTTGCGCCGGCTGACCGGAGTCTCCCCATGAGCGAAGCCCTGCCCGGCGTGCCACCGCCGCCGCCCCCCGCCGCGCCGAAAGACGCCGCCGCGGTGGTGCTCTTTCGCCGCGCCGCTGACGGTGGTGGCGTCGAAGTCTTTTGGCTCAAGCGCGACCCGGGCCTCCGCGTGGCCGGCGGGTTCTACGCTTTCCCCGGGGGCAAGCTCGACCCAAGCGACGCCGAGGTGCCGGTTCACGGAGCGACTGGCCACGACGCCCAGCTCGCCGCGGCGGCCCGAGAGCTGTTCGAAGAGACGGGCGTGCTGCTCGCCCGCGGCACCGAGCGGCTCACCACGGGCGAACGCGACGCGTTTCGGCGCCAATTGCTCGACGAGCAAACGAGTTTTCACGACGGGCTGTCGCGCCACGCGCTGACCATTCACGCCGCCGACTTCGTGCCCGCGGGCCGCTGGGTCACTCCTGAATTCATGCCCGTCGGGCGGTTCGACGCCCGGTTTTCGCTTGTCGAGGTGGGCCCCGACACCCACGCCGAAGTCTGGCCCGGTGAATTGTCAGAAGGCGCGTGGGTGCGCCCGGCCGACGCCCTGACCCAGTGGGAAGCCGGCCGCGCCCTGTTGCACCCACCGAACTTGCACGTCTTGCAGGTGATGAACGCGTTCACCGACGTGGCGAGCGCCCTCGACGCTCTGCGCGCCCCACCCGACACCGAGCGCTTCATTTCGCACCGGCTCGAATTTCAGCGAGGCATTCGCCTGGTACCGCTCGTGACGCCCACGCTGCCCCCGGCGACGCACACCAATACGTATTTGTTGGGCACGCATGAATTCGTCGTCGTCGACCCGGGTTCTCCCGACGACGAACAGCTCGAGACCCTGTTTCGGCGCGTCGAGGCCCTGGTTCAAAGCGGAGCCGTCTTCAAAGCCATTGTGCTGACGCACCACCACTTCGACCACGTCGCAGGCGTGCCCCGCTTGGCGCAACGGTTCGGCGTGCCGGTGTGGGCGCACCCGCGCACCGCCGACCGCGTGCCGGTGCCGGTCGAGCGGCTGTTGGTCGAGGGCGACGTCATCGAACTCGACGGGCCGCTGCCCATGACGTGGCAGGTGCTCGCCACCCCCGGTCACGCGCGCGGGCACGTGACGCTGGTCGACCGGCGCAGCCGCGCCGCCGTCGTCGGCGACATGGTCTCGGGGGTCGGCACCATCGTCATCGACCCTCCCGAGGGTGACATGGCCGAGTACTTGCGCCAACTCGAGCGGCTCAAAGCCCACGTCGGCACCATCTACCCGGCGCACGGCCCGGCGATACCCGACGGCGTCGCGAAGCTCGACGAGTATCTGCGCCACCGTGCGTGGCGCGAAGCCAAGGTGTACCAGGCCCTCGCTTCTTTTTCGGAGCCGGTGACGCTGGGCGACTTGGTCACCCGGGCCTACGACGACGTGGCCTCGTTCGTCTGGCCCATTGCCGAGCGAAACACCGCGGCGATCGTCGAGAAATTGGTGGCCGAGGGGCGGGCCGAGGCCCAAGGGCTCACCTTTCGAGCCCTGCCGTAGCGCCGCGGCGCGGGTCTGACAACGGGTTGCACTGCAGCTTGAACTTCGAGCTCAAAAGCTCCCGCTCAGAGAGACGCCGGCGCCGCCTGGCACGACTGAGACGCCCAGCGACACCGCAGGGGTTGGCGAACGCTCTTCGCGTATCGCGTCGAACAGGTCTTGTTCGGGGGCCCGCATCCAAAAACTGGAGATGACGATGCCCAGACCAAGCGCCCCGATGCTGCCCGCCAGCCCCAACAGCATGGGCTGAACCCCTGAATCTCGAAAATTCGGGTCACGGCCGGCCGAGACGACCAACGCGACCGAAGCGACTGAAACGCCGAAGATCAACCCGCCGAGCACCCGGCTCGCGAGCCGCATGTTGTCGTAGAACCGCACCCGCTCTTGCAGAAACGAATCAACCGACACGACGGCCCCCACGGCGTCGCCGCTCGTGACCCGCGCCGAGAACCGCTCCGACTCGCGTTCCCACGGAGACGAGATGAGGGCCACCGTGCCCAGCACGAGGCCCTCGAGGCCGATGACCGCACCGAGCCCAATCATGGGCTGGGTGGCCTGGTCACGCGACACCAAGCCCCCGACGGCAAACGCCGCCCCACCCACCACGAGCGGCAACGCCAGGCCCAGTTGCACGTACCGGGTTGAACGGTCTCGGCTGGCCGCGGTGCGCAGAAAGAAGCCGACCCGCTCGATGGTCGCGCTCGACAACCCGAGGGCCTTCGAACGCTCGGTCGCGGTCTCACTCGAGCACCAGTCGCTGACCGACCGCTCGCTGAACGGTTGCGAAAACAGGTCGGCCAGCGCTTGGCTGGCTCCGCGGCTTCGGGCGGCTTCGGCGGGGGTGGTGACGGCCGAGAGGTCGAGTCGGGCCAGGCCCCGTGGCACCTCGAACGTCGCCCAACCACTGGGGAGCCCGCGCTGCACCACCAAGCCGTCGGGCAGTGCCTTGGGCAAGCGCAAGGTCACGCTCACGCCTTGGTCGAGGTGCACGTCGAACCAGCGAATGCCCGCGCCGTCGCGAAACCGCAGTCGCAGCGGGGCGTCGGCCGTGGCCGTCAACACCGTGCCCCCGCTGTCAGACAGCGCCGCGAAGCCGGCGCCGACTTGGCCGCTCGGGCCACGCGCGAAAATCTTCGGCCGCAACGCCGCATTTTTGATGCCCTTCGTCGCCAATTCGATGAACGACGCCAGTTCGTCGTAGCTCACGTCGCCGTCGCCGTTGGCGTCGGCCGCGCCGATGAGCCCAGAGCGAAGCGCATAGCTGAAGACCCCCGACTGCAGCTCCGACCATTCGTACACTTCGGCCTCGGCGCTCGTCGACAGCAAGACGCCCACGTTGGGCAGCCGCTCGGCCAACGCGCGCGTCGCTTCGGCCGGAGTGGGAAACTGGCGCCCGCCCGCCTTGCGCGGGCTCAACACGAACCACGAATTGCAGCTGTCGAGCACGACGTGCAGTTCGTCGGCGGTCGAGCGTTTGAGCAACCGCTCCATGTCGCCACCGGTGAGCCGGCCGTCTTTCAGTTCGAGAAACCCCTCGCCGCGGTCGATGTCGCCGTGGCCCGAAAACACGAAGTACCCGCGGGTTCTCACCCCGGCGGCCCGCCGCGCCGTCGCCCAGGCGTTGAGCCGACCAAACGCGGCCTCGACTTCTCGCCGGGTGGGCACGACCGCCTTCACCGCGGGAAAAAGCCGCGCCGAGTCGTCGTCGAGTTCGGTCAGCAGCTCGACTTGCGAAGGCGCCACGGCGGCCGCCAGCACCTCGGCGGTGCGCACGGCGTCGTCGTCGGCGTACTGCAATTGGGGCCGTTCGAGACTCGGGCTCTGGTTGTTCCCGACCACGATGGCGTACGACTCGGGTACCGAAGTGTTCAACGCCGCCAGCAACATGAACGAAAGCACGGTGGCTCCTCTATTTCAGCGACACGGTCTGCCGCCAGACAACCGCGCCCGGCAGCAACGTCTCTGGGTGGAGCCGTTGCTCCAGCGGGGCGCCTTCGAACGCCAGCACCGACCCCGGAGCGCGGCTCACCACCGTCACCAGCGTCGCGCCACCTGGTTCTGGGGCGCCAAGCTCAGCCACTTGAGGGAGCAACGATTCAGACACCGTGACCGGCAACACCTTGGCGTCTGGCTCCCGACCGGCCGCGACGTAGGCCGGAGCCACCCAGTGCAGCTCACCGCGTGAATCGACCACGTACGCCAACAGAAACAACGGCTGACTCGTTTCGGCGTTTCGGTACCAGACCGCGAATCGGCCCTGCGCCGACAGGCTCGCGTTCGACGCGACCGGCGACGTCACCGCGTCGACTGGCCGCAGTTCGGCAGCGACCCGCTTGCTCCACCCCCCTTCGGAGCCCCCGCGCGCCAGCCACTCGCTCTCGCGGGGCACCAAGAGCGCCCCCACCGCGACGACACCGGCGACGAGGGCCGCCGCGAGGGCGAGGCGAGCCAACGGGGGCCGGGCCGAAGGCCGTTCGGTGGCCACGAGCACCCGGTCGACCAGCGCCCGGGTCGCGGCGGGCTCGAGCGCCGGGCGCGCCTTCAAGGCCTCGACCGCGGCCAGGTGGTGAGTACAGTCGGCGCACGTGCCAGCGTGCGCGCGGAGCGCTTCTTCTTCTGACGCCGAAAGGTCGCGAGCGGTCAGCAGGTCCCATCGGTCGGGGGCTGGGCAGTTCATCGGTGTGACTCCAGTGCGGCGCGCAGCCGCCGAATCGCCGTGAAGACGCGCACCCGCGCGGCGCCTTCGGTACAGCCGACCACTTCGCCAATGGCGCGGTAGTCGAGCTCGGCGTCGAGCCGCAGCAAGACACATTCGCGCAACGAGTCGGGCAACTCGTCGATGGCGCGGCGTGCCCGCTGGTTCATTTCGACGTGGGCCAACTCGTCGTCGACCGAGGTCGGGGTGGGGCCCGTCTCGGTGGCGAACTTCGCCGTCGCCTTGAACAGCCGCAGCAGGCCCCGGTTCTGCTTTCGGCAACGGTTGACCGCGAGCGTGAAGACCCAGGCAGGGGCGTCGCCGCCCGAAAACCGGGCCCGGGCAGCCCACACCGCCATCAGCACGTCTTGCACCAAGTCTTCGCGGTGCGTGGCCGCCCCCGTCTGTCGGGTGCAGAAGTTCGCCAACTTTTCGGCGTAGCGCGAAGCCAGCTCGCGAAACGCCAACCGGTCGTCTCGAGCGATGGCCAACAGCAGCGCCTCGTCAGAGGCCGCACCCGTCGGTGTTGCCGGTACCACCGACAGGTGTCTTTCAGGCCGCGAAACCATGGTGCTGGTGAGAACCCCGAACCCGCCACGGCGTTATTGGCGTGGTCGCTTTGCTTGAAACTTTAATGAAATTCAAATGTTACCACGGCTCGGTTCGTTTTTAGAACGAGGCGACCCGCGCCCCGGTGGCTGGAGCGAGGGTGGCGTCGCTGACCGGCAGGCGCCAGGCGTCGGGCTTGGTCAAGCCGTGGTTGTACAGGGAGACCGCCTCCAAAAATTCGTTCTGCGCCTGAATGGAGAACGGCAGAGCGACCAACGCCACCACGAGGGAGACGGCCAGGGCGACCAACGCCACGGGCAGCAGCACCGCGGAGCCGAACAGCATGGCTGGAAACAGCAACCCCAGCGACACCACGTCTAAGCTCAGCGAGGTGATCGCCAGCACCCGCGCCACCCGCAAATCGTGCTGGCTCCTTTCCATGAGCGCACGGGCCTCGGGCACCAGCGAAAGGGCGTCGAGCAAGGTGCCGTCGCCCATGCTGAACGTACGGTCGGCTTGGTGAACTTTGAGGCCGTCGAAGCCGCCCATTTCAATGGTGAGCAAGTGCTGGTCGACGAAGCCCATCAGCGATGGGCCAGAAACGTCGGCGGGCCGAGCGACCTCGGTCGAAGGCGCGGGTGAAAGGGGAGCAACGGTTTGAGACAAGAGCAACGTCAGCAGCGTCAACACGGTGACCTCGGGGTTCGTACGGCGTTTGGCTTCGAGAACCCCGAAGGCCGGACCGCGTTACGAACCTTTTTGAGAAACGACGGCGTGCCCGCCTACGCGTCTTTGAACTGCGCCGCGAGCGTGGCCAACACGCGCTCCGAATCACCGCGCAGCATCTCGAATTGGCGGGGCGTCAGCTCAATTTCTGCGAGCGCCCGCTCGAACTCGGCGTCGCTGCCCCCTTCGATGCCGCCGTGACCGGCCGGCGCGAATGCCGGAGTCACCCCCCAGCCCTGCACGTTGGCCAGGCGCTCGGCGACCAGCAACACGGCGACTGACGGGTTGGCGCTGCCGCTGGAGTGCAACGTGTGGTGGTGGCGCACGACGGTGCGCACTTCGGGCCCGAGGCCCCAATTCGCGAGCATTTGGCTGCCGAAATGTTCGTGCAGCCGCTCGACCGCCCGCCACCGACTCCAAGTGAGCACCGAGGGCTGCTTGGTCTGTTTCAAAAACTCACAGACGCCGACGAGGCCGACCGACAGCCCGACGTCGTGGAGCAGGCCGACGAGAAAAGCGTTTTCAGACTCGAGCGAGGTGTGCCGCGCCACCGCCCGCGACAACCAGGCCACCGCGGCGCTGTGCCGCCGAACTTGGTCGAGCAACGACTCGAACCCGGGGGCGTGAATCACCGTCATCAACATGGCCGCTTCCATCACCACGTCGCGAACGCGCTCGACCCCAATGCGAATCAACGCCTGTTTGAGGGTCTTGCAAGGTGCGGTCGCCCCGTACATGGCCGAATTTGCCAACCGCAACACCCGGCCCGCCAACAACGGCTCGCGTTCGAGCACCAGGGCCATGTCTTCGATGCGCGCGTTCGGCAAGCGGGTCAGCTTGGCAATTTCGAGCGCGGCGGCGGGGGGTCTGGGCAGTTCGAAGCCGGGCTTGAGAAAGAGCGCATCGAGCCAAGCGCGCAGGGCCCGCTCTTCTTCGCCGAGCTCGGCGTCGGGCGGAACCAAGGCCTGCGCGGTGATCATGCCGAGCATCAACTGCAAAACACGTGCGGAAGGTTGCCCCGCGCTCAGGCCTGGGAGCCACTGTGCGGTGCGGTGCCACACCTGAATGAAATGCCGGGCTTCAGCGCGGGGCCCCCTTCGGCACGGCGCGCGCCCCCCCGGGCCTCCTGAGTCGCCGACCCCATGGGAGTCACCAACGACTCAGACTTACACGCTCGAATGCGGCTGTGACTGGAGCGGCGGCGGCGCGTCTTTCTTCGCGCGGGTGCGGCGCACCGCCCAGTAGATCAACGGCGCCAACGCCAACACCAGTTGCGGGGCGAGCGACAGGCCGTCGGGGTACACCCCCAAACTCTCGACGGTGACGAACGGCACGGGCCCGAGCGGCAGCACCCCCAGCTCTTGCAACCCGTGAAACCCCTTGCCGACGAGCATGACCGCCGTGGCCACCAACAGCACCGTCGACGCTTTGAACAGCGTCTTCATCGGCAGCACGAAGCCGACGCGGCGAACGAGCACGACCACGCCCAAAAGCACGAGCAACCCCGCGCCCGCGCCCCACGCGACTCCTGACGGCGAGTCGCCGGCGAGCCCTTCGAGAAACAACACCGTCTCGAGCGTCTCGCGGCCCACCGAAGTGAACGAAATGAAGAACAGGCCGACCACGCTGCCGCGCCCCAACGCGCTCTTCATCTTTTCGCGAAGCTCGCCCATGAACCGGCTCATGTTGGCGCGCGCGTTCAGCCACAACGCGGCGTAGAGCAACATGCCCACCGCGAGGAGCGAGACGAGGGCCTCCATCCACTCCCGGTTCGCCCCGGCGAGCGCGCGCTGAAAGAACACGTACACCAAGGCGCTGAAGGCCAACGCCGACGACCACCCCCAGTGCACGACGCGGGCCTGCTCGACGGCGCCCATTTTCTTGAGCACGGCCAGCAGCGCCCCAACGACGATGGTCGCCTCGAACCCCTCGCGCAACAGAATCAGCAGCGCGGTGATGAACACCGACCAGAAGTCGCCGACCCGCGAAGTCGCCGAAGCGCGCCGCAACACCGCGAGCAACGCGGTGCCGTCGGCTTCGAGGCTTTCGCCGCGCTGGGCCTTCAACCGAGCCTGGGTAAACGCGCGCTCGAGCTCGGCGACGAGCTGAGGGTTACGGGCCCGCAAGGTGGGCTCGACCGGCTCGACCCCCAGCAGGTACGCGTCGACAATCGCCTGGCGGGCCGCGTCGTGCCGACCCGCTTTCGAGGCTTCGACCGCCCGTTCGACGCCGTCGACCGCCGCCTGCAACGACGAGCGCTCGTCGACTTTCGGCATGACCCGACGCAGGCACCGTACGCGGTCGCCACCGAAGAGCGCCCCAAGCTCGTCGTCGTTCTGGGTCGCGAGCTGTTCGAGGCTCGCCGGTGACGGCGCGGGCCCGGTCTGCGGCGGGCACGGTGGGTGCCGCAGGGTCATCACGAAAAACGCCACGTTCCACCGGTCTGACTCGCTGAGCGAACCGAACGCGGGCATCGGCGTGCCCGAGACGCCGAAGGTCGTCGTGTTGAAGACCTTGTACGGCGTCAGCGTGCGCATGCGCCCCGCGTCGTGAAAGTTCGCCGGCTTCGGTTCCATCGCCGCGGCGACGGCCGACACGCCGTCACCGTTCACGCCGTGACAGCTCGCACACGCCGCCGCGAACACCTGCGCGCCCGCTTCGAGGTTCGGCGCCTGGTGGGGAGCTCGCGACAAGTGCCGCTCGGCGATGACGTCTTGGGCCAGCGCGTGACACAGCGCGCTCACCTCGAGCGGAGCGACCTGGTCGTCGATGGCCTGGCGAATGGCGCGAGCGCGCTCACGAAAAGCCGCCGCGTCGGGCCCTGATTCGTCGAGCGCTTGCACCACTTCGTCGGCGAAGCCGCGCTGCTCCGCCAACTCCGAAGCGTCATGGCTCGCGGCCGCCGCGGGGTAGTCGCCCTCGAGGTACTGAAGCAAGCCCACGACCCGGTGCCACGAGCGGTCTGAAGCCCCCTCGACCGCGGCCGGAGCCGTCGCCCCCTGCAGTGAAATCACCAACGCCGCGAGAACCGTCATGCACGTCATTCAGGGCACTCCAAGCCGTTCACCACTTATGGCCGAATTTGAGAATGAAAGTCAAAATCAGCAAACACTTTCACTGATGCCAGCAATGGCCGGCGGCGGGGGCGGGGCTGGGTTACAACGGGGCCCATGTCAGAAGTCGCATACTTGGCGCTGCTGAAGAAGTTGGTGACCGAGGGCAAGGTGCGCAAAGACCGCACCGGCGTCGGCACGCGCGGGTTGTTCGGCGAGCAACTGCGCTTTTCGCTGAGCGACGGTTTTCCTCTGCTGACGACGAAGAAGGTGCACCTCAAGTCGATCGTGCACGAGTTGCTGTGGTTCATTCGCGGCGAGACGAACGTCAAGTCGTTGCAAGCCGCCGGCGTCACCATTTGGGACGAATGGGCCACCGCCGAGCAAACGGCGAAGTTCGGCCGCGCCGAGGGCGACTTGGGCCCCATCTACGGGCACCAGTGGCGCAACTTCGGAGCGACGCTGCAAGCCGACGGCCGCTACGCGAACGACGGCGTCGACCAACTGCAGAAGCTGTTGAGCGAATTGCGCGAACGGCCCAACAGCCGGCGCCTCATCATTTCGGGGTGGAACCCCAAAGAAGCCGACCAGGTCGCCCTGCCTCCGTGCCACACCTTGTTTCAATTTCACGTGCAAGACGGCGCGTTGTCGTGCCACCTCTACCAGCGCAGCGCCGACTTCTTCTTGGGCGTGCCCTTCAACATCGCCAGCTACGCGCTGTTCACCATGATGATTGCCCACGTCAGCGGGCTGAAAGCCGGCGACTTCGTGCAGAGCTTCGGTGACGTGCACGTGTATTCGAACCACCACGAGCAAGCGCTCGAACAGCTGCGCCGCACGCCGCGCCCGCTGCCGACCATGAAGCTCAACCCCGCGCGCAAGAACCTGTTCGACTTTTGCTTCGAAGACTTCACCCTCGAAGGGTACGACCCCCACCCCGCCATCAAAGCGCCGGTGGCCGTGTGACGACCCCCTTGCCATTGGGCCTGGTCGTCGCCGTCGCGCGCAACGGCGTCATCGGCCACCGGGGCACGCTGCCGTGGCACTTGCCCGAAGACCTCAAGCACTTCAAAGCGGTGACCCTGGGCCACGCCATCATCATGGGGCGACGCACGCACGAGTCGATTGGGCGGGCGCTGCCCGGCCGCCGAAACATCGTCGTGACCCGAGAGCCGACCGCGAAGTTCGAAGGCTGCGAAGTCGCCTCGTCGCTCGAAGCGGCCCTCGCCCTGGCCCGACAGACCGACCCCATGCCCATGGTCATCGGCGGCGCCCAGCTCTACCAAGCCGCGCTGCCCCTGGTCACCAGCGTGTGGCTCACCGAAGTCAACCGCGACGTCGAAGGCGACACGCGCTTGCCGTTCAACCGCTCCGACTGGCACGAAGTGTCGCGCCGCGCCGGTGCCGACGACGTCACGTTTTTCGAGCTTGTGAGAAAAGCACCCAAATGAAGATCTACACGAAGACCGGCGACGCCGGCGACACGGGCCTGTTCGGCGGAGGCCGCGTACCCAAAGACGACCCGCGCGTCGCCGCGTACGGAGACGTCGACGAACTGAACGCGTCGCTCGGCGTGGCCCGCGCCGAAGGCCTGGGAGCGATGGACGCCCTCGCGCAGAGTCTCCAAGACCAGCTCTTCACCGTCGGCTCGGTGCTCGCGACCCCCGAGGGCACCAAAGCGGCGAAGACCATACCGCGCGTGCAAGCCGACTGGGTCACCGCGATGGAAAACGCGATCGACGGGTTTGACCGAGAACTCCCGGCGTTGACGAGCTTCATTTTGCCCGGAGGCACCAAGGCCGCGAGCGCCCTGCACCTGTGCCGCACCGTGTGCCGCCGCGCCGAGCGCCACACCGTCACCCTCGCCCGTGACAGCGCCGGCTTGGCCGACGTCGTCGTGTACCTGAACCGGCTGTCTGACTTGCTCTTCACCATGGCCCGGGTCGCGAACGCGCGGGCCTCCGTCAAAGACGTGCCCTGGCAAGCGCCCGCCGCCCCCGCGGCCCGCTGACCCGACGAGCGTGCCAATGCGGGGCGACTTCGTGTTCGGGAGGTGGCCATGACGACCAGGCTCGCGCACGGCCGGCTGCGAGAACTGGCGCTGGCCGCCGGTTTTGACGACGTGGGCTTCGCGCGGGCCGAGCCCATTGCGGCCGAACACCTGACCGCCTGGCTCGAAGCCGGCCACCACGCCGACCTCGACTGGATGCAGCACAAGCTGGCCGAGCGACTCGACATTTCGCGCCTGTTGCCCGGGGCGCAGACCGTCATCGCGCTGGTGTCGAACTACTGGCGAACCGACGAACGTGGCCCCATTGCCCGGTACGCGCGGGGCCGCGACTACCACGCGACGGGGCGAGACCGCATTCGCGCCTTGCGCCGCGCCATCGCAAACGAATGGCCCGGCCTCCAAGACTACGCGTCGGTCGACGCCGGCCCGGTGATGGAAAAAGTGTGGGCCGCGCGAGCGGGGCTCGGCTACGTCGGCAAGAACGGTTGTTTCATCACCCCGCGGTTCGGTTCGTGGGTCGTGCTGTCGACCATGACGCTGAACGCCGAGGTCGACGCGTACGCCGCCGGGCCCACCGCCGACCGCTGCGGCCGGTGCACGCTCTGCATCACCTCGTGCCCCACCGGAGCGATTGTGAGCGACCGCGTCGTCGACGCGACGGCCTGCCTGTCGTACCAGACCATCGAAAACACCAACCCCGTGCCGCCCCGCCTGCGCGAGGAAATGCCGAACCTCGTGTTCGGGTGCGACATTTGCCAAGACGTGTGCCCGCTCAACACGACGCCGGTACTCGCCCCAGAACGGTTCGCCCCTCGGGCGGTGGCGTCGGTGTCGGTGCGCGAGCTGGCCCAAATGAGCCGCGAACAATACGACGCCTGGGCGCCGGGTACGCCGTTGGCCCGCGCGGGGTTCGACGGCCTTCGGCGCAACGCGGCTTACGCGCTGGGTGCCGTGCGAGACGCGGGTGCCGAAGCCATTGTCGCCTCGCTCGTGAACGATTCAGACCCGAACGTCGCCGAAGCGGCCCGGTGGGCACTCGAGCGAATTCGAACGAAATGAACCCCGCGCAACGTCGGTGAAGCTCGCTGGCCGACCTGAGCTCTGCGGGCTTCATCGCCTGAGCCGAGCGAGGCACGCCGGCTCGTGCCTGCGCCCTCTTCAAGACCCCAGTCGACGCGGTGTCGCACGCAAACCAACCGCTTGCTTGGCGCGGCGGTGCGCCCTGCGCTGGGCCGCTCGCACTGAAAGCGCTGTGTGCCGTTTGCCATGCGGTGCGCCGGTCGCGAGTTCGGAGCGGCCGATGCGCAACCGCGTCAGGCGCCAGGCCCCCTGGAGCATTGGCCGTCATCAGCCACGGCCTCATCAGAACAGAGGTCGGCCAACACGCTCGAAACGTTCAGCGGGCGCGTGCCCGCAGCTTCTTCGGCCGGGCGTCGTGCTTCGCGAACCACGCTTTGAGCCCGACTGGCGTTTCGTCGAACTTCACGCCGATGCGGCTGAACACGCTCAGCTGGGGGTTGCCGGCTTCGGCCCACGCGACCGTGCCCCGAAACGGCACCTCTTCGTCGTTGACCAAGAAGTACCCGTGCACTTTCGAGCCGGGCAAAAACACCTGAGACAGCTCGGCTTGAAACCCACCGCGAGAGACGTCGGCGGTCAACGCGGGCAGGCGGCGCCCCAACGAGAGCGGCAAGCGCATGGTTCGTCGCAACGTGTTTCGGCGAGTCGTCATGTGCAACACGTTTTCACAGGGTTGTGGCGCGGCAAGTTTTCGCCACCAACCCGGGCCTAACCCTCGAATTTCACGAACAAGAACGTCATTCAGGTCTCGAACGTCTCGAGCGCCACCCACAGCTGGTCGTCGAACTCGAGCAGCGACAGGTTGCGAAACTCGAGCACTTCACCACCGTCGGCGAGGTGGGCCACTCGGTCGCCCGTCAGCGGCGTCACGCGGAGCGCGCCGTGGGGCTTCGCGGTCGCGCGCAGCCGTGCCTCGAAGTGCTCCAGCGCCTCGGGCGGCCGCCCCTCCGCGGTGGTATTCGCAACAACACGTTGAAATACGCGTCTTGAAAACCGCCCTCTTCTCGCTGCGTCTCGAGCACCACCTTCGGCAACCGCTCGACACCAAACCGGTCACGCGCTTCGGCCCGACCCAGCGGCTGGTTCGACCAAGCACGCGAGTCGTCGTCGACCGCCCGCACCACCAGAAAACCGATGGCCGCCATGACCACGAAGAGCGCGCCGAGCACCGCCCCCCCAATGGCGACCGCCACGACCCATGGAGCCCGCTTGACCATGCGCTCGAAGCCAAGCCCGAAAAGCCCCAGCGGGCACGACTTTCTTATTGCAACTCAGATGCAACTACTTGACACGCCCGAAGCACCTTCTTAGATCGCCGAGTGGTGAAGCCGGGGTACGCCAGCCGAACGTGGGGTCGGGCAGCGATCGCGCTGCTCGTGTGCCTCGGGCACTTGGCGGTGCTCGCCCACACGGCGTACTTCGCGCACACGGTGTCGTCGTCGGGCGAGGTCGTTCACACCCACGGCCTGAACCAAGCGACCGCCGACGCGCACCACACCCGACACGCCGGTGCGACCTGGTGCGGTGAACACGTCGAACTCCAGGCGGGCGCCGACCTGGCCTGCATCGCCGCGAAATTCAGTCACCTGTCGACCGGTGCTCCCGAAGTGCCAGGGTCGTTCAACCTGGGGTCGAACTGGTCGCAGTCGCCCTCGGCGTTTCGCTTCGCGCGAAACCCGTTGTCGGTGTTGTCGTGTTCTCCGAAGGCGTCTCCGCCTGCGCTGAGCTGACCGAAGCCCGAGTCGTACCCTTTTCAAAACCCTGGAGTTTTCGTGCACTCACGTTTGTGCAGTGGCCTGCTCGCAGGCCTGTTCTTCTTTTCGCGGGCGGCTTGGGCGGGCGAAGTCGAAGCCCCCGACGTGCTGACGCGCGTCGAAGCGCAAGTGCCCGCCGGGGCCGAGCGACCGACGGCCGGTCACGTCTTGCTCGAATTCACCATCAACCCCGAGGGCAAGGCGGTCGACATCACCGTCATCGAATCGGCCGGCCGCGCGTGGGACAACGCCTCGATGACGGCGCTCAGCCAGTGGCTCTTTCGGCCCGCCCGTCACGAGGGCGTGCCCATACCCAGCCGTACCCGACTCGCGTTCGCCATGCCCAGTGCCCCGGCCGAACCCGACGCGGGTGAAGTCGACGCGGGCGCCCAGCCCGACCTGGCCGACGCGGGTGAGCCGACCACCGGCATCGTGCCCGAGCCGCTCGACGCGGGCCACCCGACCCACGAAATGTCGACTGTGGTACTCGGGCGCAGCACGCCGCGCAGTCGGGGCGCGAGCGACTTTCACTTCGACTTGGGCGAGCAGCGCATCGTGCCGCACACGACGGGGGCCGACTTCTTGAAGCTCGCCCCAGGCATCTTGTTGACCAACGAAGGCGGAGAAGGCCACCCCGAGCACATTTTTCTGCGCGGGTTCGACGCTCGTGAGAGCCAAGACATCGAAGTCAGCATCGACGGCGTGCCGGTGAACGACTCCGGCAACCTGCACGGCAACGGCTTCGCCGACCTCAACTTCATCATCCCCGAGTTGGTGGAGTCGTGTCGCGGGGTCGAATGCCCGGTCGAACGCGTGGCCCCGGTAGCGGCCGTAGCCTTTCGCGCCCAACG
>JBGAIY010000054.1:0-27021 GCA_044225205.1 Myxococcaceae bacterium | reverse complement strand
TCTTGGCCTTCACCGGGGGCCCCAACAACCCATTCAACTTTCTCACCTTGGTCTACATCGCCCTGGCGGCAGTCGTCTTACCGCCGGCCTGGAGCTGGTCGCTCGCCCTGCTCTCGTTCGCGGGGTACGGGGTTCTGTTTTGGGTGACGCCCCAGGTCGACCACGTGCACTTGATGAAGATGCACCTGCAGGGCATGTGGGTGGCGTTCGGGGTCGCCGCGCTGTTCATCGTCTACTTCGTGCACCGCGTGACGCGGGCACTCGCCGAACGAGAAGCACAGCTCCAAGAGAGCCGGGCCCGGTTCGAACGCGCGCAACACCTCACCGCGCTCGCGACGCTCGCCGCGGGAGCCGCCCATGAGTTGGCGACCCCGCTGTCGACCATCGCCGTGGTCGCGAAAGACCTGCCGGTCAAAGAAGGCGCCGAAAGCGATGTGCAGCTCATTCGCCAACAAGTGGCCCGGTGCGCCGAACTCTTGCGCCAAATGTCGGCCGACGTCGGAGCGACGCATGGAGAACGGCCGACCCAGGTGCCGCTGGCGCAGCTCCTCGCGGCCGCCACCGCCGACTTGCCCGACGCCGACAGGGTTCGCGGTGTGGCGATGAGCGAGGCCGTCGTCGAAGGGCCGCCCCGAGCCCTCGCCCAGGCGCTGCGCGGCCTCGTGCGCAACGCGCTGCAAGCGTCGACCACCACGGTTGACGTTCGTTTCGTCGAAGGAGCCACCGAAAACACCATCGAAGTGGTCGACTCGGGGGCGGGCATGACCCCCGAGACGCTGCAACGCGCGGGTGAGCCGTTCTTCACCACGAAAGCGCCGGGCGCCGGTACCGGCCTTGGCCTGTTCTTGACCCGCGCGGTCGTCGAGCAGCTCGACGGTCGGCTCGAGCTTCATTCGGCGCCGAGCGCGGGTACGCAAGCGCGACTCGTCTTGCCCAAGACGGTGTTCTCGCGAAAGGCGCCACCCGCGTGAGCGCCCCGACGCTGTTGCTGGTCGATGACGACGACGTGCTGCGAGAGCGGCTCGCCCGAGCACTCCGCGAACGGGGCTACGACGTGCACACCGCCGGGTCGGCCGACCGGGCCCTCGAATTGGCGCGCGCCGACTCTCCCGAATTGGCGTTGGTCGACCTGAAGATGCCCGGCCGCGGCGGGCTCGAACTGCTCAAAGAACTCAAGGCCATTGACGCCGCGACCCAGGTCGTCATGTTGACGGGGTACGGCAGCATCGCCACCGCGGTCGAGGCCATGCGCCTGGGGGCCAAGCACTACCTGCCCAAGCCGGCCGACGCCGACGACGTGGTGGCCGCCTTCGAAGGCAAGCCGCTCGACCCCGACGTGCGCGCCCCGTCACTCGCCCGCGCAGAATGGGAGCACATTCACCGCGTGCTGGCCGACTGCGGTCAGAACATCAGTGAAGCGGCGCGCCGTCTCGGCATTCACCGGCGCTCGCTCCAGCGAAAGCTCCAAAAGCCCCCCAACGACCTCGGCTGACCTGCGGCAAATTGTCGCAGCGACAACATGCCGCACGTTCGATGGGGTCGTCGCGAGTTATGGGTTGTCAATGCGAGGGGCGGCTCTGGGGTTCGTGCTGGCAATGGCGTGGGCCTCGCCCGCTTGGCCGTGCCCGACCTGCAGCTGCGGCAACCCCACCATCACCACGATGGCGCTCGACCAGCCCTTCGAAAACCGGGTTCGCGTTGGTCTGTCGACCCGCGCGTGGGCAACGAGCCAGCCCGAAGGCCTCGGCGTACAAAGCGTGCGCGAACTGCGCTTCGACCTTTCGGCTTCATGGGCCCCGACGCGTTGGCTGCAGTTGTTGCTCACCGTGCCCGGGCAACTGCGCGAGCTGGAGTCGGCCAGTCTGGCGCGCCAACGCGCGGTGGGGCCTGGAGAGGTCGACGTCGCCGCCCGCTTCGTCATTCTTCGCGATTCGCGCCTTCGCGCACGCTACCTCGTGAGCACGACCGTCGGGCTCCAGTTGCCGACCTCGCCCGTCATCAAAGACGCCACGGGGGCGCCGCTCGACGTCGACGCCCAGTTGGCCCTCGGCGAATGGACACCGCACCTCACCGTGTCAAACCTCAGCTTTCTGAGCGAGCGCTGGGCCGTCTTCGCCGCCGCTTCAGGAGAATGGCCGCTGGGCCACGGTCGGCTCGGCGTTCACGGAGCCCCGAGCGCGCGCCTGCTCGCGGGAGCACAACTGCAACCGGTGTCATGGCTCGCCGTGCGAGCGGGCCTCGAAGGCCGCTACGACGCGCCGCGGCTGGTGAATGGCGTTCTCGACCCCAGTGGCGCGGGCCCTGCGCTCTTCGCGGCGCCCGACGTGCTCTTCATGGTCGGTGCGCGCTGGGTGCTGCAAGGCGGGCTGCGGTGGCCCGTTGCTTCGTCGCTCGGGGGCGGTATGCGCCCCGGGCCGGTGTTCGCATTGTCGGTGGTGGTCGACGCATGAGGCACCTGGGGGTGATTCTCGCGTGCCTGGGGGCCTCGGGGTGCGGCGAGCGCGTGCCCGGCGCGAGCCTCGCGTTGTCGGCGAAGGTCGCCCCCCTCGACGCGTCGACCCGCGACCTCGACGGCAGAACACTCGCCGGGGGCTGGCTGACCTTGTCGCTGGTTGAAGCGGTGCCCTGCCCGACCTTCGCCCAGCGCGTGCGCAATGAATTCGCCCCCGTGGGGTCGGCGTGGGCGCACGGAGTCGCTTCGCCGACGAAGTTGGCCACGCCCCACGTGTTGTCTTTGACAGGCGGGTCGACGGTGTCACTCGGCGAGCTCGAACCGGCGGCTGGGCGGTGGTGCGCGTTGCACGTGGCCGTCGCCCCGGCCGACGCCGACGCCGAGGGCGTGGAGTCGACTCCCATGGTTGGGCAGACCCTGCGCCTCGAGCTCGACGACGGGAGCGTGATCGAGCGCAGAGACTCGACCAGCTTCGACCTGGCCCTCGGGCCGTTGGTCTTCGACGCCTCGCACCTCCACGCCGCCGCCACGGTCGAGCTTTCGGCCGCCGCGTGGTTCTCGAGTGTACACGCAAAGACCATTGACCTCGCCACCTCGGCCCCTCCGCTTTTTGCAATCGCCGTTCACTGACCCGCAGTTGGAGACACCATCACCATGCCCGCCGTTTCTCACCCCAGGTCGTTCGCTTTCGCGCTGTCGCTCTTCTGCTTCGCCTGCGGCAGCCCGAGTTCGCCGGTCGACGCCGGCATCGACGCCGGCACCGTCATCGACTGTGACGACATCATCGCGGCGTGCCACAGCGTCGACGTTGGCACGGGCGAGATTCACGAATGCCACGAGAACGCCGAAGGCACCTGGTCGGGCGCCGAATGCGCGTCAAACAAAGCCCGGTGCAAGACGCTGTGCGCGAATGCGCCCCCGAAAGACGGCGGGTGACCGCCTCGCCGAAGCCCAAGCTGAACGTTGGGGTTAGGTGCGGTCAGAGCTGCCCAGCACGCCGCGCAGCGAAAGTTCCAAGTCGCTGCGCATCAACCCGACGACGCTCTCGAGTTCAGCGCCCAGGTAGCCAAAGTCGTTCGACAGACAAGCCCGAACTTCGTTGACGAAAGAGGCCCTCGCGCGAGCGACGGCCCGGCTCGCATTCGAGCGGTGCACGCCGAGCAACTTGGCCACGCCGTCGACCCCGACGCCATGCACGTAATACTGCCGCAACAACGCCCGCGCTTCGGCACCGATGGCCCGACTGCCCACGTCAATGGCACGCTGCAGCGCCCCTCGCACCTCACGCTTCGCGACCGCGCCGTCGGGCAGCTCCTCGACGGCCAGACTCTCGAGCGAGGCGAATTCAGTCGTGTGACGAGCCTCACGCTTGCGCCCGGTTTCAATGAACTGCATCGCCAAGCGGGTGGCCACGACGCGCAGCCAGCCGCCCAAAGGCCCTCGGCCTGAATACGAAGCAATGTGCGGAGCCCTCCCCTGTTCACTCACGAAGAGCTGAACGCGGAGCACCTGTTTGAACTCGTTGCCGCTGAGCCCGAGCGCACCCAGCCGCGCCGCGGTGCGCGTGATGAGTGGGGCGTAGCGCTCTTCGAACGCCGCGATCGCGACGGGGTCTGCCCCTTCACACGCGACGGCCAGGTACAAGTCGGTCGCCAGCGAAGGCTCGAGCGCGTGGGGGAGCGCCTTCGCCCGCGCGACAAAGGCATCGAGTGGCACCCGCACCGCGGGCAGTTCGACTTGCGCCCGGCGATGGAGCTCGACCCAGTCAGAAGACACGACGCGTATTTCGCCCACCTGGGCGCAGTACGGCAAGCACCGCCATGGCGCCCGAAACGACCGAACATCACAACCCACTGATATCGCTCGACAATTACGCCTGCGACGTCGCCTTCGCTCTGACGAACGAACCGTGAAACCCCAACGGCAATGGCAAAGGCACCTCGGCCCGAGCGACGGCCTGCATTGACGACGCGTCAACGACCTGGAGCACGGCCCGGCGCTCGGTTCGGTGCGAGCCGACCGACAACAGCACCCCGTCGTCTTCGCGGGCCGCTCCCGGGGCTCCCACGAAGAGTGGTTCGCCGAAGAGGTGATCACCGTCTTCGAACGCCGTTTCTCGGCCCGACCCCACGTCGACCTTCACCAAGCGCGAGCGCAGGCCGCCGGCCTCGGGCCACAGACTCGCGCCCCACACCGTCGAATACGGCTGCCCGTTGAAGCGCCCATAGTGAATTGAAGGAAATTCGAACCGCGCGTCGCTCAGCGGCGTCACCGTCGCTTCGTCGCGGCCCCGGGTCATGCGCACGCGAACCAGCTTCGACCGCAGGTCGGGCAACGCGCTCGATACCGCCTGGGTCGACAACTGCGAAATGATCGACGCGTCGTCGTACGCCACCACGTCGAGCACCGTGGTGTCGCCGTCTTCGAAAGCGTTGACCGTGTGAAAGACGAAGAACGGCTTCGCATGGTGGGTTCGCACCCCGCCGCCCTCGCGGTCGACGACGATCAGCTTCGTGCCCTGCTCGGGCCTCCAGGCAAAGTGGTGAATGTACCCTTTGTTCGAAAACAGCAGCGACAGCGGAGACACGTCGAGCGGGTGGCCCACCAACACCGCGTGGCGAGGCGTCAAGCCGAACGAATGCACATACGGTATTCGGCGCGCCGACCAGCGGCCCACTTCTCGGCGAACGCGACCGTTGGGCTCGTGCTCGATCACCGTCAGGGCCGAGTCTTTGCCAAACACGGTGCCCACGTTGACGATGCGCCGACGCTGCGGGTCGTACTGGGGGTGTGCCAACGTGTTGAGCGCATTCATCGCGTCGTGCCACTGCAAGTAGTGGGTGTTCTTCAGCGTCACCGGGTCGATCACCCATTGGTGCGACGTTTCGGTCAGCGCCACCAAGTCGTCTCCAAAAGGCAACACGTTCACGTTCGTGTTGTCGGGCAAGGTGGGTATGGGCTGCAGGAGTCGCTTGAGCAACCCCCGCTTCATGGTCGTGGCGAAAGCGCCGCTCGTCGCCGGAGCGCGGGCCACCGCCGAGTCGAGCTGGCGTTGACGAAACGTGACCCTGCCGCCTTCGCCCAAAGTAAACGCGTAGAGCATGCCGAGCCCGTCGAACCAGTGCTCGGCCTGCCAGCCACCCGACTCGAACACCGCCGGCGCCGTTCGCACCACTTGCCCCGTCAGCCATGCCGGCAGCACGCCAGTGACGGTCACCGGCGCCTCGAATTGGTTCAGTGCTGACATGAACGGCGCTCGCGACGTCAAGGTCTGGGCTTGGGGTCTCATGTGAACACCAATAACATTTGATGTTACGAAGAACAACATGGCCGTGCTACAATGCGGGCGTGCGCGCGAGACTGGCGAGAAAACCCAAGACCAAGGCCGCCTACCACCATGGCAACCTGCGGCGTTCTCTGGTCGAGGCCGCGCTGACCCTGGCGAGCGCGCACGGGGCCCGGTCGGTGTCGCTCAACGAAGCGGCTCGGTTGGCGGGCGTGTCGGGCGCCGCTCCGTACCGGCACTTCGCCGACAAAGAGGCGCTGTTGGCCGCAGCGGCCGAAGTCTCGTTCGTCGAATTTCGGGCCGCGCTCCACGCCCGGCGCGCGAGCAGCCCAGACCCGCTCGAGGGCCTGCTGCGTCAAGGCGAAGCATACGTGCGCTACGCTCAAAAGCACCCCGAACGCCTCGACCTCATGTTCTCGATGGGCTTCGATTTCGCGCGCTCTCCCGCTCTGGCCGAAGCCAGCGCCGCCGCCTTCGAAGAGCTGCAGAGCGCGGTGCGGGCCCTGGTGCCGCCGGGGCTGCTCGCGGCAGAAGCGGTCGAAGCGACGGCGTATCAGGTGTGGTTTCTCGCGCACGGCGCCGCGACCATGTCTCCGGGCCACTTGGGCACGACCCAAGTCATGTCGACGTTGCGCGACGGGGTCGTGTCACTGCTGCGTGGCAAGCGCGCCGGGCCGCCGTCTCGCGCCGCAGGGTGAATTCATTGGCCAGGGCGGCACGCGTTTGCCACCGTGCCCGCCATGGGTCTTGACTGGCGGCTTCGCCTCTTGTTGCTGGCCGACCGCGGCGCGCCGGGTGACGTCGACGCCACCACGCTCCGCGCTGACTTCGAGCGAACCATGCGCACGCTGCGGCCCTTCGCCACGGGGCCCGGGCCCCGAATGCACGCGGAGCACGTGCTCGCGGTCGGCCCACCAGGGTTGAACGCGCGACTTTTTCGGCCCAGCGCCGAAGCCCGCGCGGCGATTGTCTACTTTCACGGCGGAGGCTGGGTCGTCGGGTCGTCGAACAGCTACGCACCGTTTTGCCGGGCGCTCGCCCGCGCGGTCGGCGCCGTCGTCGTGGCGGTCGACTACCGCCTGGCCCCGGAACACCGCTGGCCCGCCGCGCTCGACGACGGCGTCGCCACCTGGCGCTGGCTGGGGGGCGTCGGGCCGTCGCTCGGCGTCGACCCCGACCGCCTCGCCATTGCCGGAGACAGCGCCGGCGGCCACCTCGGGCTCCTGACCGCCCTGGAGGCCGGTGGCTTCAAGCCCCGAGCCCTCGTCTTGGCCAACCCATTGCCGACGCCGACTTCACCACAGCGTCGGCCCTGACATTCGCCACCGGCTACGGTCTCGCCGCGGCCCGCATGGCGCTGGTACTGGAATCAGTTCGCACCCGACGTCGGTTCGCGGGAGGGCGCTGTCTCCACTGCGGCTGAACCTGGCGGGGCTGACGGCCACGCTGGTGGTGACGCCCGAGTGCGACGTGCTGCACGACGAGGGCGTGGCCCTGAGAAGCGGCTCGCGGGGCCGGCGTGCCCACCCAGCACCTCGAAGTGAAAGGGGTGATTCACGGGTTCTTGGTGATGCAACGGCTGTTGCCTCAAGCCCGGTTCGCCCTCTCTCAGATCTCCGCCTTTCTCCGAGGCGCGCTCTCGCTATAGTCGGCACGAAGTTCGCCCGCATGCCCCCACCGACACAACCGTCAGCCGAAGGGCCCGACGCCGCGACGCAGCTTCGCCCCGAAGCGGTGCTCGAACTTGGTTTTTTGCTGCGCAAGGTCATCGACGCCCGCGCCCAGTATTCGGCCGAACACCCCAACACCCGAACCGCGATACAGAAACTGCACGAGCGCATCACGCTCGTGTTGCGCGACTTCGCGAGCCTCACCTTCGACGTGCACGCCAACGCCTTTCTCGTGGCCGACAAGCCGCTGCAAAAGACCCAGGCCGACCAAGACGTGCTGGCCCAAACGCTCTTCGGCGACGGGGCGCGCAAAGTCGTCTTCACCCGCGGGCTCACGCCAGCCCAGTTGATGCAGTTTTTCGACGTCGCCGCCCGCGCCCGACACGCCGGTTCTGACCAGTCGGTCATGACCGCCTTCTGGGAAGCCGAGCTTGCGAACGTTCAGTTCGTCGTCGCGACGACGTTCGCCGACGAAGGCACCGAAGGCCTCGAGGCCGACGCCCCCGGCCGCCGCGTCACCCAGGCCGAGCAAATCGCCGGGGTGATGAACGTGTTCTCGAGCCCCGAGCTCACGGCGACCTTCAACGAAAACGAACTGCCGACGATGATCACGTTGTCGAACAACGAACTCGAAGTGCTCAGTTCGAAGACGTTGTCGGGCATCGACCAGGAGGCCCTCAAAGCGCACGCCGCCGCCGCGCGCGACTCGGTGCTCTCGGTCGACCAAGACACCTTGCGCGCCCTGCACGCCCGGCTCTCGCAACCCCGGGGTGATGCGAGCGAACGGCTGCTCTCGGCGCTCTTCGACGCCGCGGTCACCGCGCCGAGCGACCTGAAGCCGCGCGTCGTCGCCCAGCTGCAACAGGTGGTCGAGGGCATGCTCACCAGCAACCGCCTCGAGCCCTGCGCTCGGGCCATTTCGCAGCTGTTGCAGGCGGCCCGAAACAGCCCCGCGGTCGCCCAACAGCACTTGCCCGTGCTCAACCAGGTTCGCCAAGCCCTCGCGCCCGGCGTCGTCGTCGACCACTTGCTGTCGACCCTCGAAGACCCGAACCTCGCCCCCCACGCCATACCCCTGCTGCGCATTTTCGGCGCGCTCGCGCTCGACCGCATTTTCGACGCGCTCGGCCGCCTGAAGACCGACGAAGGCAAGGCGAACGTCAGCAAGCTGTTGGCGCTCATCAACCCGAAGCCCGACGTGCTGGCGCTCAGAGCCAAGACGGCCACGCCCGAGGTCGCCCAACAGCTCGTCTTGCTGTGCAACAAACAACCGCCGAACGTCGCCACCCCCATTCTTGGGGCCATGTTGCAAAGTTCTGACGCCGCCATTCGCCGCGTCGCCGTTCGAACGATGGAACGTACCATTGCCCTCGGCATGAGCGCCCTGCTGCGAAAGATGATCGGCGACCCCGACCGAGACGTTCGCCTCAACGCGGTGCGCTTGTTGGGCTACGCCGAAGACCAAGCCTCGGTCGACGCCATGGGCCGCACCTTGACCCGAGCCAGCACCGACGCGCTCGAACGCCGCGAGGTGTACCGAGCCCTCGGCGAAATTGGAGGCGCCGCCGCCGCAGACGTGCTCACCGCCGAACTGGGGCGACAGCAAGACCTCGAATTGCGCATTTCGCTCGTCGGTTGCTTCGGCCGAGCCTGGAGCCCCAAAGCGGCGGCGGCCGTGAACGAATTGGCGGGCCGCCTGCTCGGCAACCCCAAGTTGCGGCAAGCGTGCAAAGCCGCCGTCGCCAAGGCCGAAGCCGCCGCCAAAGTCGCCGCGGCTGAAACGTCTTCGAGCCCGTCGGGCCTGTTTCGAGGCAAAGCCCCATGAACAGCGAAGAGTCGGCCGACGACCAAACCAAGCCCCTCGCCCAGCTGCTCGAGGCCTTCAACGGGGTGCTGCGCCTCGCGGTCGTGCACGACGCCAAGAACCCGGTCTTCACCGGTGCGCTCACCCAGTTCACGACCGTGTACCAGGCCATCAACCCCAGCGACCTCGAAGTGACGCTCAGCCTGGTCGACGATTCGCTCTTCGTGAATCGCCAGCTCGTGCGGCTCAACCGCACGCAGCTCGCGGCACTCGGTTCGCTGAAGAAGATCTTCGAGCGCCTGCAGGTCGACGAGCTGGTGTTCGCCGGCGCGCAGTCGGTCGACAGCATGCGCGCGTTCGTCGCCACGTTTCAAAAGCACTGGAGCACGCCGACCCCACACGCGCTGCGCGACGACGCGAGCCTGACGAGCATTCGGCTCCGCAAGCTCGACGCCAAGCGCATTGCCTCGAACGTGAGCAGCATCAAGCTCGACCCGCGTCAAAACGTGCTGCGGTGCTACGCCGCGCTCACGATCACCATTCACAAAGCGCTCGAACAGCTGCACGCCGGGCAGGCCTGGCGAACGCCGGCGCTGCGCCGCGCGGTGCAAGGTTTGGCCGACGCGTCGAACGGCCACGAATCGTTGCTGGCGGGGCTCACCCGTTTCCCCAACTTCGTGGGTGACTTGCATTTTCATTTGGCCGCCGTCACCGCGTTGACCATGATCATGGGTCGAAAGGTCGGCCTCAAGCGCGCCGCGTTGACCGACGTCTGCATGGCCGCCGCCGTTCACGACATCGGTCGCATGACCACGAAAGACCAACGGCCCGTCATGTCGACCACCGGCGAAGAACACCACCGGGCCTCGGTCGAATCGTTGCTCCGAAACGCGGCCGGGGCGACCAGCGAAGAGGTGTTCGTTCAAGCGAGCGCCGCCTACGAATGCGGGCTTTCGCACCGCCCCACGGGCCCGGGCCTCGTGCCCAGCACCGTGGCCCAATTGATCGCCGTGCCCTGCGCGTTCGACCTGTTGAGCATGCCCCGCCCCCCGCCCAACAACATCGGCCCCGACCAAGCGCTGCAAATGATTCAAGACCAAGCCGGCACCCGGTTCGACCCCGACGTCGTGAAGCTCTTTCGTTCGGTCATGGGGGTCTACCCGGTGGGCACCACCGTCAAGCTCAGCAACGACGCGGTCGCCATTGTGCTCGAAGTGCCCGCCAACCCCTTGTTGCTGCTCAAGCCCATCGTGAAGGTGATTCGCGACCCCCGCGGCGGAGCGGACTACGTCGTCGACCTTTCTCGTGAAAACGGGCTCACGATTACGGGCACCGCCGACCCCGTGCTCGAAGGCGTGAAGGCCACGTTCTTCTTGCTCGCGTAGACCAGCGAGAACCGATTTACCGTGGGCGCCCCGTGCCGGTCGCCGGCGGGCGAGCGGCCTGCAGCGCTTGCACCGCCGCCGCTTCGCCTTCGCGCCAACCCACTTCACGGGCCACCGACAACACGGCCGTCAATTCACTCGCCGCCGCCTGGTCTTTGCCCTGGGTTTGCAACACCTTCGCCAAGTTGAACCGCACGCGCGCGGCACCGATGACGTCTCCCGACTTTTCGGCCAACTTGAGCGACTCGCTGAACAGCTCGAGCGCCGGCCCCGCGTCACCAACGCTCGCCGCGCAGACCGCCAAATTCGCCACGGCGTTGCTCTCGCCGACCAGGCTCTCGGCGAAGCGGGCCTTGTCGCGGGCGCTCGTGAAGAACTCCTTCGCCTCGGCGAGCTTCTGCATGCGCAGGTGCACCCGCCCCAATTGATTGAGGTACTGACACAACAGGTCGCGTTCGCGCTCTCCCGCTTGCCCCAGCAAGCCCAGCCCGTCGAGCAAGGTGCGGGCCGCCGCAGGCACCTCGCCTTTCGCCTCGAGGGCGCTCGCCACGTCGGCTGCCAAGTGGGCTGACAGCAACGGCGTACGCGCCCCACCCGACAACCGCTGCGCCTGCTGCAAGACCGCCAGCGCTTCAGCCACCTTCGACAACTTGAGCAGCGCCGCGGCCTTTTGGCGCATGACCTCGGCGCGCATGGGCAACGCTTTGTCGGCCGGCACGACGGCGAGCACGGGGTCGACCACGCCCGCGACCTGCTCGGGCGCGACCATGACCTCGGCCTGGGCGGCCGCCGACGCCACTTCGAAAATGTTTTGGGCCACCGTCTCGACCATGGCGCCCTGCTTCGTGGCCTCGTCGAGCATCACCTTGAGGCACTGGCGAAACCGGTCGGCGGCGCCCCGAAACGAGCCGCGTTGGTGCAGGGTCTCGGCCGCCGTTCGGAGGTATTTCATCGCCCGGCGCGGTTGCTCGGCGTCGAGAAAATGGCGGGCCATGGCGTCGGCGGCGTTCTCGAGCCCCGACGACGCGCCCCGTTCGAGCGCTTCGCCGACGCGCGCGTGCAGCGCCTTCAATTCGGGCTTCGGGAGCGACTGCAACACCGACTCGTACACGGCCGCATGCTGAAACGCGAAGCTGCCCGACACTTCGGCCGGTGTCAGAATTTCGCGTTCGACGCATTCGGTGGCCGCGAAGTGCACGTCGAGCGGCTCTTCGGTGGCCGCCACCACCAAGTCGACCGGAAAGGTACGGCCGATGACCGCGCCCACCCGCAGCAACAAGCGGGCCTGTGGTGACAACCGGTCGATTCTCGAGCGCACCAAGAGGTTGATGCCGTCGGGCACGGCGTCGCCCGCGGTCTGCGACAACACCCATTGGCCCGCCGAAATCGCAAGGTCGCCCTTTTCGATGAGCGCCGACACCAATTCTTGCGCGAAGTACACGTTGCCTTCGGCGCGGGCGAGTACCAGCTGCACGACTTCGGGCGGCACGAGGGCATCGCTCAGCCGTTCACGAACGAACTGGCCCAGGTCGTCGGCGCTCAGTGGGGTCACCTCGGCGCGGGGCACGTTCGGCAACAGCGCCGGCCCGGTTCGGCCGCACGCGATCACCGCCAGCTTGAGCGACGACACCCGACCGACCAGCTCTTGTAAAATTTCGTGCGAGCCGGGGTCGAGCTGGTGCAAGTCGTCGATGAGCAGGGCCAACGGCTTTTCGGCCGACGCCTTGGCGATGAGGGCCATGACCGCGCCCCGGTTGAGCAACTGCTCTTCGTCGCGCGCTGAGCCAGCAGCCACCGGGTTGGGGCCGAACAGCCGCATCAACCGGTCGAGGTCGGCCCGCTCGAGCTTGAGCCGCGTCAGGCCCGTGAGCGTGCGGCGCTCGGTCGCTTCGACCCGCCGTCGCCCTGCCGGCGCGGCAATGTCTTGCACCAGTTGCTGTACCACGTCGAGGTGCGGCGACGAGCTGAGCCGACCGGCCCTCGCTCGGGCCACGGTGAAGCCCAACGCCGTGGCCTGTTCAGCCGCTTCGTCGAGAATTCGGGTCTTGCCGACACCCGGCGCGCCCGTCATGACCAACGCCACCCCCTGCCCCCGGGCGGCCGAGCGAAGCCGCGCGACGATGCCGTCGACTTCTTTCTTGCGGCCGACGAGCGGGTTCGTCTGGCCCTGCTCGCTCTCGCCCAACCCCAGCACCTCGAAGAGCTGGCGCAGGCCCACCGACGAGCCCACGTCGTTCCACTGCACGGCTGACGACGTTCGCCGCAACACGCTCGCCGGAGCCCGCACCGAATTCGCCGGGGCCGTCACCATGCCCTCGCGCACCTGCGTCAGCAACTCGCCGAGCGCGGCATTGTCGAGCCATTTGCCTTCGGCGCCGAGGCCGGTGACCGTGCCGACGTCGATGCCCACTTTCACCGTGAGGGCGCGGGGCAAGCCCCGGTTGAGCGCCGACACGCGGCTTTTGAACGCCCACGCGCACCGCACCGCGCGCTCGGGGTCGTCTTCGTGAGACGTCGGCCAGCCGAACAGCGCCGTGAAGCTCGAGCCCATGGTGCGCTCACCGACGCCGTCGAAGCGCTTCACCACTTCGCCAAAGTCGTTGAAGAGCGACGCCGTCACCTCGCGGGCCCTGGTCGTGTCGAGGTTTTCACTCAAGGCCACCAGCCCCGCGACTTCGACCACCACCACGTGCACCACCCGCTTCTCGTTTTGCGCAATGAGCGACGAGAGGGCGCTGGTGTGCTCGAGCAGGCGCGACGGCACCACCGCGCGCAGCCGGTCACTCGTCAGCCCCCCCGAAGGCGGCGGCGGTGGGGTGGCCGCGTTCGGCGGCTTCGGCCACCCGGCGATCGGCACGGGCGCGGCCATGGGCGTCAGGCTGCTGTCACTCGAGGTGACGCGGAGCACGTCGACTTCGGGCAGGGCCACCGGCAGCGCCCCTTGGCGAATCGACACGCGAGCCAGCTCGAGTTCACGCTTGAAGTCGTTGGCGGTGCGAAAGCGCTTGTCGCGGCTCTTCTCGAGCGCCTTCAACACGATCGCGTCGAGCTGCGGCGGCACGGGCAACTTCGACACCGCCGACGGCGCGGGCGGTGCCTGGGTCAGGTGCCGCTGCGCCAATTCGACGTCTGAGGCCCCGGTAAAAAGTCGCTTGCCCACCAACAATTCAAACAGCAGCACTCCCGCCGAATAGAGGTCGGCGGCCCCGTCGAGCTCTTCTCCCAGAATTTGTTCGGGCGCCATGTAGCCCGGCGTGCCGCACATCATGCCGGTTTGGGTGAGGCTCTGCGTGCCGCTTTCACCCACGATTTTGGCGATGCCGAAGTCGAGCACCTTCACCGTCTCTGACCCGTCGCGCATGCGACCCACCATCACGTTGCCCGGCTTCAAGTCGCGGTGAATGAGGCCGTTGGCATGCGCCTCGTCGAGGGCCGAGAGCACCTGCAGCATGAGGCCCATGGCCCGGTCGGGCTGCAGCGGCGACTCCTCTTTGAGAATCTGCCGAAGCGTGCGCCCTTCGACGTATTCCATCGCGATGTAGAAGATGCCGTCGTCGGTCTTGCCGTAGTCCATCACCGAGACGATGTTGGGGTGCTTGAGCGCCGCCATCGCCAAGCCCTCGCGCTCGAAGCGCTGAATGAGGCTCTGGTCTTGAGCGGCCTGGGGCAACAGCGTCTTGATGCAGACCGTGCGCTTCAGCTTCACGTGCTCGGCCCGGTAGACCTTGCCCATGCCGCCTTGGCCAATGACCGAGAGCACGCGCAAGTTGCCGACGACCCGACCGATCATCGGGTCGCCACCTCCGGTTTCGACAGGCAACGGCGCACCGCACTGGTGGCAGAAACGCGCGTTGTTGAGCCGGGGAACACCGCACCCGGGGCACGCAGACATGGTCACTGCAGGTTATTACTTCCGACTGTGCGGAGTGAACACTGCAGTGAACAGTTTCGCGTCGCTGGCGAGCGTCACGCCAATTTCATTGCAGCTTCAAACCCTTCAGCTTGTCAGCCAAAGAGTTGAAACCACCCGAACCCTTGACCGACTTGGCTTGCTGCGCCTTCCACGCCTCCAGGTCGGCCCGTTCTTCGCTTTTCGCTGCGGCGGTAATCGACAGCTTGATCTTGTTGCCCTCGAGTTCGACGACTTCGGCCTTGAGCTCTTGGCCCAACGAGAATACCCGCTTGAGGTCGGTGCCCCGGTCGGTGCCCGTCTCGGCGCCCGGTACCAGGCCTTGGTTGCCGTCGAACTCCAAGAACACGCCGTACTGCTCGATTCGCACGACCTTGCCCATGACGATGGCACCGCGCTTCGGGCGGGGGGCAGTCTTTTTCTTTTCGACGCTCGCTCCGGCGGCACCTTCTGAAGGGGCTTCGGCGGCCGACGCGCTCGACGAGACACCCTCGCCCACCACGACGCCGTCTTTCACCAAACGCAGGCCGACCCGCTTCTCGGCCGGGTCGATCTTTTCGATCTTCACTTCGACTTCATCACCCACCCGCAACACGTCACGGGGGTGGGCAATGCGGCGCTCGCTCATGGCCGAAATGTGAATGAGGCCATCGACGCCGGGCATCAATTCGACGAACGCGCCGAACTGCTGCAACCGAACGACCTTGCCCTTGTGCACGGCGCCCTCTTTGAGCGTCGCCAGAGCGGCCGTGAAGGGGTCCTCCATGAGCTTGCGCATCGACAAGGTGATGCGCTCTTTGCGCTTCGACTTGTCGGGCGAGTTCGGCTCGGCGGCCTCGAGGCGAATGATTTCGACTTCGACCTCGTCGCCGACCTTGACCACGTCGCTCGGGTGCTGCACCCGCATGTGCGACAGCTCAGACACCGGTATGAGGCCCTCGAGCCCACCCAAGTCGACGAACGCGCCGAACGCCTGCACGTTGACGATGCGGCCGCGAATGACCTTGCCCACTTCGAGCGACTAGCGCAGCTCGGCGGCCTTCGCTTTCGACTCTTCTTCGACCAGCGCGCGCCGCGAGAGCACCACGTTGCGGTCACGAACTTCAGTCACCCGAAACGTCAGCCGTTGGCCGACCAGCTCTTCGGGTTTCGCCACCGGCCGCACGTCGATCTGGCTGGTCGGGCAAAACGCGCGCACGTCACCGACGGCCACTTCGATGCCACCCTTGTTGACCGCGATGACCAGACCCTCAATGGGTATGCCCGAGGCCCGCGCGTCGGCGAGCATCGACACCGAGGCCGCGCCCTTCGACATCTTGCGCGACAGAATGATGCCTTTGGCGCCCGTCTCGGTGACGAACGCTTCGACTTCGTCGCCCACGCCGAGGCGCAAAATGCCCTCTTCGTCTTTGAGCTCGTCGAGTTCGATCATCGCCTCGAGCTTGCCGATGGTGACGAACGCCGTTTCGGCGCCCAACTGAAAGATCTTGCCGCGAACTTTTTCGCCCACGCGCGGCAACTTGCGCGTCGGCAAGCCGCCGTCTTTCGCGTGCTTTTCGAACATTTCAGCGAACGATTCGTGCTCGGCGACCTCGTCTGACACCGACGGGCCCGACGGCACCACCGTCGGCGCCACCGGAGCGACCGCGGCTTCGGCATGGCCGTTGCCCGCGCCTTCGGCCGTCGGCGCCGGAGCGTCGAGCTTGCGCGTTTCGACCGCGCCACCCGCCCGCTTCACGACCACCATGGGCCCAGCGCCCTTGCGCTCTTCGCGGCGCGGCTGCTCTTTGCGCTCTTCACGGGCCGGGCGGTCACGGCGTTCGCCGCGCTCACCACCGCCCGAGGGTATGCCCAACATTGCGTCACCGAACGTCGCTTTCGGCTTCTTCTGTTCGCTCACAAAAACTTCCTTGGGTTGCAACTGCCAATGGGTACCGCCCGGTCAGAACCAGCCTGCCGCGCAGCGGGGGGCGGCATAGCAGAACCGGGGGGGAAAAGAGCAAGAGGATCAACGATGTTCGGCCAAAGCCCCCAGCCGAATCTGTACTTTTTCACCGCTCGCCAACTCGCCCACATAGGGCGGCAGGGCCCCGGCGTCGGTCGCAGGCACTTGAAATACCTCAAGATTCACCGGCGAAAGATCGGGCGCCGTGTCTTCGACTTCGAAATTCATGCCCTCGCGCACATCGTGCGGGTGCACCAGGTCGACCAGAATCGCCACCGACAAACCGCCCTCACCGACCCGCGGGTCTTCGTGAAGGTTGATTTTCGACTCTTTGACTTCGAGCGCAATGGGCGCCCCCGAGAAGGCCAGCTTCACCTTGCTCGTCGCCAGGGCCACCAAGCGCTTCTTGAGCAAGCCGCTTTCGTGGGCCGACAGCACCCCGTCGTGGTTCGCGTCGGCTCCCGAGCGAATGAGCGAACACCGCTCGCCGCCGTCAATGTCCATCACCACGAGGCCTTGCACGCCGTACTTGGTGAGCGTGAAGGCGAGCTTCTTGTGAAACCCCTGCGGGTGCGCCCACGCCGACAGCGGGGCCAAGGCCACCAACAGCGCGGCCAGCCCCTCTTTCATTCTGACGCCGGGTCTGAATGAAACGCGTGAAAGAGCTTCATCAGGTCGGGCATCACCCGAGGCTTGAACTCGCTCGACGACGACAACGGCAGCACCGGCTTTGACACCGTGAGGCCCTGCTGCACCGTGCGCCTGACCCACACCGGGTTCGTGAAAGCGTACGGCCGTACCTGCTGCGAGGGGTCGGGGCGGTATTTGCCGAAGGTCGCTCCGAAGCCGAATGCGTCGGCGATGACGCTGATCGCGTCAGAAATTTGGAGCGACGGTATTTCATGCGGCGTGAACACCGGCCACATGGGCTCGTCTCCGAACGCTTCGACCACGATGAATGAATCGTCGGGTATGCCGGTGTACGCGCGGGTCACGTCGAGCCGTTGAACGCCGTCGCGCACGGTGACGGGTATCGTTTCGAGGGTGTCGGGCGTGCGCTGTTGGTCGCGGCCTCCGCGGCGAACCACCACCGACTTCACGTCGACCCACGGCGCCGCCAATACTTTGATGCGCACCGAAATCGCACCGTCGGGCGCCACCACCGTGCGGCCGAGCCCCTGCCCGTTCACCGTCACGTCGACGAAGGGGCCGTTCGTCACCAACACGCGCCCCGCGCGCATCGCGTCGGTCGTCGCCGCTTCGTCGAGCGCCCGCAGCGACCCGTCGGCCGTCGGCCCCACTTCGAGGTAGCTGCGCGGCAAGCCCGCTTCGGCCGTCGGCCCGTGCGAGTCGCTGTTGCCGGTGGCGGTCACCTTCTTGCCTTGCGCCAGCATCGTGAACCAGTCGTCTTGCGCCCCAGGAAAAGCGGGCTGCAGCGTCGTTTTCTGAACGCCGTTCACGGTGTACTTCGCCACCCGCTCGACGATTTCGCCAGGCGCCGGCAGGCAGTCTTGGGTCAGTGTCGGCAGGCCCGCGGTGCACTTCGGCAGCTTCGGCTCGTCGCCCTCGGGGGGCACCGCCGGCACGCGGTAGCTCTTCACCAATTCTTGGCGCTTGCCGTTGAAGACCTCCATGGCGTCGAAGTCACCCGAGTAGTTGCGAATGTCGTACGGCGACAACGAGCCGTCGGCCTGCGGCGTCATGTCGAGGCCGAACGAGCCGACCGGGTCGGTGGGAAAGCCGGTGTACGTGCCGTAATTGAACGCGTTCAGGTACCCAAGAATCGTGTCGCGCGGGTGGTTGATCTGCACCACGGTCTTGCTCGAGTCTTTGCCCAAACCCCGAAGCTGCGCGAACAATTCACCCGGCGGCCGGTAGAACCAGCGAAAGCTGCCGTGCCCCACCGGCCCCGGCAACACCTGCACCGGAAACGCGTTGAAGTGGCCCATTTCGAGCGACGTGAGTTCAATGCCCACCGTGCTCCGCACCCAGTCGTTGAGCTGCAACGCGTCGATGGTGGGCTGAAAGTCGGTCACGTAGTTGTGATCGGTCGACGCCATGAAGTCGACGCCTTCAGCCGCGAAGCTCGTCACCCGGTCGCGCAACCCCATGTCGGAGTCGACCGAATTGGCCGAATGCACGTGAAAGTCGGCCGACACCCACCCCGGCGTTTGAAACACGTGCGTCACGGTGAGCGCCACGTTCGCGGTTTGGCCCGCTTTCACTTCGATCACCTGGCTCGGCAGGTCGTACTCGAGGCCGCGCGAGGCGTAGACGGTGTATTTGCCCGGGCGCAACGTCGTCGAGGTCGCTCCGTGCGGCGCCAACAACACCCGCTCGAGGTAGCGGCGCGTGTCGGGGTTCGCCGGGTCGTCGGGCGTCAGGTCTGACTGGCGGTACCGCTCGCCGACCTTCAAGTTGTACAAGAAGCTGCGCGGCAAACCGCCCGCCACCGCGTTGTCGTACACGCCTTCGATCGACACCTTCGACGGCAAGGGCCGGCCCAATTCGTCGCGAACCGCGACTTGCACCAAGCCCGGCTGCTCGAGCGTCAAGTTCACGTCGACCGAAGCGTCGGCCGCGACCTCGACCAGCTCGGTACTCCTCACGACCGAGCGCGTCTTGTCGACGGCGTACGCCCGGTATTTGCCCGGAGGCACCGGCGCCGTCCACCGGCCGTTCGCCAACGTCAACGCCTGCGACACGTAGTTGCCGTCTTGGTCTTGCAGCACCACCGACACGTCTTTGAGCGGCAGCTGCGTCGGCGTCTCGCGCACGACTCCCGACAGCGTGCCGTACGGCACCTTGTCGCGCTGAACGAACTCTTTGCCGTTCGGCCGGGTGATCGTGTCTTTGAGCTCGTAAATGACCTTTTGCACCGACGCCACGTCACCCGTGCCCACCGCCAGGTACCCGGTGTACGTCATGGTCGTGCCGGGCGAGAGCAGCTTCGGCGCCTTCGCCCAGAAGCTGCCCAAGAAGCTCGACGACGCGACCGGTATGAGCAGCGAGTCGGGCTTCGCCTTGGGGTAATACATGGGCTTGTTTTCGAGGTAGTTGCCGTCGAGCGGCCGCGCGGCGACCAAGGCGTAACTGGCCGCCGTCGCCCGCCGTCGTCCACATCGAGGTGACTTCGCCGGGTATCGCGTCGAGCGCGGCCGGGCGCTGTAGACCGTGTCTTCTAAGTGAAAGCGCATGTCGAAGCCGGCGCCACCGGGCACGAACAGACGCTGGCCTTCACCGAGCAAGGTGACGAACCCGAACGGCACGGTCAACGCCCACGCGGCGTCGGTCGGGCCCGGGTTCGACACCGAGACGACGATCTTCAAGTACTGCTTGCCCGGCTCGAGAATGTAGTCGCACGAGTAGTTGATCTTGCCCGACGGGTTCACCACGTCGGTCAACGACTTCGCCACGGTGATGAAGTTGCCTTCTTGCCCCGATACCCGAATCACCGCCGCCGCGCCGTCGCTGCCGTCGTTCAACACTTCGACCTTCGACGGCTCGATCGCCGTCAAGAAGAACGCGGGGAACATTTCGGTGAAGTAGTCGTTGCCCACCGGGCCTTGCGTCGGGCTCGTGCCGTTCGCGCGCACCAGGTCGACGTCGATGAGGCTGCCGCCGAACGCGCCGAACCCACGCGAAGTGCCGACGTTCTGAATCACCGCCTGAATGAGGCCGTTGCTGACCTTGAAGTCGCCCACTTCACCCAGCGCCCGTTTGCCGCCAATGAGGTCGGCGCGGCTCTGTACTTGAAACGCGTGCGCGGGCGGCGTCGACTTCGAGCACGACGAGGCCGCGAGCGCGACGAGCGCGACGAGCGACGCGGCGTACAGCCAGCACTTCACCTGACGTGGTCGGGCCATCACAGAGCTCACCATACGGCGTGCAGCATCAGGTCGACGCTGTCGTTCGGGTAGGCCACCGGGCCCTCTTCGCCGCGGTGGGTGTATTGCCCAAGAATGCGAAACGGCAGGCGAAACGGCCGCCACCCCACCAGCGCCGTCAACTCGGTCACCTGGTCAGCCTCTTGCGCGCTGCTCGGTTCCAAATAAGCGAAGCGCAGCGCGGCCTCGAGCCCCGTGCGCTCATGCACGTAACGCGCTTGCCCCAACACCCCAGTCGCCGACTCGGCCGGCAACCCGCTGAAGCTGAAGCTCGACGCGCGGCCCAAGAACACCACCATCGCCGACACCGAGTGCACGTCGTGAAAGGTGCGGTGCGCTTCGACGTCGACGCCGTAGCCCACTTGGCTCGTCATGAGCCGGTTGGGCCGCACGCCGTCGCTGCGCACGTTGTACGACGCGTTGACGCCCACGGTGACGTATTTGAGCAACTCGAGTTCGACCCGCGCCACCGGCATCAACCCGTTGTTGTCGTTGTAGAGCTGGTTGGGGCCCGCCCCGTTGAACACCCCCACCGCGTACCGCACCCCGACCGTGTCGTTGCCCAACCGGAGCGAGCTCACCTGCAACCCGACTTGGCGGTCGGGGGCCAGCGGCTGACGCGGCCCGTACCCTTCAGGAGGCAACACCCCGTTCGCCAAAATCGACCGAGACATGAACGGCAAGGCACCGTCGCTCGTCAGCATTTCGGCGTCGTACGGCGGGCGAAATTGGCCCGCGCGAACGATGAAGCCTTTGCACACGTCGTATTGAAAAAAAGCGTCACGCAACTCGACGATTCTTCGCCCGTTCAACGGGTCGTCGGGGTTGAAGAGCGGCGCCGCCAGTTCGACCGACGTGAACACCGTCATTTTTTCGATCGGCCGAAAGTCGAGGTTCACCCGAAACTCGGCGACGCGAAAGCCGCCGTTGCCGCCCACGAGCTGCTCGTCTTGGAGCGGAAACGTGTAGCCCGCCTGCAGCCGCGCGTACCCCGTCAGCGTGACCCGTTGGTACCATGGCACCGTCGAAGTCTGCTTCACCACCGGGTCGCCGACCGCGGTGGGCGTCGTCGACGTCACGACCGGAGTCGAGCTCAAGGCGCTCGCCGGTTCGGCCGAAGACGCAGGCGCGGCCGCGCTCGAAGCGTTCGTCGAACTCGGCTCAGGCGCGACGGTGCTGGTCGCCTCCGCGGTGGTTTGGGTGAGAACGACGGCGAGCGCAACAGCGAGTGAAGTCATGTGTTTTCTCTCGTGAAAGCAATCAACGCAAAATGAGTTCGAGCACGCGACCCCGAGTCGCCGCCGGTGGAGGCACGCCCATCAACCGGGCCAAGGTCGGCGCCACGTCGATCGCGTCGGCTTCGTTCGCCACGCCCTTTTTCACGCCCGCGCCCGCGAACACCAAGGGCACCGCCCGGTCGTAGAAGTACGGAGTGCCGTGACCGGTGTGATCACTCGTGCCGAAGACCCAATACGGCCGCGGCACGATCATGAAGTCGGGCGAGCGCCCCAGGTACGCGCCTTTTCGAAACGCGTCTCCAAACTGCCCGGGCATCGCGCCGCTCATCACCGACGGCATGGGCAACAGGTCGGCCACGCCCGGCTGCGCTTTCGCGAGGGTGCGCAACCGCGCGTCGAGACCATGAAGCTTCGCGCGCGCCGCGGGCGACGCGGCGTAGAGCCCGCTCGCCTTTGCCTGGGCAAACCAGTCACCTTTGCCCAGGGTCGCGTCGGCCTCTTTTTCGAGCACTTCTTTGATCGCCGCAGAATCGACGCCGCCCGAGTCGAGGCCGCGCGCTTTCGCGAACTCGGGCAACGGAGCCACTCCGTGATCGGCCGACAACGCCACCACGTAACGGCCGCGGCCCACGTTCGCGTCGAGCACCGTCAGCAGCCGGCCCAACTCACGGTCGATGACACCAAATTCGGCAATGGCTTCGGGCGCGTCGGGGCCGAACGCGTGGCCCGTGCGGTCGTGGCCAGAGAAGCTGACGACCAGCAAGTCGGGCACGTCGTCTTTGCCCAACTCGAGCGCTTTGACGGCGGCCTCGGCCAAGTCGACCTCGAGCCCGTCTAAAATGGGCTGCAATTCGGGCCGTTCGGCGAAGGGCTCGCGGTCGCGCTTCGGCGGCGTCGGGTTTTGGCCGCTCGCCCCGCCCCCCGGGAGGCCCCACGCAAACGCTCCCGACACCAACAGCTTCGCCAACTTTTCATTGGTCGGCGTGACCCACGCCGGTATCTGCGCCGCGTAGAAGGTGCTGGTCGTGAAGAAGGGTTGTTCGGTGTCGAACCAGATCGCCGCGTCGGCTCCCCGCCCGGCCGTCAAAATCGACGCGCGGTCTTTGGCCGAAATGGTCACGACCCGCGCCTTCGGGTCGGCCAACTTCACCGATTCTCCGAGCGTCGGGGCCATGAGCCACGTCGGCGCCGTGCCGTCGCGTTTGGGCGCACGCCCGAGCACCTGGTACGCCGGGTCTTCGGTCGACAACACCGCCTTGCCCGTCTCGTGGTCGACCCACTCGTTGCCCACAATGCCGTGAACGTCGCCGGTCGTGCCCGTCACCAGCGTCGAGTGGCCAATCGACGTCAGGGTCGGTGCCGCGTCGTACAGGCACGCGCGAAACCGAGTGCCTTCATCGACCAACCGACGAATGCCCCCGGTCGTCTTCGGCAACCTCGCCTCGAACGCGTCGGCCGAGAGTTGGTCGATGACCACCAACACCCCAAGGCGTGCGCGAGCCCCGACGGCGGGCGCGGGAGTCGGGGGCGTCACAGGGGTTGCACTCAGAAGCGCCGCGGCGAGTAAAAACACGGCACGGCTTCTACCCGCAGTTGCGCCAAAGAGTGGTGAAATTGCGTCGGGGTCAACCCCGCGACGATTCGCGCGGCTCGACCACCCAGCGAAACGGCAGCGGCAAGGCGGTGTCACCCGCCCGCCAGGCGACGAAAACGCGGTAGGCCTCGCCCTCGCGTACCTCGGCCCACGAACAGATCGGGTCGGCCACCGGGCCCAACATTTGGGTCAGTTCGGCGTCGACTTCGCCTTCGACGTGGAGGTGGTGCAGCTCGCGGAGCTTCTGGGCCGGCGCCTGGCCGCGGGCAAAACCGGGGACCTTGGTGGTCGAGCCCAACTGAGCGTACCGTTTGGCAAAGAGGCCGTTCAGGTCTTCGGTCGCGACTTCAACGGTGGGCACCCGCGGCGGCTCGGCATTGAAGGCAAACCGCGCGCTGCCCTCGAAGGGAGCCAGTTCGCGAAGCCACCCCAGCAAGGGCCCCGCTTTCGGCACCTCGCGCAAGTCGCTGTGAAACCCCTCGTTCAGGGTGGGCAGATCGCCATCGTAGGTGCCCGCCCGAACCTGAGGCAGGAGCACCCACTGGAGGTACCGGTCGGGCGCCAAGTACATTCGGGCCACTTGGTCGAACATCGGTGCCGGCGTCTGTTCAGACCACCAGCCCAGTCGGTGCAGCTCGGCTTCGATTTCGTCGAGCACCGCGTTTCGCGAAAGCCCAGACCGCGGTTGCGGCGCGCCCGGCACGGCTTGGGTCGCCTCCACCAGCACCGCATCGAGCGCGGCCACCGCGTCGAAGAGTGCACCACGTTCAGGCATGGCGCGCGCCATCGCCATCATCGCGCGGTGGGGCCAGACGATGTCTGACTCGTCGGCCATTCGCCGCAGACTCGCGACGACCTGGTGTTGCAGCCACCCGGCAAAGGTCAGAGTTCGAAAGCCGCGCTCGGCAGCCCAGTCACCACGGCGGCGCAGCTCCGCTTCGACGACCTCCAGGGCCGCGAGCACCGCACTGCGCGAAGTCGCACCAGCCATGGGCCGCACCCTAGCCCAGGCTGCGGTCGCATCGATCTGCACTGTGCGTCGAAAGCCCAAGTCAACGAACGGGAGCAGACACACGCCCATCTCCAAGAGAACGAAGCTCGCGCCACACACGTTCATTCGCTTCGATTGACGAGGCCTTGAAGCCCAGCCAACGACGACAGCCCAAACTCCCAGCGGCTGAACCTCGCGCGACCCGCTTTCGTTCGCGTTGCTCTGCGCCGCGCTTGAAAGCCCAAGTCAACGACGACGGGCTACAGCCACACGCCCACCTCCACGCGAACGAAACTCGCGCCCCGCTTTCGTTCGCATTGCCCTGCGCCGCGTTTAGAAGCCCAGCCCAACGTGGCTGCCCAGCTCCAAGCGACCGAAACTTGCGCGACCCGCTTCGACAGACAACCTGGGTGATGGCTGAGCGGTCTACCGCGGAGCGCCCGCCCCAGCGCGCACCGCGTCGCGCGCGGCGACGAATTGGGCCGTAAAATCAACCCCATTCAACACGAAGGGTCGCCCGTCGAAGCAGCCCTGCTCATTCGCGCGCTCGAGGAGCGTCGCCTGTTGTTCGCAATTGAGCTCGGCCCATGAGCGCCCCTCGTTCAGCCCCTTCTCGAGGTCGTACCCATCTCCGATGAGCTGCGCGTGCAGCGAGTCTCCGATGTAGGCGTGGCCTCCGTGCTGAAATTGCCAGACGTGGGTCGATTCGTGCACCAACACCGCGTCGCGAATCGGCACATACGCCGCCGGTAAAAACATCGTGTTTTCGATGACGTAGGCCCGCCTCGACAGGTTGATGAGCCCGCTGACCCGTTCGCACAAGCGAATCGCGTCGAGGTCGAGCGCGGAGTCGAACACGCGCTGCAACAGCGTTCGTTCACGCGCATCGAGGCCTCGGGGCCGCAGGTCACTGCGCTCGGCGACCGCCTTGACCACCGCCGCCGACGCCCGCCCCAACGTGTCTCGCCACCCCATCTGTCACTCACACACGTACTGAATCAACGGCACGGGCCCCACCGGTTCTTCGCTCGCAGTGAAATACGAGCGACCGTCGGCGGCAAAGGCCACCGCTTCGCCTTGGGGTTCATTCGAGACCGGTATTTCGAGCGGCGCCTGCGCGAAAATCTGCTCGAACGAACTCTCGGCCTCGGGCAACTTGAGCTCGACGAGCCGATTGTACATGCGCAGAAACACCACACGACCGCAGGCGTCGCCGGCGGCCGCGGTCAACGGGCTGTCGGTGGGCGTCGGCACGGTGAGGTCGGCCACTTCCACCAGCGTCGCGGTCTCACCCCCGCGCATCGGCTCGGGGAAGCGGTAGACCTGGCTCACCGAGCCGACGGGCTCTTTGGTGACGAGGTACACCGCGCCACTGACGGGGTGCACCAACAGCGCCTCGGCATTGTGTTTCTCACCATTCGGGTACTGGTAGGCGAAGCGCTCGAACGGCACCGATCGGGGGGTACCGTCGGCGGTCACCGTCGGTTCGGTCACCCGGTACACCGCGTAGTCGCTGCGAACGCGCTTGTTGTCGCCAATGTCGCCCAAAAACACGCAGGTGCCCGCGGGGCATGGGCCGAGGGCGATGTCTTCCCAGTCGATGGCACTCGCTTGCGGCAAGTCGAATTCGCCCAGCAGGCCCGCGTCGGCCGCCGAAAGCGCGAAAAACCGCGCCGAATCACCTGAGTCGTTGTGGAAAGCGAACAGCACGCCCTTTTGCGACCGACTGGCGACCAGCCCCGACAACTCGTTGAGCACGCTCGGCAGCTGGCCGATGGGCTTCACGACCAGGTGCGTACACGAGAAACAACCCGCGCCCGCGTCGGCATCGGTGTCTTGGCCCACCGCCGCTCGCGGCGTGGCGCAGCACACCAACGCCAGACTGAGCACCGCAATCACGCGCATGGCGCGCGTTCTACTTGCCGCAGGTCTGCAAGGCGACCTTCCTCATTTCGTCGACGATGGGCTGCGGTGCCAAATACCCCGTCACCCGGGGCGTCTTGAGCGGCTCGCCCGTCGGTGAAATGAACGCCACCGTCGGCAACCCATGAATGTCGAAGCGGCCATACAGGTCGGTCAACACGTCGCTGTCTTCGGTGCCGTCGACCTTGACTCGCACGAACCGCTGGGCCTCGTCGGCCACGACTTTCGACGTGTAGGTGTGGCTGTCGAGCTCTTTGCAGGCCGCGCACCAGTCGGCGAAAAAGTCGATCATCACCGGCTTGCAGTCGGCGGCGGCTTTCTTCAGCGTCGCTTCGAACGAGGCCCCGTCGGCATTCATCGCCGGGTTGAAATTCAAGGTCCACTCGAAGGGGGCCGGGGCTTCTCCGTCGGTCGTCACCCCGGTGCCCGAGGCCGCGCTGGGCAGCGCCACGCGCAACAAGAACGCGGCAATGGCCAACCCCACGCCCAGTGACTTCGGCACCCACTGGCGGCCTTCTTTGAAGCTCAGATGCACCGCGCCCAACATCACCGCGACAAAGGCCATGACGGCCGAAGCCGCCACGCCGACCGTGAACCCAACCGAGGTGCCCAACGACACCAGCGCCGCTCGCACCGGGCCGAACGCGTCACGCAGGTACGACGCCGCGAGCGCCAGCAAAGCAATGCCGAACACGCTCTTCACCCACTCCATCCACACTCCACCTTTGGGCAAGCGCACGGTGAAGACGCCGATGAGAAAGAACGGCACGCCAATGCCGAGCGCGTAGACGAACAGCAACAAGCCGCCCAACACCGGGTCTTGCGTGCGTGAGACCCAAGCGAGCACCCCCGTCAGCACCGGCCCCGTGCACGGCGCCGCCAGAAAACCGGCCACGCTGCCCATGAGCAACGCGCCGACGAAGCCACCGCCACCCA
>JBGAIY010000053.1:0-26607 GCA_044225205.1 Myxococcaceae bacterium | reverse complement strand
GGGTATTCGACGCAGTCGTGCGGCGAGCCGTCTTCGAAGGCAATCATGGTGAATTCGGCGACCTGGTCGAGCGCCAGAATCGGGTGGTGCCAGGTGTCGGGGCGGTACGAGACGCCCTGCCCGGCTTCACAAACGAACGCCCGCAGGCCAGTGACGTCGGGCGCGCCACCCGGCAACGCCGGCGCGACGCACACGAGAAACCGGGCGCACTTCATGGGCACGAAGACTTGGGTCGAATGCGGGTGTTTCTCGAGCAATTTCAATTCGAACGGCAACGTCTTCGGCACCGAGCGAAACACGGCGACATTGGCTTCGGCGTGGGGCCGCAAATTGCGCAGCGGAGTGCAGGCATCGAAGCGCACGGCGGTGCCTTGGTTCGCCGAAGAACCGGCCTTGAGGCCCGCCGAAATCACGTCGCCAAATGGGCTGAACCCCTCGACCGACAGCGGTACCGCGCGCAAGCGATGCATGGGTCACGAGCCTCGGTAGGTCGAATAGCCGAACGGGTTGAGCAACAGCGGCACGTGGTAGTGCTCGTTCGCCGCGGCGACCCGAAAGTCGATGGCCACCTGGGGGAAAAACGCGTTCGGCCCCAAGTACCCACCGGTGTCGAAGACGATTCGAAAGACGCCGGCGCTGGGTATGGGGTCGAGCAGCGGCTTGACGCGACCGTCGTCGTTGGTCACGCCGCGGGCGACTTCGCGCCACGCGCCAGTGGCCGGGTCGAACAGTTCGAGCCGCACCAGAAGGCCGCGCGCGGGGCGCCCGACCGAGGTGTCGAGAACGTGTGTGCTGATGCCCATGTCGTTCAGGCCCCTCCGAGCCACTTCTCGATGCGCAAGCGGGTAATTTTGGCCTGCTCGACCGCCGCGTTTTCAATTTCGACCGACTTGGGGTTGTGAAGACGCTCGGCGAGCGACGCGAGCATCTCGTCGGCCGACTTGCCCGTCGCGCAAATGATGAAGATGAAGCCGAACTTCTTGAAATACGCGTTGTTCAGCTCGGCCAACTTCTTCGTGACCTCGGCGCTGGCCGAGCCCACTTGTCGCTGTTCGCCTTTCGACCACTTGGCCGACTTCTTCGTTTGCGACTTGGCCTTCTTCTTGTCGCCGATGCGGGGGTGGGCGGCGAACGCGTCGAGCCAGTGTTTTTCGTCGAGCGCCCACCACGCGTCTTCGGCGGCGGCGAAAAATTCACGCGCCGAGGTGAAGGGCCGAAACCGCATCAGCACTTCGACGAATTGGGGCGACCCGCAGAACGACAGCAACAACGCGTCGAGGCGCTTGTCAGACATGCTCGTCAGGCGCACGAGGGCCTCGCGTTCGGCCGGAGTGTCGAGCGCGACCCCGAACAGCCGCAACCGGTTGACGCCACCGTGCGGGTAAATGTGCACGCGCACGTGGGTGACCGGCATGGGCCGGTTCGGCTCGAGCTGGTGCCGTCGGTGCTGCACGAGGGCCGTGCGGTTGACGAGCGACCTCCAGCCCTTCGAGCTGCGCAGCAGCCCTTTCACCACGTCGGCGCCCAGCTCTTCTTCGTCGAGGGCCTCGAGCATGGTGGCTTGGGGCGCGTTGCCTTTGAAAAAGTGGGTATCGAGTTCGATGCGGTCGACGACGCCGCGGCGGCCGAGGCGAATGACGGCCCAGTCAGACCCCGGGGTTCGCCGACGCTTCGTCTCCCACCCGTCTCCCATGTTGACGCCTCGGCCCGGCAGCAACAGGTTCGACGGCGGGCCGAAGAAGGAGTCAGAGACTTCGACGACGGTGCCTCCGTTTTCGACCGCGGCCAAGTCGACCGAGCCCGAGCGCCAAAACGTGCGCGGTTCGGGCACGACGGTGCCGTACACGCGCAACCGAGCCACCCCCCCGTCGGGAAAAATGCGGAGCCGCACGTGGGTGACGCGGGGCGAGGGGGTCTTGAGCACGAGTACGTTTTGGCTGTCGGGCTTCACCGCGACCCGCGCGACGAGCTCGTGCCAGTCGTCTGAGGCGAGCAGCTCGGCGGGCGTCGCGGTCTGCGGAGCGACGAGCCCCTCGAGCATCACTTCTTGCGGCGCGTTGCCTTTGAAGTGCGTCGTGTCGACCACGACGCCGTGCACGTGGCCGCCGAGGCCCAACCGAATGACGGCGAAGTCGTGACCGGGTTCGCGCTTTCGCTGCGACTCCCAACCGTCCATCCACTTGCCTTTGTCGGTGTATTTGCCCTCGACCCATTCGGCCGCGTGGGGTTTGAGCAAGTTCTCTTTTTCGGCGAAGTAGTCGTCGGTGGCGTACAGCACGAAGCCACCGAGGCCTTCGGCCGCGAGGTCGACGAGGTCTTTCAACTCAGCAGGCGGAGGATTTCGAACCATGAGCCTCAATACACGAGGCCCGGGCGCGAATCAGCCAGCTTGCATGTCGGCGGCGTTGACCGGTTGCTGCGTGCCGTACTTGGCGTCGATGCCTTGAATGTGGGCCGAGAGCCAAAACGCCAAGAACGAGAAGAACGCCTCGCTCAAGTGGCCTGACGCCTCGAAGGCCGCGACGTGCTGCGTCACCTTGTCGAGCAGCTTCTGGTGCAGCTTTTGGTGCGACTCCAAGCCTGCATAGTGAATGCGGGCCATGTACGCCTCTTCGTCGGTGAAGTGGCGCTGGGTGTAGGCCACGAAGTCGGCGACGAGGGGGGGGCGAGGGTCTTGCGGTCGGCTTTCTTGGCGTGGGCGGCGAACAGGGCGTTCATCTTGCCAATGAGAACCTGGTGTTCGTTGTCCATCTCCGCGACGTGCACGCTGAGCGTGGCCGGGTTCCATGAAAAGAATTCGTTGCTCATGCGAAACGATAAAGCCGACACGCCCCCCTCGCAGCGGTTCGAGGCGTCAGAAAAATGACGCCGCGACGGCCGCTCAAGCGACGTATTCGCGAATCTTCAGCTCGAGCCGGGCGGCGAGGCCGGCGTGGGCCCCCCGCAGGGCCTCGAGAATGACCTGGGCTTCGGCGCGGTAGGCGGCTCGCTTCTGCGCCGACCAATGGGGGGGCGCGGGCTCGAGGTTGGTGATGCGGTCGGCCAACTTCACGAGCCACACTTCTTTGGGTTCTGCGGCAATGCGGCGCAACGAGTCGGCCATGCGCTGCTCTTTGGGCACGGTCTCGTCTTTGGTGAGCGCGCGCACGCCTTTCGCGACGGCGGGCCCGAAGGCGGCCTCGAGTTGCGCCCACGTCACGCCGGCGTCTTCGGCCGTGTCGTGGAGCAGCGCGCAGGTCACGGCGAGGTCGACGTCGAAGGTCGAGTCGTGCCCCACGGCGTGCAGCACTTCGGTGGCCACCTTGGTGACGTGCACGACGTACGGGTAGCCGGTGCCGGGCACTTTTTGGTCTCCGTGGTGGTGGGCCGCGAAGTCGAGCGCGCGTTTGAAGAGGTCTTGGTTCCACCGCATGGTCAGGGTGCTCCCGGGGTGAGCCGAAACGCCCAAGGGCGCGCGGTTTCGGGTGGTGTGGTGGGTTGGGGCCACTGCTTTTGGGCCAAAGTCGCCAGCCCTCCCGGCACGTCGACCGCGGCCAACCGCCGGAGGGCGTGGGCCCGGGCGGCCGGGGTTTCGGCCCAGCGGGCGCGAGAGAACCACAGAGCGGCCCTCGACCAGTCTTCGCACTGCCACAACGCGGCGGTCTCGTTGCCGGTCACCAGAAAACGGCGAACTTCGTCGAGGCGGGGCACTTCGGTGTCGGTCGCGTCGGCCAAGCGCCGCGCGGCCTCGGTCTGCCCCGTTCGCCACGCCTCGCTGAGCAGCAGCAACCGCACCGGCAGGGGCATCATGCGCAGCAACAGTGGGCTGGCCTTGGCGGCACGGCGCAGGCCGACGTCGGGGCCCCACAGCGAATCGACGGCGAGCTCTTTGGCGTCGCGAGGCGCGCGGGCCTCGTGGTTTGCCACGTCGAGGGGTGGGTACGGCACGCCGTGTTCTTTCGCTTCGAGCAACACCACGAACGGGCTCGGCCCGTTGGGCGTCACGGCCGGGCCGCCCAGCGAACGGGCCATGAGTTCGCACTTGAGGTTGGGCGAGCTCGTCTGGGTGAGCGCCAGCGCGCTCTTCGCTTCGCCCGTTCTACCCAAGCGACCCAAAATCGCGACCCGGTGTTCGGCGACGGAGCCCTTGATGGGCGCGGGCAGGTCGCTGGGGTCGTTCAGCAGCCGCTCGAAATGGGGCAACGCTTCAGCGCCACGGTCGGCATCGGCCAGCGCCAACGCGTAGGCCCACCGCAGCCACCCCGACTCGGGAAAGCGCTTCAACGCCCCGGCGCTGCGCTCGAGCTGTTCGGCGTGTGGGGCGAGCCGAATCGCCAAGTACAGGTCGTCGGCGGTGGCGCCGTCGGCCTGGGCGCGCGCGTCGTATTCTGGGCGCACCGAGGCCTCGTCGCCCTGCATGAGAAAGAGGTCTTGCCACTCGCGGTGCCATTCGACGCTGCGGGGTTCAGCGGCGAGCGCTCGGCGAACCAGAGCCAGGGCTTCGGCGCGCTCGTGCGCCAAGACCAGCCCGGTGGAGCGCCAGTGTTGCGCGTCGGGGGGCTCGCCCTCGTCGAAGTGAGCGGCAGCCCCTTCGTCGAACGGCACGTCGCGCTGGTACGCGTAGCCGACGCAAGCGCGCAGCCCCCCTTTCGCGAGCCCCAGGTGTCGCTTGGTGACCGACGACGTTTTGCTGTCGATCGACAAGACCTGTGGCGGGTCGACCCACCGGTAGTCGACGTCTTCGAATTCGACGAAGCGTTTGCCGCACGCGACTTCGTTCAATTCAGAAGGCGCGGCGTACCGCGAATAGACGATTCGCTCGAAGTACACCGGCGCCAAACCGAGCACGTTGTACACCGTGAGCCAGCCGTGCCCGCGCAGCATGACCACGCTGGTCTCGACGCTCTGACCCCGCTCGCCGCGCACGTCGATGGTGTGCGGCCCCGCCGAAAAGGTACCGACGGGCTCGGCCGACAGCGCGTCGACCTTGACCGGGCCTTCACCGTCGACCCACACCGTGACCGATTGGCCGAGCGGGTTGGCGACGTCGAGCTCGGCGCGGCGCGCCCGCTGCCACATGACGCCAATGAACGCGGCCGTCACCAGGCCCGCGATCACCGGTACCCACTTGGGAAAGCGCGTCATGCCCCCTCGGGCCTACTCCGAATGGCGACCAGGTGAAACGACGGTGTTCGCGGGCCGCCCCACGACCTGATGCGCGCGCCGGGGGCTCGCGGTACCGTGCGCCCATGAATGCCACGTTTCTCGAAGACTTGGTGCCAGGCGCGGTCAGCGAATTTGGCGGCCTCACCGTGACGAAACAAGCCATTGTCGACTTCGCCCGGCAGTTCGACCCGCAGCCCTTTCACCTCGACGACGAAGCTGCGAAAGCCAGCCCCTTCGGAGGCCTCATCGCCAGCGGCTGGCATACGGCGTCGCTGTGCATGCGCATGGCGGTCGACCATTTCTTGGGGCCGAAGTCGGGCAGCATCGGGTCTCCGGGCATCGACGAATTGCGGTGGCTCAAGCCAGTGCGCCCCGGAGACACCCTGCGGGTGCGCGTCGAGGTCGTCGACACGACGCCGTCTCGCAGCAAGCCCGACCGGGGCACGGCCCGCCTCAAGTACACCGTGCTCAACCAAAACAACGACGCGGTGATGACCATGGTGGGCCTGGGCATGTTCTTGCGCCGGCCGGCCGCGCCGTGACGACCCGAGGGTTGGTCGAGGTGACGCGCGTCGCGGTGCGCGAGTTGTCGGTGCCGACGTTCGACCCGTTCGTCATTGCGTCGGGGGCGGTCGAAGCGACCCGGTCGGTTCTCGTCGACGTCGAATTGGTTCGGCACCGCGACGGGCGCCGCTCGCGGGGTGTGGGTGAAGGCGCGTGCCTGCCGCCGGTGACGGTCGAAGACCAGGCCGACGCGCTGGGGGCGGTGCGGGCCGCGGCGCCCAAGCTGCAAGCCCAGCGGTTCGACGCGTTCGACGCCTGTTCGGCGTTGCTCGACGCGGCGCTGGGCCCCACGCCGGTGGCCCGGTCGGCGGTCGAAGTGGCGGTGCTCGACGCCTGGGCCCGCCTCGACGACGCGCCGCTCTTCGCGTGGGTGTCGGGTCGGCCTCTTGGGCCGGCCATTGAAACCGACATCACCATACCCATTCTGGCGCCGGGCCGAATGGCCGAGCTCGCGGCGCAGTGGTGGGCGAAGGGGTTTCGCGCGCTCAAAGTCAAAGTGGGCCGAGACCTCGACGCCGACCTGCGCGCCCTCGAGGCCATGGTGCGCGCGGCGCCTGGGGCCCGCTTTCGGCCCGACGCCAACGCTGGGCTCACCGTCGACGAGGCGCTCGCGTACATCACCCAAGCCACCCGGCTCGGCGCCCACGTCGAGTGTTTCGAGCAACCTTGCGCGACGCTCGCCGAGCTGGCCGAAGTCGCTCGCGCCATCGAGGCTCCGGTGCTGGCCGACGAGTCGGTGAAGACGCTGGCCGACTTCGAAGCGCTGGTCGAAGCGCGCGCCGCCGACGGGGTGAACCTCAAAATCGCCAAGAGCGGTGGTTGGTTGCGCGCTTACGACATTGGCCGGGCGGCGAACGCCCGGGGCATGCCGCTCATGGTGGGCGGCATGGTCGAGACCCGCTTGGGCATGACCGCCGCCACCCACCTGGCCGCGGCGCTGGGCGGCGTGGCGTTCGCCGACCTCGACACCGCGTGGCTGCTCACCTCCGACCCGTTCACTGGCGGGTACCAGGGCGCGTCAGCCCACTACGAATTGCCCACGACGCCCGGCTTGGGCGTCGCCGAGCGGAGCTGACGCGTTTTCACAGCCCTTGACCAGGCGCACGGGGTGGCGAACATTCTTGAGCGCGACCGAAACGCGCGCAGGGCGAGGCGAGGGCATGGTGCACTTCGAAAGAGCGGAGCGCCAAGAGGTCGTCTCGTCATGATGAAGAAGATCATTGAAGCGCGCCGGGTGCATGGAGTGACCCTCGCCCAGATCATCGAGAACCCGCTCGACGCCGCGCATCGGGCCGAACGTCGGTTGGGCCTGCCCCGCCACAACCTCAACAGCCACGTCGCGTGGGAACTGTCGGGCGCCGTCATCGGTGCGACCGAGCGCCCGTTCGACGGTCACGAGATCGAGCGAATCGACGCGCTGTGCATGCTGGGGGCGCTCGACGGCTATGCGATTGGCCGAGCGCAGTTCGGGCCAAGCGAAGCGAAGCGCACCTTCGAGAGCCTCCGGGCGCTGAGGGCTTTTTGGCGAGGCGTCACGACCGCCGGCGCGAAAGTGTTGGAGTCATTGCCCCCGGGCCTGGGCACCATCGTCGCGACGATTCTCGACGAAAACCTCGAGGTGCTGCGGGCCGGCTCGCGCCGGGTCGCTCGAGATCGAATTGCGAACGCGGTGGCGGCAGGCCTGCGCTTGTATTGCTTCGAGCGCGAGCTCGACCCGGAGGAACTGTGGGCGCTCCAGAAGGCGCCCGAGAAGAAACGGGCAACGCCGCGCTCGGGCAACGCCCAAGTCGAACCTCCACCACAGCTGCTCGAAGCCGTCATGGCGGCGCCGCTCGACGACGCGCCGAGAGCGGTCTTGGGAGACTGGTGGGCCGAACGCCATGACCCGCGTGGTGAGCTCATCGCCCTCCAGCCCGGGCCTCGGGCGAATGCGAAGCGGGCCGACGCGCTGATCAAGAAGCACCAGCAGGTCTGGGTGGCGCCGTTTCGACCATTCATTTCGTCGTGGGTCTTCGAGCGCGGCCTGCTCGGCTCGGTGACGGCGCCCATTGGCAAGCTGATCGCAGGGCAACGAGCGCTGCGCGACTCACCGCTCCGCGAGGCGACCCGGACTGGGCTTCGCGGCGACTTGGTGAAGGTCGTCGGCAAGGGCGCCACCGAACGTTGAGCGCGGTTGTCTCAAACATTTTCAGCTCGACGCGGGCAACATCGGCGTGGTGGGGCTGCCCTTCTTTTCGAAGCTCACGTCGCTGCTGGTGTATTCGAGCGCCCTGGTGCGAGAGGGCGTGACGCGGCTCGCCGCTGCGCTGCCCAGAAGGGCCTGACCGCGCTGACGGTCGGCGGCATTCAGTTCGTGTCGGCAGACCTCGAGCGACTGAGCCGGAGCCCGGTGTTCGGAGCAGCTGACGCCGCTGAGGCTGTACTCGAAGAACGGGCTGACCGATGAGGCGCTCGAATGCCTGCAACGAGCGCCCCGGCTCGAGTCGCTCTTCTGCCGACTGATGGCCTGACCGACGAAGGCATCGACCGAGTCGCGAGTCTGAAATTGCCGAAGTGCGCTCGGTCGACTTGCAGGGCAATCGACTCCGGGGCGAACCGAGCTGCTGCTCGGGGTGTGCGCGCTGACGCACTTGAGCGTCGTCGTCGGCACCACGAGGTCTCGAAGCGGTCGAGCGCGGTTCTCTTGAAAGAACCGACGACGCCCGGCGGTAGGCGTCGTCGAGCAATCGCCGACCGTTGCATCGACGCCGGCACCGGGGAAACCCTTGCGCTTGAGCAAGGGCACCGGGCTCGGGTCGCGGCCGCGAAAATTCTTGAACGCGACCGAAGGGTCGACCGTGTTGCCGACGCTCATGACCGTGTCGTGCAAGCGCTTCGCGGTCGCCTTGTCGTAGGGGTCACCGGCTTCGGTGAACGCGGCGAACGCGTCGGCGTCGAGCACCTCCGACCAGATGTAGCTGTAGTACCCCGCGGCGTAGCCCTCGTCGCTGAAGATGTGGGCAAACCCCGTGGGTCGGTGGCGCATGACCATTTCGGCCGGCATGCCAATTTCGGCGAGCGCCTGCTTTTCAAACGCCTTCGGGTCGATGGGCGTTTCTCCCGCGAGGTGAAACTTCATGTCGACGAGCGCGCTGGCCTGCGCTTCACCCGTGGCAAACCCTTCGTTGAAGCTCTTGGCCTTCGCGATTCGTTCGAGCAACGAGTCGGGTATTCTTTCACCCTTTTCGTTGACCAAGAACTTCAGCACCAGCGGAGTGAGCAGGTAGTTCTCGTTGAACTGCGAAGGAAATTCGACGAAGTCGCGGGCCGTGTTGGTGCCCGAGAGCGACGCGTAGGTCGCGTTCGCGTTGAGGCCGTGCAGCGCGTGGCCGAACTCGTGAAACATGGTCTGCGCGTCGTCCCAACCGATGGTGGTGGGCTGGCCCGGGGCCCCCTTGATGAAGTTCGAATTGTTCGAGACGAGCGTGGTCTTGTGCTGGTCTTTCTGTTGGTCGCGGTACGCCGTCATCCACGCTCCCGACTTCTTGCCGGTGCGGGCGTACGGGTCGAAGTACCACAGCCCCACGTGTTCGCCTTTCGCGCCCTTCACTTCGTAGACGGTCATGTCGGGGTGAAACACCGGCACCTTGTCGACTTTCGTGAAGGTGAAGCCGTAGAGCGCTTGGGCCGAAGCGAACATCGCCTCACGAATGTGCTCGAGCTGGAGGTACGGCCGCACGGCGTTCAAGTCGAGGTCGTACTTCGCGAGCCGCAACTTCTCGATGTAGTAGCGGTAGTCCCACGGTTCGATTTTGAACTTGGCGCCTTCTTTGTCGGCAATGGCTTGGGCCTCGGCCACGTCTTTGCGAAACGCGTCGGCGGCCGGCTTCCACACCGACATCATGAGGTTCATGGCGGCGTTCGGGTCTTTCGCCATGGTGTTGACGAGCCGCCAGTGCGCGAACGTCGGGTAGCCGAGCAGCTTCGCCTTCTTCGCGCGCACCCCCAGAATCTCGGTGATGATTTTGTTGTTGTCGTTTTCGTCGCCGTTGTCGCCGCGCTTCACCCACGCGCGAAACGCCTTTTCGCGCAGCGCGCGGTTCGACGCGTAGGTCAAGAACGGCTCGACGGCCGAGCGGGTATTCGCGAACACCCACTTGCCCTTCATTTTGCGGTTCTCGGCTTCGGCGGCGGCCGCGGCGATTTGGGCTTCGGGCAGCCCGGCGAGGTCGCTCTTCTGCTCAATGACCAGGGCCGCCTTCGCTTCGTCGGCCAACAGGTTCTGCGCGAACTTGGTCGACAGCTCGGCGAGGCGCTGGTTGTACTGCGAGAGTTGCTTCTTCTGCTCGGCGTTCAAGTTCGCGCCTTGCAGTTCGAAGTTGGTGAAGGTGAGCCAGGTCAGTCGTTGCTGCTCCGGCGTGAGCTTCGCTTTCGCATCTGACTGGTAGACGGCCTTGACCCGGGCGAAGAGTTTTTCATTTTGGTACACGCTGTCTTGGTACGCGGCGAGCTTGGGCGTCATCGCCTCCTCGACGGGCCGAAATTCGTCGGTCGACAGGTTCGACGAGAACACCCCGAAAATGCTGAGGGCGCGCGTCAACGGCTGGGCCGCGCGTTCAAACGCCACGATGGTGTTTTCGAACGTCGGCGGGGCCTTGTTCGACGCCACCCGATCGATGTCTTTGAGCCCGTCGGCCATGGCCGTTTCGAGGGCGGGCCCCACGTCGGCGACGGTGACTTTGTCCCACGGAGGGACACCGCCGTACGGGCCCGACCACGGCGCGGCGACGGGGTTCTTCTCGAGAATGTCTTTCGCACTCATCGGGGGTTTGGCTTTCTCGGCAGCGAGCACTGCCGCTGGCAACAGAGTGAAGGCAACGGCAAGACGCATGGGGTTCTCCAGGAAGCGGCGAATGGGCGGGTGGTAGCACGGGTTGAACGGCGAGGCGTTGGTTTTGGGGTACGAGCCGCCGTCAACACCCACCGCGGCCTATCGATTCCCCCCTGGTGTGGCGAACCTTGAGCCCGGCCGGAGCGTCAGGGTATGAAGACCTCTCTTCCATGAGGGGCGCCTTTCTTCTGTTCGCGAGCCTGGTCGGCGCTGGGTGCTCGGTACCGCCCTTCACCAGCACCGGCCCGCTCGTCTGCGACGTCGCGCTCGGGCACGGGTGCTTGGCGAGCGAGACGTGCCGCAACGGCCTGTGTCAACCCAACGGCGGGGGCACCGACGGAGGCACCTCGTCGTGCCCGGCCCTCGCACCTTTGCCCACCTGGCGCCGCAACATGGCCCTGGGCGAATGGAAAGAGCTCACGACGGCCGACCTGCTCTCGCTCTCTCCCTTGCCGGAGCCCGAAGGCGCGGGGGTCGCTCGGCTCAATGGGTGGAGCGGGTTCGCGGCCGACGTGACGACGAGTCGGCTGTACCTCGCCGCCGCCGGAGGGAAGAGCTATGCCGGCAATGAAGTGTACCGACTCGACCTCAACGAAGACGCGCCCAAGTGGGCGCTGGTGACGCAGCCGTCTCCGAGCTCGGCCTACACCTCCAACTCGCATTACCTCGACGGGCGCCCGGTGTCGGCGTACCCGTATTATTCGACCTGGTTCATCGAGCAGCGGCACCGGGTGTACCGGTTCGGCGCGAACCGGGCCTGGGGCGACACCGAGTTTCCCACCGTCGACTCGTGGGACGCCGACACCCTGCAGTGGGACCCCGCCAATTCGAGCCCGCCCATGCCGACCATCGCCGTCGAGGCACCGACGACGAAAGACTTTTCGACGGGCGACGTGTACCAACTTCAAGGCGACAACACCCTGGCCCGGTGGAACCAGGCCTCCAACACGGTCACCACGCTCGCCCCGGTCGAATTCGGGCCGTTCTACAAGTCACCCTCGGTGTTCGAGCCCACCCGGCGGTTGCTCATTTTGTTTTCTGACGCCAACGCTCCGGGTCGGGTGCGGGTGTTCGACATCGACCATGCGTCTTCGTCTTCGGTTGAGGTCACGGGCTCGGCGGCGGCGAAAGTGACGGCGGCCCAGAGCCAAGGGGCGGCGTTTTACGACCCGTGCCTGGCCCGCTTTGTCATGACCTCGAGCGTCGGGGGCGAAGTGTCGACCCTCGACCCCGCGACCTGGGTCGCCACCGAGTTGGCGACCTCGGGCACACCGCCGCCGAACGCCGACACCGGGGCCCACACCTTGTTTCAAATGGTGCCGAAGCTGGGGGGCTACGCCTACCAGCCGTCGGCGAGCCGCAAACTCTTCTTCTTGGCGACCCGAAACCCGTGAGCGCTGAACTGCGTCAAGCCGTTGAACGCGCGCGGGCCCGGTGGCCGGGGGTCGACTTCGACGAGCGGGCGTTCACCGCGTTCTTGGCGCAAAAAGCCATTGCCCCCCAGGCCCGCGCACCCGAGCGGCTCGAAGAGTTGGCGCTCACCCACGCTTGCCTCACCCAACGACCGGGAGCGCACGCCGCGCTCGAGGCGACGTTCGGGGCCATGGTGAACGAAGCCATTGGCCGGGCCGGCCCCAGCCTCGACAAAGAAGAGGTGTTGCAGCGGCTGCGGCTGCGGCTGTTCACCGAGACGCCGGCGCGCAACGCGAAAATCGGCGAATTTCTGGGCGAAGGAGCGCTGGGGGCCTGGTTGCGCACGGTGGCGACGCGGGTGGCGCTCACCATGCTGACGCCGAACACCCACGACGACATCGACGACCACCTGCGGCGCATGGTGCTCGACTTGCCCAGCCCCGAAGAGCGCGTGCTGCGCTCAGAAGCGCGCGAGGCCCTCAAGACCGCGCTGGGGCTCGCGCTGCAACAGCTCGACGGCCGGCAACGCACGCTCATCAAACTCGCGGGGGTCGACGGGCTGACGCTCGAGCAAATTGGCGTGGTGTACGGCGTGCACAAAGCCACGACGAGTCGCTGGCTCGCCGCCATTCGCACCCAGCTGCTGCGTTCGACCCAGGCGATCATGCGCGAGCAGCTCAAGTTGTCGCCCGACGAGGTGTTCAGCTTGGTCGGCGCGGCCGGCAGCCAACTCGAGTTGTCGATCGCGCGATTGCTGAAAACCACGGAGGAACCGGGGCGGTGATCGCGCTCGTGGCAGCGGTCGTGTTGACCGCGGTGGCACCGTTCGACGTGGCGCTCGACCGGGCCACCGAGGCCTATCGGCAGGCCGAATTCGAAGTGGCGCTGCGCGAATTGGCCCTGGCCGAGCCCCTCGCCGACACCGACGCCCGCAAAGTGCAAGTGTACGTGCTGCAGGGCATCGTGCTGGCCAACGTGCCGAACCTCGAGGCCGCCAGCACCACATGGGAACGCGCCCTCACCCTCGATTCAGAAGCGACCCTGCCCTTCGCGGTGTCGACCAAGGTGCGCACCGAATTCGAACGGGTGCAGCGCGCGGTGCAGCGAATCAAGAGCTCGCTCGTGAAGCCCAACGTGTCAGCGGTCGTCACGCCCGTCGCCGAGGCGCCCGTCGTGGCCAAAGTGCCCGTGACCCGCTTCGTCGTCTCGGGCGTGTCGCTCGGCCTGGGCGTGGTGAGCGCGGGCCTCGGCGCGGTGTTCGGCGTGAGCTCGAATGGCCAGTACCAAAGCGCCAAACAAGCGACCTACGCCGACGAGAAGCGAGCGCAGTACGCGGCCGCCCAGAGCAGCGCGCTGTGGGCCAACGTCGGCTTCGTGTCGGCCGGGGTGTTCGCGCTCGGTGCGATCTTGACGTACCTGCTCATACCCGCCCCGACCGAGTGACCCTCTCCCCCGCATCGGTCGCGTTGAGCTGCGCCATGCGTGAAAGACCAAGTGAACTGCGAAGGCTACGGCCGCACGCCCATCTCCACGCGACCGAAGCTCGCTTTCAGGCCAAGTTCAGTCGAGCTGAGCTGGTCTCGCGGCGAAACCCGCGCAGTTCTTTAGTCGGTCTCGCGACCGAGACGCAGCTCAGCTCAACAGAACTTCGGGCAGCGCGCTCAGCCCAGCGCGAGCAACAGGTCACCCGCCTGCACCTTCGACTTCAGCGCGACGACCAGTTCTTTGACCGTACCCGCGGCCGGAGCCCGCACCACGGTCTCCATTTTCATGGCTTCGAGCGTGAGCAGCGGCGCGCCGACCTCGACTTTCGCGCCGACGGCGGTGTGGAGCGCGATGACGACCCCCGGCATCGACGCGCCGACGTGCGACGCGTTGCCTTTCTCGGCCGTTCGGCGGTCGGCCACCGACGAGACGAGTGACTTGTCTTTCACCGTGACTTGTCGACCGTGGCCGTTGAGTTCGAAGAAAACCGTACGGGTGCCTTCGGCCGTCGGGTCTGACACCGCTTCGAGCGAAATCACCAAGGTTTTGCCGGGCTCGAGGTCGACCCAGCGCTCCTGCCCCACCTCGAGGCCGTAGAAGTAGGTGGGCGTGTCGAGAATCGACACGTCTTCATACCGCGCGCGTGACTCGAAAAAGTCGTCGAGCACGCGGGGGTAGAGGGCATGCGACACCACTTCGTCGCGCGTCGCGGGCCGGCCGAGTTTGGCCGACACCGCTTGGGTGTATTTCGCGAAATCGAGCGGCGGCAAGCTCTTGCCCGGCAGCCCGTCGATGCGCGGCAGCCCTTTGAGCACCGCGGCCCGCAACTTTTCAGGAAAGCCGCCCGGTGGTTGGCCGAGCTGCCCCTGAAAGTACCCGACGACACTCGAGGGAAAGTCGAGCTGCGCGGCTTGAGCGATGAGCCGGGTCTCGGTTCGGCGTGCCGCTTCTTCGACGGTGTCGGCCCGCACCATCAAGTCGTTCTTCACCAGAAAAATGGCGAAGTCGCCCACCATTTTCGACGACGGCGTCACTTTCGGTATGTCGCCGCACAACAAATTCACGAGGGCGAACGCTTCTTTCACTTCTTGCCAACGGGGCAACAGCCCCAGCTCGGCGACCTGCGGGCGGAGGTTCGAATACTGACCTCCGGGTATCTCGTGAAAATAGACTTCGCTGGTCGCGCTCTTGAGCCCGCATTCGAACGGTGCGTAGTACTCGCGAACGTCTTCCCAGTAATTGGCGAGGGGCTGGAGCTTTTTGTTCGTGAGGCCGGTGTCTTTGGGGTAGCCGCGCAACGCCGCGACGAGCGCGTTCATCGACGGTTGGCTCGTGAGGCCGGCCATTGGAGCGAGCGCCACGTCGACGATGTGCACGCCGTGATCAATGGCGGTGAGCAGCATCGCCACCCCGTTGCCCGACGTGTCGTGGGTGTGCAGGTGCAGCGGCAGCTTGACCGTTTGCTTGAGCCGGTCGACCAACAGGCCCGCCGCGCGGGGGCGCAACAGGCCCGCCATGTCTTTGATGCACAAGAAATGGGCGCCGCTGTCTTCGATGCGCTTGGCCAGCTCGGCGTAGTAGTCGAGCGTGTACTTCGGCCGCTTCGGGTTCGCGACGTCGCCGGTGTAGCACATGGCCACTTCGGCGACCTTGCCGGTCTTGCGAATGCGGTCGATCGACACGCGCATGCTGTCGAGGTCGTTGAGCGAGTCGAAGACGCGAAACACGTCGACCCCCGCTTCGGCCGCCTCGTCGATGAACGCCTCGACGACGTTGTCGGGGTAGTGGGTGTACCCAACGGCGTTCGCCCCGCGCAGCAGCATTTGCTGCAGCAAGTTCGGCGCCGCGGCCTTGAGCTTTCGCAGCCGCACCCACGGGTCGTCATGCAAGAACCGATACGTGGTGTCGAACGTCGCCCCACCCCACGACTCGAGGCTGAACAGTTCAGACGCCAAGTGCGCCGTCGCGTGGGCGACTTTCAGAATGTCGTACGTGCGCATGCGTGTCGCGAGCAGCGACTGGTGCGCGTCGCGCATGGTCGTATCGGTCAGCAGCGGGCGGGTTTGGGCGAGTACCCATTTCGCCAAGCCCTCGGCCCCGCGCTCGGCCAGAATCTGCGCGGTGCCCGACGGCGGAGCCCCCACCGGCACCACCGGCAAGCGCGCCTCGAGCAGCTTCGTGGGCGCGAGGCGCTGTTCTTTTTTGATGGTCGGGTGCCCGTTGACGATGACGTCGCCCAGGTACTGCAGCAACTTGCTCGCGCGGTCTCGACGCGGGCTCAACTGAAACAGCGAGGGCGTTTCGTCAATGAAGCGCGTCCACGTTGAACCCGCGAGAAACACGGGGTGGGCCAGCACGTTTTCGAGAAACGACAGGTTCGTCTTCACGCCGCGAATTCGAAACTCGCGCACCGCGCGTTGCGCCTTCTGCACCGCCTGCTCGAACGTCGACGCGTGGGCGATGATTTTGACCAACATCGAATCGTAGGCCGACGAAATGTAGGCGCCGTTGTAGCCATTGCCACCGTCGAGCCGAATGCCGAACCCGGTGGCCGCGCGCCAGGCGGTCAACGTGCCGGCGTCGGGCAAGAACTGGTTGGCCGGGTCTTCGGTGGTGACCCGCAGCTGAATCGCCGAGCCGCGCGTCGTCACCGACGCCTGGTTCTCGATGCGAATGTGCGGAGACGACAGCGGTTCGCCCTGCGCGACGTGAATTTGCGCCTGCACGAGGTCGATGCCGGTGACCTGCTCGGTGACGGTGTGCTCGACCTGCAAGCGGGCGTTCACTTCGATGAAGTAGAACTGGTCGCCTTCGACGAGAAACTCGACGGTGCCCGCGCTCGAGTAGTTCGCGGCCCGCGCCAGCGTCAGCGCGGCTTCGCAAATGCGCTCGCGCAGCTTCGGTTCGAGCGCCGGCGCGGGGGCGATTTCAATGACCTTCTGGTGCCGCCGCTGCACCGAACAGTCGCGCTCGAAGAGGTGCACGAGGTTGCCGTGCTGGTCTCCCAACACCTGTACTTCGATGTGCCGCACCTTTTCGAGAAACCGCTCGAGAAAAACGACGTCGCTGCCGAACGCCGCTTTCGACTCGTTTTGCGCCGAGCTGAGCGCTTCGGCGAGGGCGTCTCGCGTGCGCACCACCCGCATGCCTCGGCCGCCGCCGCCATTCGCGGCTTTCACCAACACCGGCCCGCCGTGGGCGTCGAAGAAGGCTTGGGCTTGAGCGAGCGCGTTGCCCGAAAGCGTGGCGCCGGGCACGCACGGCACTCCGACCTTTTCGGCGAGCGCCTTGGCCGCGAGCTTGTCGCCCATCAACGCGACGACGTCGGCACTCGGGCCGATGAAGGTGATGCCACGCTGCTGGCACGCCCGCGCAAAGTCGGCGTTTTCTGACAAGAAACCGTAGCCGGGGTGAATGGCGTCGACGCCGGCCGCGACCGCGACGTCGAGAATTTCTTGAATGCCGAGGTACGCCTCGACCGGGCGCTTGCCTTGACCGACTCGGTACGCTTCGTCGGCCTTGTGTCGATGTTCGTGGAGGCGGTCTTCGTCGCTGTAAATGGCGACGGCGCGAATGCCGAGCTCGTTGCAGGCACGAAAAACGCGAATGGCAATTTCGCCGCGGTTGGCGCACATCAACTTGCGAATGACGGGCATGGGGAGAGCCTGTCAGGTGAGCCGCCCCCATTCAAACCGTTCGTGCGGGGCCGCGCCGCCCCCGTGCCAAACCTCGGCCCCTCAGCGCGCGGTCGGCTTGAGCGCCCGCACCACGAAGAACGTAATGGGCGCAGCCGCGACGAGGTGCATGACCGCCAGGGCGGCCTTCGTCGCCCCGTCGGCTCCGGCCAAGTTCATGGGCCCCACCATGCTGACCACGGTGAACACGACGGCGATGGTCAGAAAAATGGCGGCGGCCTTCGCGCTCACCTTGGCCAACCCAAAGGCCACGAGGCCAGCGAGAATGCTCGGCACGAAGCTCGAAACGGCTGGCAAGAACGCGGGCAACGGGCCCAACCGCCCTGGGCCCTCGAATTCACCCCGGTAGGGCACGCCGGCGGCCCGGGTGGCGCCATAGAGGGCCATGTTCGCCACCGCGGCCAGGGCGCCGCCCTTCATGGCACTCACCAACAGCGAACCAAGTTTCGGAGTCTGGGCAGAAGCTTCTGTGGTCATGCCCCCTGTCTGATACGAAACCCGCCGATGGACAATAAAGCCAGCCGAGACAGATTGGCCCACGTGTGGGACAGCGCCGGCCACCTCGAAGACCTCGCCCACTTCGTCGCGGTCGCGTCGCTCAAGAGCTTTCGCGGCGCGGCGAAAGCGATGAACGTGCCCAAGTCGACCGTGAGCCGAAGGGTCGCGGCGCTCGAGGCCACGCTGCACGCGCGCCTGCTTCAACGAACGACCCGCTCGGTCACGCTCACCCCCGCCGGAGAGGCGCTCTTCGAGAAGGCCGCCCCCGCGCTCGAGTTGCTCTCGACCGCCGAACGGGTGCTGGGCGAGCTGGGCCAAGAACCGCAAGGCCCGCTTCGTGTGAGTGCGCCGTTGAACGTGGCCGAGCACCTGTTGGGCCCGCTGCTGCCCCGCTTTCTCAAGGAGTACCCCAAGGTCGTGCTCACGCTCGACGCGAGCGACCGCTCGGTCGACCTCGTCGCCGAGGGTTTCGACGTCGTCGTGCGCGCCGGCCCGCTCGCCGACTCTTCGCTGCAGGTGCGTCAGCTCGGGGTCGGCACGTCGGGCGTCTTCGCGTCGCCGGGGTACCTGGCCGCGCACGGCACGCCCAAACACCCACGCGACCTCACGTCACACGCCGTCATCTTTTCGGGGTCGGCGCGCGGGCGCGCCTGGCGCCTCGGCGAAACAAGCCCCTGACCGTGAACGTTCACGGTCGCTTCACCGCGAACAGCCTCGAACTCGTGCGGGCCGCGTGCGTGGCCGGCCTGGGTCTGGCATGGCTGCCGCGGCCGGTGGCTCACGACGACCTCCAGCGCAAGAAGCTGGTCGAGGTGTTGGCCGAATTCGCGCCACCGCCGACCCCGCTGAGCTTGCTCTACCCGTCGAGCCGACAGCTGTCGCCGACGGTGCGCGCGTTCATCGACTTCATGGTGAAGCACCTGAAGTTGCCCGAGCGAATACCGGCGCGTCGCGGCGAATGACCCTCCGCTCACCGTGGCCGCACGACTTCGATGCCCGAGCCCTGAATCAACTTCACCCGCGCCCGCTCGTTCGGCCGTACGTCAATCGTCTTGGTGGCCGACCAATTCGAGTCGCTCGTCACCGCCAAGCGGTGTTGGCCTTCGAACACCGGCACGTCGGCCAAGGGCGTTACGCCCAGCGCCTGGCCGTCGAGCGATACCCGAAACTCGACCTCGGGCGGCACCGCCCGAATCTCGAGTGAGCCGCGCTGGGGGGCCCACGTCACCCGCTGTTCTTGGTTGGGCTCGACCCGAATTGAAAAGTCGCGAGCCGCGTGGCCGTCGGTCAACTTGAGCCGAACCACGTGCGCCCCGACCGAGACCGTCAACGACTTCGGGCTCTTGCCCGCCGGTTTGCCGTCGAGCGAAATGTCGGCGGGGGGCGTGCTCTCGACCCTCACGGTGCCCATGGCCATGGGCGCCCGCGTCGCCTTGGGCACCACCACCGGGGGCACCGGCGCGGGCGTCGGCGGTGGAGCGGCGCTGACGGGCGCGCTGACGTCGTGCGCGGGCTCCGCCCTCACGCTCGGGGTCGGCGGCGTGACGGTCGGTACCGCCGCGGCGACGACGGGCGGGGGCGGGGTCGGCCCAACCGAGTTCGAGTGCACCGCCGCGCGCCAGGTCACCACGACCACGGCGGCGACGACCACCAAGCCCCCGAGGGCTTGCCACGCCCACCCGACGGGGCCGGGAGCGGCCACCGCGTCTTCGAGCGCCCGCAGCAATTCGGTCATCGACCCGTAGCGTTCGGCGCTGCGCCCCGCCAAGCCACGCCGCAAGACCCGGCGCACCGGTCGGGCAATGGGTGCCCACCCGCTCGTCGTGACCCCGGTCGAAATCGTCTCTCGCAGAGACAAAATCGAGTCGGCCACGAAGGGCCGCTGCCCGGTGAGACATTCGTACACGACGGCGCAGTAGGCGAACTGGTCGCTGGCGGCGGTGGCGCGCTGCCCGGCCAACTGCTCGGGCGCCATGTAGGCGGGCGTGCCCAACAGCTGCCCAGGGCGCGTCATGTCAGAGTCGGCTTCGCGCACCATGCCGAAGTCGGCGACCCGACCGTGGCCCGCCGAATCGACCAAAATGTTCTCGGGCTTGATGTCGCGGTGAACGAGGTCGGCGGCGTGAATGGCCTCGAGCCCCCTGCCCACCTCCAGCAGCACCCGCATTTTTTCGTCGGCCGACAAGTCGGGCCGCTGCGCCCACGCCCGCAACGTCGTGCCTTCGACGTATTCCATCGCGACGAAGAGTTCGTCACCGTGCAACCCGAAGTCGTACACCGTCACGACGTTCGAATGGCGCACGCGGGCGGCGGCTTGGCTCTCGCGAATCATTCGCTCGCGCGCTTCGGGCGAACGGTCGGGAGACAGCATCAGCTTGAGCGCGACCATGCGGTCGAGTTGCGGGTCGTGCGCCTTGAGCACCATGCCCATGACCCCCGACCCCAGCTCGCTGATGACTTCGTACCGGCCAATTTTTTCGCGAGGCGCGGCCCGCTTCGCGGTGAAGTCGGGGCTCGTCAACGCGACCACGCGTCGACAGGTCTCGCAATGTTCGAGGTGCCGGCGCACGGGCTCGGCTTCGGCCGCGGCGAGGGCTCCTCGGGTCAACTGCTCGAGCGCGCTTTCAGACGGGCATTCAGACCCTTCGACCACGGGGGTGGCGGTGGGCTCGAGCGGCGCCATCGCGCTCTTGGCTTGTTCGGCGATCACCGACACTTGCGCGGGCGACAGGTTCCACCCTTGCGAGGCCATGACGTCGTCGAGCGCCTTGGCCAGTTCGGCGGCGGTTTGAAACCGGTTCGCGCGGTCGGGCGAGAGCCCGCGTCGAACGACGGCGACCAACGCGTCGGGCAGGCCCGTTCGAATCGACTCGAGCGGCCTGATTCGGTCGCGCAGAATGTTTTCCATTCGCTCGAGGTCGCTCTCGCCGGTGACGGCGGGCACCGACGCGAGCAGCTCGTAGAGCACGAGGCACAGCGAATACACGTCGCTGCGGCCGTCGAGCGTTTCGCCGCGCACGTGTTCGGGCGACATGTACGCCACCTTGCCGCGCACGAGGCCTTGTTCGGTTCGCACCGCGCTCGAGGTGGTCTTGGCAATGCCGAAGTCGATGAGCTTGGTCACGCCCGAGACCGAGAGCAGCACGTTCGAGGGGCTCACGTCTCGGTGCACCAAGTCGAGCAGCTGACCGTCGGGCCCACGGGCGCGGTGCGCGGCGTCGAGCGCCGCGGCCACTTCGCTCACCACGTGACAGACCAACGGCAACGGAGCCCACTCGCGCCGCCGCCCATACCAGCCCATCAATTGGCGGAGCGACGGGCCGTCGACGTGCTCCATCACCAGAAAGTAGCGCCCCTCGAACTGCCCGAAGTCGTACACCTGGGCGATGTTGGGGTGGTTGAGCTGCGCGGTGAGCCGGGCCTCGTGCAGAAACAATTCGACGAGCTCGGGCGAACGGGCGAGCGAGCGGTGCATGCGCTTGAGCACGCAAACCCGGTCGAACCCGCTGGGCCCCATTTGCCGCGCCAGGCAAACCTCGGCCATGCCCCCCACGGCAATGCGGCGCTCTACGCGGTACCGGTCGAACTGCTCGGCCATTGAAGAGCGCCCAGTGTGAATTGAACCGACGCGCGACGCAATTGAGCACTGCCGGCCCCCGCGGAGAGAACACCCGACAACCGCCGAAATTCACTCGTGTTTTCAGACGCACGCGACAACGGCGGGCAGGCCCCGTCAGCAGCACGGGAGAAACGCATGAACCACTTTCGAATTCGAATCACGGCCTTTTCGGCCTGCCTGCTGTTGTCGTTGGGCTTCGCCACCTTCGCGCGCGCCCAAACCCCTCAAGACGAAGCGCCGGCGGCCGACGAGCCGGCGGCCCTCGAGAACCCGCTCGGGCCCGACGCGTCGTACGGAGCCACCCTGCGCGGGTTGGTCGACCTCGTGCGCGAAAAGGTCGTGGTGAGGCTCGAAGAGAAGACCCTTGCCAAGCAAGAAGCGAAAATGGGCCGCTTGTCGTTGGCCTTCTTCGTGTTGTCGTTGGGCGGCGGGCTCTTGCTGCTCTCACCATTCTTCTTCAGGCCACGGCGAAGCGGCCAGCTCGGCACGATGTTCAAATACGCGCTGCTGTCGGCGGCGTTGTTCTTCGTCGCGGTGAACGTGTTCTCGACGATGTTGCTGTTGATGAAAGGGGTGCAAGACGGGCTCGGGCGACTCACCAACCCCCAAATCGCCCTGGTCGAGGCGACGTTCGACGGCATTTCGCACCAAGCCGAAGGGCTCAAGTCGATCGGCCCGACGCTCATCGAGCCCACCCTCAACCAATTGTCAGACGAGAGCGACGAGTCGCCGCCGGTGGCGCTGCTCGAAAACGTTCAGCGCCTCAAGGCCGACGCCGCGGTGTTCGTCACCCTGGCGCAAGTGCTCAAGAGCCTCAACTGGGTCTTCGGCTCCTTGCCCATCTTGTTCACCGTGTTGGCGGTCGCGCTGTTCGTGCGTTCGACCAAACAAACGCTGGTCGACGTGGTGTGGTTGCCCCGCACCGCCGCCGAAGGAGGCGACGTGGGGCTCGTCGTCAAACGCGTCTTCACCCGGGCGGGTCACGAGGCCCTGGCCACCGCGTGCACGCTCGTGGCGGTCGTCGTGGTGAGCGTGCTGGGCGGGGTCTTCTTGCGCACCGCGGTCGAACCCGGCGTCGAGGCCTTTCTCGACTACCTGTTCTTGGCGGTCATGTACCTGCAGACGAGCCACGACTTTTCGTCGACGCTGGTCTTCGTGAGCCTCGGCGCGACCGTGCTGTTCTTGGTCTTGAACATGGCGCTCGTGCTGGTCTCGAGTTCATTCGTGCTGGGCAAGGTACAAAAGATTTTTCAACAGCGTTTTCACGAAGGCACGCCCCTGTCGGCCCACGCCCCGTTTTGGAAATGGGGGCCCGCGGCGATGGTGTGGTCGCTGCTCTACCCGGTGCTCTTCATCACCGCCGCCGAGCCGGTGGTCGAAAAGCTCGTCGCGCTGGGGGCCGGCCCCGGCGAGCCCAGTTGGGGGGCGCTGCTGTTGGTGGGCCCGCTCTCGCTTTTGGCCTTGTTCGTGGGTGGGGCCTGGGCCGCGCGGGTCTTCAAGGGCCTGTGGTTCGTCAAACGGTACGACCCGGTCTTGGTGAGCCAGTTTGCTCGGCTCTCGTCGTCGGCGGCGACTTCGGTGGTGTTGAACCCGGCGGCGTCGGCGTCGTTGGGCCCGCGCTGAAGCGGTGCGCGACACTGCTTCGTTGCTCACTCTTTGGCCAGAGCGTGCTTTACACGCGGCATGGCCGAACCCGCCGCGACCGACTCCACGCCCGCGCCTCAGCTGTTCAGGTGGCAGGCGCGCATCTTCTCGCTGCTCTGGCTCGCGTACGCTTCGTACTACCTGTGCCGCCTGAACTTCTCGGCGGCCCAGCCGGCGATTCTCAAAGACTTCCCCGAGTGGACTGACGCGAAGATCGGCCTCATTCCCTCCGTGTATGCGGCGGTGTACGCGGTCGGGCAGTTCGTGAATGGGCAACTCGCGGTACGGCTGGGGGCTCGGCGCATGATGACCATCGCCATGGTCTGCGCGGGGTCGGCGAACGTCGCGTTCTCGCAGGTGTCGTCGTACCCGGTGATGTTGGTGCTCTGGGGCCTCAACGGCTGGGCGCAGTCGGCGGGCTGGTCGCTCGCGGTCGGCACCATGGCCTCGTGGACGCGACCCTCGCGCCGGGGCTTCGTGATTGGGCTGCTCTCGACTTGCTACATGTTCGGCAACGTCTTTGCTTGGCTGCTCGCGGGCACGCTCGCGAATCACTACGGCTGGCGCACCGTGTTCGCCGTGCCGGGCTTCGTGCTCTTGCCCATGGCGGCGCTGTTCGCGGTCTTTCTGCGCAACCGCCCTGAAGACGCCGGGCTGCCGCCGGTGGTCGAAACGGAGCGCGTGCCCACCTCGTCGGCGACCCCCGCCGCGGCCGAAGCGTCGCTCGACCATTTGACGGCCGGTCAGGTGCTGCGCATGACGCTGTCGAACCGGGTGCTCTGGGTGTTGGCGACCGCCTTCTTCTGCTCGAACGCGGTTCGCTACGCGTTCATGAACTGGTCGATTCAGTACATCGCCCGGTTTCACGGAGAGCCGCTCGGCAACAGCACGTTCAAAGCCGTGGGGGCTCTCGGCGTTGTGCGTGGGTCTCTCGCTCGTGCCGCGAGGCGACGTCACCCTGGCGATGGTGTTGCTCGGGTTGGCGGGGTTTCTGCTGTACGGCCCCGACATGTTGATGAGTGGCGCCGCGACCGTCGACTTCAGCCACCCCCGCGCCGCCGCCGCCGCGACCGGCCTGACGATGAGCGCCGGTGCCCTGGGCGCCGTGTTTTCGGGCGCCGGCGTCGGTTGGGTACTCGACCAAGCCCAGGGTGACTGGGCGATCGCGTTCTACGTGCTGGCGGGTCTGGCCCTCGTGCCCGCCATCATGATGACCACGCTGTGGAACGCGAAACCCAAGCGGGCGAGCTGACGGTCGCGAGCGCCTTCTTCAGTCGGTGGCCACGGTCTCGCTCAGAAACTGGGCGAACCGTTTGAACTGAGCGGCCCGCCACCACCGGGTTTGGGGAGTGCGCGGCGAGCCTCGCGAATCGCTGACCAGGCCGTACCGAGGGTGTTTGACCCACTGGTTCGGGTGCGGCTTCGCAGTGACCAGTCGTTCGGCAAGCCGTTTGGTCGTGGTCACACCGAACAGCTTCGAACGAGCAATGGCGTCTGCCCAAGCACCGACGACGTCAGCCCGTTTTTCGCCGCGAGAGAATGACGAACAAGCGAGAAGCAAGAGCCGCCCAAACGGCGCGAACTTGGGTGTCGTTCGTTCGAGCTCGGCGCCCAGAGACAGCGCCTCGGCCGTCTGGAGAATGGGCATCATGGCGTGGCCGTCGTCGTGGCCCAGGTGGAGTCGCTCGCTTCCCCGTTTGTCTAAGAAGTGAGCCACCCCTCTGAGCCTGAAAGACACGGTCCAGGTCCACCCGTTGGCGAATGGGAGAGACAAGACGGGGGCGGGGTAAAGTTTGTCGAACAGCCGCCGCTTGAGCACCTGTCTTTCGAGAACGTCGGGCAGGTCGGGGAACTCTCGGCGCACCCGCCTCTGGAGAGCCGCCGGGGCTTGGCTCACGTCGAGCTCGTCGAACCGCTCGGTCATGAAGAGCCGCTGAAGCATCTGGAGCCCCTGGCGCGGTCGCACCTTGAATTCGGCCCAGTGGTCTTCGGCCGAAGAGGGAAAGAGGTAGTTCGGCCAAAAGGCCGTTTCGCGCAGCACGCTCGCGTCGAGCTTCACGGCCATTTTTCCTCGGGGCGTCAGAACAGGTGAACGGCCCACCCGCGCGACGCGGCGAGCTTCGGCAATTCGGCGTGGGGTTTGTCGGTGCGACCCACGACGAGCGGCAGCGTGGTGGTCTCGAGCATCTCGAGGTCTCCGAGGCTGTCACCGACCGCGAGGTCGGGCGCTCGACCCAGCCGCTTCGCGATGGCGTCGACCTTGCCTTGGTTGCAGGTGAGCGGCCGCACCAGGCGGTCGGTCAGCACGCCATGGTCGACCTCGACTTGCATGCCGAGCACGTTACCCGCTGGCACCCCGACGAACGGAGTGGCCGCTTCGATGACCCACGCATTGCTGGCCGACACCAACCACACTTCGTAGCCGACCGAGCGCAAGCCGTTGATCAGCTCGACCATGGCGGGCCGGTAGTTCGGCCACGCGTTGGCCATTTGACGACACCACGTGACGAGGTCGGCTTCGCGCAGACCGGCCATGCACTGCACCGCCCAGCCGTACCCGTCGGCGCGGTTCTTGGCGACCCGTGCTTCGTAGTCGTGCCACACCTCGAGTGGGTCACGCCGACCGCCGAGGCCCGGCAACAGGTGACCCGCGGCCAGCCAGCGAAAGAGCGCTTCGCCGAGGTCTTCGTTCCACAGCGTGCCGTCGGCGTCGAAGCAGGCGAGGCGATTCGGCTTGGGTGCGGCGAGCTGCTTCGCCACCGCGTCGCGAAAAGGAGTCGAGAACGGCGCCAACCACGGGGGCATCGGCATGGGGCGCAGCCTACCGCGAACATCAAGCTGCGCGAGCGTTCACCGGCGTGGCGTGGCGCAACGCATTGGAGTGAGCGCCATTCTGACGCATGCAGTGACACGAGCGGTTGGGTCGCGGTTGGGTCGAATGATTCTCGCGCCGAAAACGGCCGTCGTAAGATGAATGGGCGTCATTCTCCCCGGAGTTCTGTGTTGCGTATTCTTTTCATCATTGCGAGTGGCGTGGTTCTTTTCTCGAGCGCCGATGCGTTCGCGCAATCGTGCAGCAGCCAACCGCCCAGCGTTGCGCACGGTTCCTACCCGTCGTGCATTGGCGCGGCGTCAGGCACGTCTTGCAACCTTACTTGCAGCGTTGGCTATACGCAGAGCGGCGCTGACCCCATCTGCAACGCTGGCTCGTGGTCAGGGTCACCGACGTGTGAGCCGAACTCGTGCACCAGCCCGCCGGCGGCTGTCGCCAACGGCACGTACTCATGCACTTCACCCACTCCGTCGGGCTCGAGCTGCTCGCTCACCTGCGACCCCGGGTACGTGAAGAGCGGTACCGAGCAAACCTGCACCCTCGGCCTCTGGACCGGCCCAGCACCCACCTGCGTCGCTTCGTTCTGCACCAGCGGCCCACCAAGTACGCCGAATGGCTCCTACGCTTCTTGCGCCGGCACCTCGACGGGAGGCTCGTGCGCGCTCACGTGTAACTCCGGCTACACCAGGAGCGGCTCGAACCCGACGTGTGTCGTGGGCACGACTTGGTCCGGCACTCCGACGTGTGAGCCGAACTCGTGCACCAGCCCGCCGGCGGCTGTCGCCAACGGCACGTACTCATGCACTTCACCCACTCCGTCGGGCTCGAGCTGCTCGCTCAC
>JBGAIY010000052.1:10698-25964 GCA_044225205.1 Myxococcaceae bacterium | reverse complement strand
CGGCCCGACAGCGCGTTGAGGTAACAGGGCAGGGTGGCCGTGAGCGTCTTGCCTTCGCCGGTGCGCATTTCGGCGATGCAGCCTTCGTGCAAGAACATGCCGCCGATCAGCTGAACGTCGTAGTGGCGCTGCCCGATGATGCGGCGCGACCCCTCGCGCACGAGCGCGAACGCCTCAAAGAGGGTGTCGTCGAGCGAGCGGCCGTTCGCCACTTCTTGCTTGAGCCTCGCCGTCTGCGTGGGGAAGTCTTCATCTTTGAGCGCCCGCATCTTCGTTTCGAGCTCGTTGATGCGCGCGACCTTGGGCCACGCCTTTTTCAGCTCGCGGTCGTTCTTCGTGCCGATGATCGTCTTCAGAACCCACTGAATCATGATGACCTTCTGTCGAAACGCCGCCCCGGTTGCCAGCGAAAGATGCGCAAAAAGCGCCCCAAGCTAAGGCGTCGCGGCCCAAGTGCAACCTGGGGCTCAACCGGTGAAAACAACAAGAAATTTCGTGAATTACGGCGCGGCTTTGCGAATGACCGCGTTGCCGTTGCCCACCAGGTACAGCCCGCCCGGCGTCACCCGAATGGCGGGTTCGGGGTTCGTGCCGGTCGCGCCACCCAAGTGTGGCCGCTCGCGCGCCCAGTCGGCGCCCCGCCAGTGCAGCACGATGCCCGAATAAGTCGACGCGTAGGCACCGCCGTCGGGCAGCACCGCGACGCTCGAGAACTGATCGCCGCCGGCCAACCCCGCGACGCTCGCGAGCCCGGTTTTGTCTCCGTGGGCCAAAATCGCGTGGTCTCCCGCCACCCAGACTTCGGTCGCGTTCGTCGACAGCGACGTGACCATCGCGTTCGGCCACGCTTGCACGGCGGCCCAGCCGGCGTCGGGTTGATCGAGCGGCTGGGTGTACAGCGTGCTGTCGTTAAGACGCAGCACGGCGAGGTACCAGTCGCGGGCCGTCGCGCGTGGGCCGAGCACGAGGCCGCCGTCGTCGAGGCCCAGACCGACCGTCGACAAGTGGCTCAAGCCGCCGTCGCCGGTGTCGAAGACGACCACCCCTTCGTTTTCGCAGCCCGCGTACACCGCCCCGCCGCGCACGGTGACGGTCGTGCAGGTGCGGCTCGTCGGGTAGAGCGCTGTCGGCGCGAGACCCGGCGTCTGCAACGACAGCTTCGAAAGCCCGTCGGCCTGCGCGAGGTAGGCGGTCTTGCCCACCAGCGCCACGTCGAAGACCGTGTTCAACGAATCGTTGCGCACGGCCTCGAGCGCCCCCGCCGCGTTTCTCACCATGACCGACCGGCCGTCTCCCACGGCAATGAAGTCGGTTTCGGTGTCGGCCACCGCGAAGAGGTGCGATCGCACCAGCGCGCGGCTCTCCCACGTGGGGTTCGACGTGCCGGTTCGTACCGCCACGTTGCCCAGGTCTCCCACGGCCCAAACCGAACCTTCGTCAGACTCCCACAGGGTGCGCAGTTGGATTTGCGGGTTGGTCGTCGGCCGGTCGAACCGCTCCTTGGTGAGGCTCCACACCCAGCCCAACTGACCGGTGACCAGCATTTCGTGCGTCGAACGTACCGCGAGGCCCCCCGTCACGGCCTGGTCGTTGACCGGTACCGCGCGCTGGAGCCAGGTGACCTCGTCGCCCGACTCGAACACGCTCGACACCGACGTCGCCACCCAGCCCCCGTCGGTGTTGGTGAACAGCCCGTAGACCCGGTTGACGCCCGGCAGCGTCGTCACGGTCCCTCCGTCGCACGGCCCGACGGCCACGGTGTCGCCAGTGGCGGTGTCGGTCATGGCCGCGAGGCAGCCGTTCGGCGTTTCGACGGCGTTCAGAATGAACCAGCTGGCCCAGGTGGGAGGCAAGACCGTAACGGGCGTGCCTCCGTCGAGCGGCACCACGCCCACCCCTGACGAACCCATGGCCAGGTAAATGGCCCGCTCGCCCCGGCTGACGTTGATGACAGAATCGAACTTCGCCGCGGCGCCGGTGGCCGCGGTGCACCGCCCACCGACGACGATTTGTGGCGGCAGCCCCCGCCCGAACAGCCACCGTTCGTTCGCCGGCCCCAGCGCCGAGCCCACCACCGTGAATTCTTCGTCGGTGTTGAGGGTCGACGAAGGCGGCAAACCCAGCGCGCGCGCGCCGTCGACCCAATTCGTGCCGTCGAAGTGCAAGAGCGTGCGGCCCGCGCCCGCCACCCACACGTCACGGTCGGTGGTGCCCCACGCGGCGACCAGTTCATTCGCAATGGGAAAGGGGTATTGCCAGCACCAACCGTCGTCGCCGATGCAGCCGCCCCCGTCGAGCCCGGGGCCGCCGTCGTTGCCGTTCGGCCCGCCGTCGGCCGACGCGCCTGAATCGGTCGTCGCGCCACCGTCTGCCACCGTGCCACCGTCGACGTCGGCGAACCCGGCGTCAATGCGAGCGCGCAGCTCGGCGTCGAAGTCGATGCACGCCGCCAACCCCGTCACCAAAGTGACGCCGACGAGTGCGCGCTTCACGGCCACGCTCCGCCAACGCCGAGGGTCAGCCGGTGGTCGGGCCACAGCGCGACCGAGGGGTGCACCGCGGGGGCGTCGAAGAAGAGCGCGCACGCGACGGTCGCCAGCAGCGACACCCCGGCGCCCGCCACCAACCCCCAACCAGCGCTTTGGTACGTCGCTCCCGACGAGGCCGCGTTTTGGGCGTCGAGCAAGGTTCGGGAGCTGCGGAGGGCGGTCACCTGAGCCGACGCGAGACCCAACAGGGCACCGCCGGTGGCTCCGAGGCCGACCGTGAGGCCCGCCGGCACCAGCCACCACCAGGTGCGACCGGTTGCCGAACCCGGCGTCGCTTTGGCAGCCGCGACGGGCTCCTCGCGGGGTTGGCCCGGAGGTGCCATCAGTTCGGCCGCGAGCGCGGTGGACGCGCCATCGAGCGCGTCGACCAAGGCTCGCTCGCTCGACGCGTCAAGCCTCACCGAGGCCAACACGTGGCCGTCTTTCGACGAGAGCACCTTCGCCAAGCCCCGAAAGCTCCCGTCGGTGAAGCGGGCCACGTTGACCGACAACGTGCCGTCGCAGCCCAGCGCGGCTGCCAGTTCGGTCATGCACGAATCAACCGAGCACCCCATCAGCTCTTTTTGGCGCTCGAGGTCGAGCACCGTTCGAATGTCTTGCGCGGTTCGTACCCGCACCCCGGCCCGTCTGAGCGCCTCGGCGAATTGCTGGGCGTAGAACTGAGCGAGCGCGGGCTTCACGTCGACCGCGTTCCACTCCGGGCTGGCAATTTCGGGCGCGGGCTTGGCGGCGTGAATCGTCGAAGCCGCGAGCGCTGCGAACAAGACGAGCATGGGTGGGCGTACTCCAAGAGTTCTTCAGCTGGGTCTTCGTGCTTCGCACGCACCACTTCAAACAACAGTGCGCGGGTTCGGCCTGCGAACATCTAGCCCAACTGAGCGTGTCGATATACCCGCTTCGTTCGCGTGGAAATGGGCGTGCGGCCACAACCATTGCATTCACTTGGCCAAGCACGGCGCAGCTCAACGGGCCGAAGCGGGGAATGGTCGTCGCGTGTCGGCTGCTGGGTGTTGCCCGCTCGGCCCGGCGCGTTGCCCGGTCTTGAAGTCCGCTCATCGCCGGCTTTTTGGAGGCGGCTGACCCGAAGCGAGGTTTTCGAATCGTCAGTACTCCTGACGAATGGCGAAAACCGTACCCAGCGGCGGCCGAGTGACGGCCGCTTCTTCGCTTCTGCCGAGCAGTTCAGTTCATGGCCTGCTCGGCCAGACGGGCTGAAGTGGCGTGGGTCGCGTTACTGCTTGGTGAGCGTGAACGTCATCGACATGACGCCGCCCTGGTTCGTGACCGTCACTTGCCCGGCTTGGAGGTCACTCGCCGTCACCGGCACCGTCGTCTTGCCGACGATCGTATCGTTGCTGGTGACTCCGTCGTAGTCGTCGGCGGCGTAAGCGAACCCGATCGAGAGCAGGTCGCCACTGCTCGCGACGCAGCCTCCGGTCGACCAGGTCGGCGTCGTGCTGTCGTCGACCACCGGCGTGGTGGTGTTCGACCCGCTCGTCGCGGGGCACCACACGTCGACCTCCGTGTCGGGCCCGCTGAAGGCGTCGTACGAGTCAGAAATGACGGCCGAAGTCGGTTGCACCAACCACTGGGTGTTGGGGTCGGTGCCGCACGTTTGCGCCGGGCCGCAGACTTGGTCGCCGGCGCAGACGCTGCACGCGCCGCCGCCCTTGCCACACCCGGTCACCGCGTTGCCCGGTTCACAGCCGGAGGCTGAGCAACAACCCGTACACGTCGCCGGCCCACACGCCACGCCGGCGTCGCGCGGCACGCCGCTGTCGGTGGGCACGCCGGCGTCGCGCGCCGGGCCCGCGTCACGCGGAGCGCCCGCATCGAACGGAACGCCACTGTCGACCCGGCCGGCATCGACCCGGCCGACTCCGCCGTCGGCTCCAGCGTCGGGCACCACCAACCACGGGTCGTACTCGGTGTACGTGGTGGCACCGCACGCCGCGACTGCGAACACGGTGAACGACATGAGCAGGCGACGACGCATCTGTTCGACTCACTACACCGAGGGCCCAACCCCTGGCGAGGGCTTCGGGGTGAACTGAAAATCAAATGAATACCGATATTTGGGCGTGTGGGGCAATGAGGGCGACTCGGGCGAGCGAACAACCCGCTTGGTCGGCCGCGTGGCGACGCTCGAGCCGCGAGCCATTTTCGTGAATGGCCGACCTTCGGTGAACCGTTCGATTTTTTTTGCGACCTGAATGCCGAAAGAAAGTTCGGGTACACGGTGGCATGCCGAAGAGCACTGACTGGCTGGTTGGCGTCGCGTTGCTCCTCGCGGGGTGCGGGGTTTCGCCTGTGGGGCCTGATGCGGGAGCGCCGGTCGACGCCGGTGTCTCGGCCACTGACGCGGGCGTTGCCACCGACGCCGGAGCAGGCAGCCCCGAAGGAGACGGTGGCACCAGTGAGCCGCCGGGCGACGCGGGCACCATCGCCCTCCCGTACCAGCGTTTGGTCATCGCCTCAGAGGCGCCCCCGGGGGCGAATGGCGCGAACGACGTGCCTGTCGGCTGGCCCGTGACGTTCTGGGTCTACGGCAAGTTCTCCGACGGCTCGGCCGAAGTGCCGCCCCTCGCCCAGTCGGCGTCGGTGTCGTGGTCGGTCGCACCGGCCGACGGCGCGCGCTTGAGGGTGCATGACGGCGTCGTCGAGGTGACCGCGCTGCGGGCCGGTGCGCTGCAATTGACGGCCGCGGCCCATTCGCCCGACGGCTTCGTGCTCGATTCGCACCTCGTGGTGCGGGGGCTCGAGGTGAGCGGTGCCGCGCAGCTCAAGGCCGTCGTGACCCCCGAAGCGCCGTGGTTCGACGCCACTCGGTGGTTCTCGCTGCCCGCGGTGCCGCTGCTCTTCGCGACCTCGCCCTCGGCGGTCGCACCGGTCGGAGCCCGGCTGCAGGTGCTCACGGAGTACCTGGTCGGTTTCGAAGGGCACCCCACGCCGGTCGCTTTTCGCATCGACCCGCGCGTGGTCGCGCTCACGCCCTCTGGCCCGGTGACGTCGGCACCACGGTCGGTCGCCACGTGCACCGACGTTGGCCCGGTGAACTTCGCGGTTTCGTTTTCAGGCCTCTCGACGACCGCGGGGGCGAAGTGCGTCGCCGTGGGGCAGCCCACCGCGCTGCGCTTGTTGGGAGACGGCCCGCCTCGCGACGACGGCACGCTCGAATCGAGCGCGGCTCCCGAGGCCGTCACGCTCGCGTCGATTCTCGCGGCCGACCCGCTCACGCTGCCCACGGTCGGGTTCGGCGTGTCAGAAGCCAGCCGCACCACCCGGGCGTGGCTCGGGGTGCGCCACGGTGCTGGCCCCGACAGCTACCTCGAATGGCGAACGTTGGCCCTCACCACCCGCGAGAACGTGTCGGGCGGCACGGTGTACGCCGCGAACGCCGACGGCACGTTGTCGTGGCAGGCCCCCGGTCTCGAGGCCGACCGCGTGGTGTTCGGTGCCTGGGCCCTCCCGCTGTTGGTACGCGCGCCGTACCGGTACGGCACGAGTGTTTCGTTGCGAATCGAACCCCCGGCGCTGACGGTCGCCCCTGGCTCTTGTGCCGACGTTCGCGTCTTCGTCGCCCCCAGCGGCGCGGCCGAACACGAAGTGGCGGGCGTCGAGCAACTGGGCTTGACCGTAGACCCTCCGTTCGCCACGCAAGGCCTGTTCGACCCTGTCGCCAGCAGGCCGAACCGCTTTTGCGCCGTCGCCAGCCAGTCTCCCGTTCGCACGGTCACGTTTTCTGTGGGCTACTTGGGCGCGGTCGGTCGGGTTGACGTCACCGTGCCGAAATGAACTCGGTGCCGGTTTCGCCTTCGCGTCGTGTGTCGCAACGCCTCCGGCCACTTCGACTTTGGCCAACGCTCGGTGCATCGTGCCGAACGGTTCGGCTTCGAACAGCGTCTCGGGCATCGCCGCGCAGTTGAGTTCGACGAACCGCCCCGAGCGCCACTTGTTCGAAGACCTGCGCCAACGCCGCGCACGTTGAGCTTGCGCCGCCGCGCCTTCGTCGGGTCGGCCCCGTGTGAGGGCTCAATGCGAATGGCCGCGTTCAACACCGGAGTCAGAACCTCGCCAGCCGCTCAAGGCTCCGATGCGCCCCGAAGCGCCGTGCACCAGCCGGGTCTTGCGTGTGTGGCCGTGGGTGGGTTGAGTCTCTTCGCATGAAGCGTTGGTAACCGTGATGACGTGCGCGCTCTCGACGGCTGAGCCCCCGCGGTCAGACTCCGGTTGCGCAGCGCCGTGACCTGAATGACACCAACCGAGTCTTGCGTGTGCGGCCTCAGGTGGGTTGAGTCTCTTCGCATGAAGTGTTGGTGGCCGTTGCTGGTGACAGTGATGACGTGCGCGTGCCCGACGACCGAGCCCACTCGCTCAGACGCCGGTTGGCCCGACGCCGGAGGCACTGAGGCCGCCGACGCGTCGCTCGCCCGACCCGATGCCGGCCTCACCCTGCTCGACGGCGGCCCACCCGACTCGGGCCTTTCGGCACCCGACGCGGGGCCGGCGGGGGTCACCGAATGCCCGACGCGCCTGCCGCGCACCGGCGACCACGACGGCGCCGCCATCACCCGCGAGGGCTTTGGGTGTTTTGGCGGGTGCGGCCCGAGCTGCAAAGCGGAGTGTCTCGAATCGGCGGTGACGGTGAATTTCGCTTCGAGCTCCGGCGAATGTGTGCGCTGCACGTACCGGGTCACCGCGTGCAAGAGTCACGAATTTTGCCGCTGGCACGACGACTGTTACCGCCAGTGCGACCTGAGATGGGCGGCGGTACACGCCGAGGCGCCCGCGAGCCCGCCGTCGAACCCGTGCTACCTCACGTGCGACAACGTCGTCGTGCACGCCTCGGCGCTCTGCGGCGCCGACTGGTCGCAGCTCGCCACCAACGACCCCGTCGTTCACGATTCTTGCTGGGACGGCTCGATGACGGTCTTTACCCAGTTGGTGCAGGCCGAACGCGACCGCGCCACCTGCGCGAATGACGACCGAACCCCGCGGCCGTGGGCTCCCAATTTCGGCGCGTGGGCCAGCAGCGAGACCGCGCCCGCCACCTTGCCGCTCGGCTATTCGTGCACCAACGACACCGACTGCCCCGACCGAAACCAACGCTGTGACCCTCACGCCGGCGACTACCCCGGTGTCAACGGGTGGGGCCGGTGTGTCGCCGCGGCCGCGCCGGCCGTTGACGTCACCCCACTCGAGGCGACGGGCACTCAGCTGGCTCACGGTGCCGCTCCCGACGGCAACCCGTGCTGGTTCGGCTACGATTGCGCCAGTGGCCACTGTCGACAACTGCAGTGCGCACCCTGAAAGCACGCGACTTCGCCCCGGCGCGGGTCGTCTCTTGGTTGGGGCCGAGTGCCCGCGGGAGGTTCGATGGCGAAACTGATTTCGTCGAAGACGACGGTTCGCGTTGTCGCCAATACGGGTTTGCCCGAGGCCGACACGGTCTACGAATGGGGAGAGGCCCCCTCGGCCGTGCTGCCCGGCCAAATTGTCTGGCCGGCCGCCGGAGCCGAGAACGCCCTCTACACCGGCACCGACGCCAACTACGTGTACATGCACTTCGGGTACGGGGGCGCGGTGTACATGCCCGACGTCGGAGCGCAGGGCACCATGGTCTTCGGTTACACCGGCGAAGCCACGTTCTGCGAGCAGATGACCGCGTTCGACGTCGAACAACGCCGCTGGAGCTTCTTTCAGCAGCCCTCGTACGCCACCAGCCTGGCCGAGGCCGTCGCGACCGACGCCGACTGGTATTACAGCGAGGCCGACTTCGCCGCGCTGCCCGCCGCCCGAAAGGTGCCGAGAGGGTTCGACGAAGCCACTTGGGCCCCCACGTGGGACCGCGGTTTTCCCATCGGGTATGCCAACTGGGTCGGCCGCCGTAAAATTCAGACGTCGTACCTGGGCAACAACCGGCCCCATTGGTTTCGCTACGGCATGCCCGCGTACCTGCCCGCCTCGGTGACGGGCACCGGCGCCGGGGCCATTGTCGTGAATTCGCGCGGCACCATTTATGGCCCGTTCGCGCAGGGGCCAGCGCCGACGCAAATGCCCGACGCCGACTGGTACGCCGACGTCTGGCCGTCGGGGCACCGCAAACACTTTCTCCACGTGATGAACGTCGCCACCAAGCAGTGGTCGCGGCACCCCAGCCCCATACCCGACCGTGACCGGGGCTCTGCCGGCGAGGCCTACCACCCGCAATCAGCGTGGGACCCCTCGACCGGCCGGCTCTATTACAGCCTCTACGACCTCGACAACGCGGTGTACTGGGCCGACGTGTCGAAGGGGCTCGGCAGCCTCACCTGGGGCGGCCCTCTTCAGTTGACCGACGTGGGAGGCGCCAGCTGGGCCATGCTGGGCGACGACGGCAATTCGCTGCTCTGCGTGCCGCCGAGCGGAGTGAATGCCGGCCGCCGACTGTGGTACTTCAAACACAACCGAGGAGATTCGACCCCGTGCCTCGGGCTCGTCGACCTCGACCACGCCACCATTCTTCGCTTGCCCTTGAGCGGCCTGCCACCGACCTCCGACGTGTGGGGGCTGGCCTACAACGCGAAAGACAACCTGGTCTACCTCACCACCAAAGGCGACTTCGGGGTGCGCTGCTACCGCTTCGCGATACCGAACGACCCCACGAACGCCGCCAGTTATTCGGTGTCGATGAAGCAGCTCGCCTTCGCCAGCGGCGTCACGCTCGAAGCCGGCAGCGAGCGCACCAAGCAACTCGGTCAGCGAAATCAGTACCTCCCGGCGCTGGGCCTCATTCTCATGACGCAGCGGTACGGCAAGATGCTCGCGTATCGACCGGGCTGACCCTTTCGCGACGGTGAACCGCAGGAGCCAATGGTGAACATGAGCTTTCGAACGAAATGGGCGTCGCTCCTCGCGGGGTGCTGTGCGCTCGCCTTGGCCGGCTGCCAAGGGGTGGCGGGCACCTCAGACGCGGGTCTCTTGAGCGACGGCGGGTTCGCTGGAGACGCGGGGGCCGCTGATGCCGGTACGGCCGCAACCGACGGCGGCTCGGCCGCAACCGACGCCGGTCAGGTGCTTTGGGTGATACCGACCATTTCGCTCAGCCCCGGGGGCTCCGCCGAGTTGGCGCCCACGTTGCCTCCAGGCACCCTGACCGGAGGCGTCTTCGACGTGTTGCCCGTCGACCCCGACACCGGGGCTGCGTTGCCGAGCCTGCCGGCCGGCGTCACGCTCGACCGACAAACCGGCCGACTCACGGCCGCCGCCGACGCCGGGGTCGCCTCGGTCTCCGACTTGAGGTTCACCTATGACGACCTCCACTGAAGCGCGCCGGTTGACCCGCCGAACCGCGTTGCACCTCGCACTGGCCGGTGGGGTCGGGGCGTTGCTGTTCGACGCCGGGGCCGATTCGGCCTGGCACGTCGGCGACCTCACCGTCTCCGCCGAGCAGCCTTTCGACTTGAACGACACGCTCCCGCCGTCGGTGCCTCGCGGTGGCACGTTCGCGGTGTCGCCCGACGGGGCCCCGCTGGCGCCGGGTCTGTCGTTGAGCGCGACCGGCTGGCTCATGGCGCGACACGGTACGAACGTGACCCACGGCGTCGTCTTCACCTACGAGCCGCCGGCCACCGAAGGCTGACGTCGGCGGCTTGGGCCAGGCCCGACCCGCGCCCCGAGCGAACCCCCTGTCGTCCTTCCGAACTTTGCTGCCTGGGGCAGGGCGCAGCGTCGATGGTGCTGTCACGGGGCGTGGCAGCCCAACGCGAAGCAGGGGGTGCTACCCCCAGCGCGACATGAGCCGTTCCCGGTCGAACAACCGTCGCGCCGCGAACAGAATGATGACGTCGAGCACCAGCACGAGCGCGCCGATGAGCGCGTAGTACGCGAACCCCGCTTTGAGCCACCCACCGAACTGACCCGCGGCCAAGCCGATGAGCGGCAGCACCAACAACCCCGACATTTGCTGCGCGGTTCTCGCGTCGCCGACCCGGGCGCTGATGAGCACCGCCACGCCATTGCCGAAGAACGCGAAGAGCGGCGCGATCACCAACACGCCAAACAGCCACATGGCGTTCGGCAACACCAACCCCGCGTTCAACGGCCGAGCGACGAGGTCGACACCGACACACAGCAAGGCGAACGCCAGCAGGCAAATCAACACGCTGGGCACGAGCGACGCCAGGCTCTTGCCCACCACCAATTCGAGGGGCGTGACCGGAGACGCCAACAGTGGCTCGAGCGTGCGCTTCTCTTTTTCACCGGCCACCGCGTGCGACGAAATGAGAATGGGTATGAAGACCGGCATCACCAAGTAGACGACGAACCAGTCGCTCAGCACCTTCTCGACCAGAAAGTGCACCGAGTCGGCGGCTTGCACCGTGGTGTCGTAGTACTGCGCCATGACGCGCAAGTTGGTGTCGTCGGGCCGTGACACGTACGCGTACACGACGCCAATGGGCATCACGACGATGACGATGGGCAAGGCCGCCATTGAATACAGCAGGCCTTTGTTCTTGCGCAGGTCGAGCAGGTCTTTCCACAGCACGGCGAGCACGCGGGCGAAGCGAAAGTTCATGGGGCCTCGGCTTCGTCTTCGTCTTCTTCGCGCACCAGTTCGAGGTACGCCTCTTCGAGCGGCCTGGCCGCCCGCACGACCGAATGCATGCGAGCCCCGGCCGCGGCGAGCGCCTGCACCACGTCGGGCGCCTGCACTTCGTTCTGCAACATGACCTTCAACTTCGAGCCCTCGTGTTGGCTTTGGGGCGCGAAGGGCAGGGCGGCGAGGGTCGGCAGCCAGCGGCTCGCGTCTCCTTCGACGCTCACTTCGAGCGCGAGCCCCTCGCGGCGCAGCTCGGTCAGCGCGGCCACCGTGCGCAAGCGGTTTTTGATGACCGCCACGCGGGTGCAGAGCCGTTCGACTTCGGCCAAGTTGTGCGAACACAAGACCAACGTTCGCCCTTCGGCGGCGAGCTCGGCCACCGCGTCACGCACCGTGCGGGCCGACTGGGGGTCGAGCCCCGACGTCGGCTCGTCGAGAAATATGACGTCGGGCGAGTGCACCAGCGTTCGAACGATGGCCAGCTTCTGGCGCATGCCCTTCGAAAAGCCGCCCACCGGTTCGTGTTGCCGGCCGCCCAGGCCGAAGCGCTCGAGGTACTTGCGCGCCAACACAAAAGCCTTCGCCTCGTCGAGCTCGTGCAGCCGCATGAAGAAGCGCAAGTTCTCTTCGGCGGTGAGCCGGTCGTACAAGCCCGGCTGCTCGGTCAACAGGCCGACCCGCTGGCGCAGCGCGCTGCCGTCACCCACGACGGGTATCGGTTGCCCGCACACCTCGGCGCGCCCGGCCGTAGGCCCGAGCAGCCCCGTCAGCATGCGCACCGTCGTGGTTTTGCCGGCGCCGTTGGGCCCCAAAAGCCCAAAGACTTCACCGGGTTTCACTTCGAAGTGCAGCCCTTCGACCGCGACGCGCCGGCCGAAGTGCTTGGCCAGCCCGTCGACCCGAATGCCGCCACCGCCAGAAGAATGAGTCACTGGGGTGCATTGTGTGCCCCGGGGTGGCGGCGGCGCAAATGAATCGCCGTCGCCCTGACGGGGTCACTCAATGGTGACGAGCACGAACTTGTTGTTCAGGTCTTTGTCGATGACGGTGACGTTCTTGTCGCCGACCGCGCCTTTGAGAATGCCGAGGCGGTTGTGTTCGACCAACGCCCACTTGCGGCCGGGCATTTGCGCGTAGTTCTGCATGCCGACGTTCGCGTTGTCTTTGATCTGCTTGACCGTGTTTCGCGAATAGAACGTCTCTCCGCGCCAGTTCATCAAGAACGCGGCAATGGGCTCGCCCGGGCGGCGATTCGTGTAGTACCGCCAGAACTGGTCGCGCTGCGTCCACTGGTGCGAGAGGTCAACCCAGTGTGACCAGTTGAACCACAGCGCCCACACCATGACGCCCGCGAGCGCGGTCGTGAAGAACGACACCTTCGCGCGCATGAACGCGAAGAGCGCCAGCAACCCGCCGACGAACGTGAACCCGAGCGCCCACAGTTGCTTGAGGTTGTTGCCGCCCACCACCGGCCGGTCGACCAAGAACTGCGGGTACGGCCGGTCGTAGTTGTAGACGAACAAGTCGGTGAAGTTCTTCGGCGTCGCCGAAATGTCTTTGCCCACCAACAAGAAGATCGGCACGCCGAGCAACAGCGCCATGCCGTGCACCTCGAGCCCTTCGACCCACAGCTTGTCGATGAAAATGCCAATGAGAATCGCCAACGGCGGCAACATGGGAAACACGTAGTGGTGAAACTTGGTCGCCGAGGCGCCGATCATCGCCCAGGTCACCGTGAACCAAATGACGGCGATGACGCCCACGAAGTCGGCCGACTTGCCGCCGCGAATCTTGAACCGCGCCACCGTGGCCAGCGCCCCCGGTATCAACGCCACCCAGGGGAACATGGCGTAGCCGCCCTGCTCAATGAAGTAGGTGAAGGTGCCGCCGGGCGTCGTGGTGTGCACGCCCGAGGTGAGCCGGGCGAAGTTGTCGTGAATGATGACGCGGTACCAGAACAGCTTCGATTCGTCGTCGACACGCCAGAACGTGAACATCTCGTAGTACCAAGGCAGGCACACCGCGAGAAACACCAGAATGCCGGTGCCGAGCCGCGCGTCGTAACAAATTTGCCACAGCTTCGGAGGCCGCCCGGGCAACGACTTGATGCGGCCCATGAGCACCGTCGACACGACCCAAAACACCAAGCTGCCCCACATGATGCCGAGCCAGCCCGGAGCGTCGATGAGCGGCCGGTTGTTGATGACCGGCAGCGCCATGAAGTTGGTGCCCCGCGCCTTGCCGACGCTGTACGCCACGGCACCCGCCACCAGGCCGACCGCGAGGCCCATGCCCAACGGCCGCACCGCGTATTTCACGAACCACTGCGCGTGCTCTTTCTCCGCCTTGCCCTACCAGTGGAAATGGCTAATGATGTAGAACAGCACGAACACCACCATCGGTATGCCGAACCCGAGCAATTCTTTCGCGAGCGTGGCGATGGCGAAGAAGACCCACGAGCCGTACCACCATTCGCTGCGGTGCTTGGTCTGTTCGTCGAACAAGCCGACCAACGCGCAGGCAATGCCGCAAATCGTCGCACTGATGATGGGGATGTCGGTGATGGCCTGACGCGACTCCAAGAAGTACAGCGGCATCGTCAGCAACACGAGGGCCGTGGCCATGGCGGCGCGCACATTGACGGTGCGGGCGAGCGCGTAGGTCAACAACGCGAGCGCCAGAATCGAAAACGCGGCGAAGGGCAGCCGAAAGCCCCACTCGGTGAACAGGGGCAGGGCGCCGTCGCCTCCGGCCACGCCGGCGAAACGCCAGGGCAGCCGCTGGGTGAAGCCCAGCAAGCCCAGCAGCGCGAAAATGCCGCCCGGCACGGCCAACAGCGAACCTTGAAATTCGGCCAGCGGGTTCTCGCCCCGCTTCGACTTGACGACCCACAGGTAGCCGGCGCCGCCGAGCAGCAACAGGCCGAGCACGAGCGCGAACACCGGGCCCCCCGACGCGCCTTGCATGCCCAACGCCTGCATCCACATGGTGAAGGCGGGCTTCGAGAAGAACCACGCGTTTTCCCAATAGGGGTGCACGTAGTCGTTGCGCTGAATCATTTCGCGGGCGACTTCGCCGTAGTGGCCTTCCCAGGGGTCCCACAGGCCGACCGACCCCAAGAACGGTATCAGCACCAGCGAGCCCAAAATCACCGACGCCAAGGTCGCGCGAAATTCGCCCGGCCAGGCGCGAAAGCGCTTGAACGCCGGAGCGTTCACCAGCTCTTTGCCCAACAGTTCTTCGGTAAACGAGCTCTCAGTTTCTGCGGTGGTGTCGGTCGACACGGGCACTCCCCAAACGAGTTCGAAACGGCCGTGGGGTGTAGTGCGGAAACGCCGCCAAAGCGAGTGTTACCGCCCGCGTCTGCGACTTGGTCGTCGGTGGGCCACAGAATTCTGACGAAGCCCGAGCCCTCAAAAGGCCCCAGGCCTGCCGAATTTCACGACGGTGGCCTGGCCATGCGCTTGCACCGCCAGCCGGCATGACCATTCTTCGCTGGGCCGCGGTGCTGGCGCTGGGCGCGTTGTCGTCGGGCTGCGGCGCCAAGAATTCGTGCGAGAGCGCTGAGTGCGTGCGCGCCTTCACCTGCCGCTCGGCGTGTGGGCAGCCCGTGGTGTATTCGGGCTGTTGCGCTTGCCCAGCGGGCACGTTCGACGACCTCGGCCGGTGCTTGGCTGACGGCGGCGTCGTCGACGCGGGCGGCTGACCTCGTCAGGGCGTGACCGGCTCGACGCCGCCTGGCAGCCCGGCGGGGTGAAGTGCCGGTCGAGGGCGGCGAGGGTCGCTCCCAGACTTCGGCTGAGCAGCACCAAGGTCTCGACCACCAGGTCGTGCCACTCGTCTAGATTTCCCAGCGGGCGTCGGAGTTCGAACCGTGGCGTTCTCGTTCGACCATGCGTGCGCGAACGTCGTCGTGCCCGGCTTTCGAGGCCAAGCACATGTGCCCGGTCATGCGTGCCGCGGGCGTCGTCAGTGGCGCCGTTTTACGGCTCGGCGGGGCAGCGGCAGCGGTCGCAGCCGTGGTCGAACACGATGCGCCAACCGCCCGCTTCGAGCCGCCAAATCGAGCTGAAGTCGGCCACCACCTGACCTTCGGGGTCTTTGACCGGGCCCGTCGTGAAGGCCAACGTGCCCGA
>JBGAIY010000052.1:9484-10682 GCA_044225205.1 Myxococcaceae bacterium | reverse complement strand
CCACGAAAACGGAGCGCGGGGCCCCTCGAAGAACTTCGCCCACACCGCCATGATTTCGTCGGGCCCATGCAGCGTCTTGCGGCCGACGAAAGTCGCTTCGGCCGAGAGCAATGCGCGAAAGGCGGCCGGGTCGCGGTCGGCCATCGCCTTCGCGAAGCGGCGCTCGGTGTCGCCCACGTCGTTCGCCAGTTGGGCCACTTCGCCCGTCGAACGCGCGTGCACTTCGTGCGCACAACCCGTGGCCGTCAAGAGCCCCATCACGACCGCACAGACCGACCTTCGCGTCATTTGCATTCGCCCTCAACGCACTCGCCGCTCGTTTCATACCGCGCCCATGGAACCGGGCGGCCCCTCGCCGTGTTATGCCCGATCATGCCGTTCTCCGTGCTTCTGCCGCTGCTCCTGTCGGCCGACCCGGCCTGCCCGCCGAAGGGGGCCGCCATCGTCGTAGCGACCGGGTCACACCGCATGGTGCTGTGTGCCGCGGGCGAAGTCGCGCACGCTTATGACGTCGCCATCGGCTCAGGCGGCGCCGTGCCCATCGCGCAGCGAATTGGCTGGGCGGTGACGCCGCTGGGGGTCTTCACCCTGACCCCGCCGCGCCCTTCTGCGCAATTTCACCTCTTCATCGGCCTTGAAAACCCGGCCCCCAAGCGGTTCTCCGCTTGGGCCATTGGCCTCCACGGCCCGCCGCGCCCGTCGAAAGACGCCGGCCATTCGAACGTCGAATCAGACTGGACGTGGGGCTGCATCGCCGTCAGCTCCGACGCCGAAATCGACGAAGTGGCCCAGTGGGTGAAGGCGCAGCGAGCCACCCGCGTCGAGTTCAAGGCGCAATAAATTCGCCTGAAACTCTCAACGGTTGCGAAAGCGTGCACTCGAAAAGACACCCTTCGCTGGGTACTGAAACCGGCTGGCGATGATGTGCGCGGTCGTGCGACACTGCGGGGCTTCGAACTCTGTTTCAAGAGGCACATCGTGGTTCAGCGGGTTGCATCGCCAGCGGTCGGTCGCTCGTCGCCAGTCGGGGCGGCGGCGCCCGTGCGCGACCTGGCGCCTCAAACCGTCGGGGAGACCCCTTCGCCCGCCGAGGTCGCCGCGCGGGTCAAGGCCCTGCAGCGCGTGAGCCTCGAGCGCGCCGAAGGCGAAGTCACCGCGTGGTTGCCCTCGCTGTCGGGGCCCGGGCGGGTGCTGTTGG
>JBGAIY010000052.1:0-9450 GCA_044225205.1 Myxococcaceae bacterium | reverse complement strand
TGTTGGCCGACGCGCTGGGAGACTGGGCCGAACGCGAACGGCTCGTGCCGCCTTCTGCCACCCGTGACGCGCGGGTGCGCACGCTGCACGACCTGAGTGAGGTGGCGCGGCTGGCGAGCGGGCAACCGACCGGCTGGTACCGCCGCGCCCCAGGGTTCGAGGGTGTGCAGTCGTTGCAGACGGGCGACCTCGTGCTCGTGCGCGGCGTCTCCGATTCTGCCGTGTACACCGAGGTGCAAGAAGTCGCCTCGGGCGCCGCGGCGTCGCCCTATTCACACGTCGCGCTCGCCTACCGCGACCCGGTGACCCAAAAGGTGCTGTTGGTCGAATCGAAAGAACCCGTGGGGGTGCAAATCACCCCCGCGTCTGACGACGTCGTCGCCGAAAACGCGCGCACCGTGGTGCTGCGGGTCGCCGACCCGGCCCAGCGCGCCGCCGCGGTCGCCAACATCGAACGCACCGTCGCCGAACTGAAGGGGCGCATGCCCATTGGGTACGACAGCTGGCTCGACGACAACGACGCGAGCCGCTACGACTGCGCCGAATTGACCGGGCATTTGCTGGGGGCGGGTTACCCCGAAACCCGCACCTCGCTCGAACCCGGCATGGCGGCGTACGCGAGGCGGGCGGGCATGCCGAACACCACCATGGCGTTGCCCGGTGACTTCGCGAAAGACAGCCGCTTTGCCACCATCGCCGAAGGCATGAACCCCGCGTTGGTTCGGGTGGTGCGACCGCGTGAAGCCGCGTCGCGCGAAGTGTTCGAACGCAAGAACGCCGGTGAGGCCGTCTTGCAGCCGGGCGCGGTGGGGCGCGTCGCTGAAACCCTCAGTTGGTTGCTCCAGAAGGTGGGCGTTCTGGGCCCGTTCAATGAACGCGTGGTGGGGGCCGCGTTCGACTTGCGCCGTGACGCTGGGCCCCTCAACGCGCGCTTGGTCGACCAGCAGAAAGCGATGCTCGCGCTCGAGGGCCGGGTGCCCACCGCGCGCGAGCTTCGAGAGCGCCTCGCCCGGTAACACGTGGGCCGCTGGGTGCACCCGAGGTCAGGTCTGCCGAGGCGGAGACGGCGTGTCGTGGTTGCCAAACCACACGAGCATGTCTTTGAGCGCGTCGACGGTGACGGGCTTGGGCAAGTACGCGTCCATTCCCGCTGACAGGCACAGCAGGTCGTCTCCTCGCATGGCGTTCGCGGTGAGCGCGACAATGGGCACGTGGCGCGAGGTGACCCGTTCGCGTTGGCGAATTCGGCGGGTGGCTTCGAGCCCGTCGACCACCGGCATCTGAACGTCCATCAGCACGAGGTCGAACAGGGTCGTGTGCAACCGGTCGAGCGCTTGTTGCCCGTTGCCCACGACTTCGACGCGGTGCCCCAGCTTTTCGAGATGCGCCGTCGTCTAGCGAGCGTTGACGTCGTTGTCTTCGGCAAAAAGCACCCGCATCGTCTTCTGCGCCAGCCTCGACCGCGTGACCGACGCCGGCTCGTCACGCTCAATGACGACGGGCGCCGAGCGAATTCGTACCCGAAACGTGCTGCCTTGGCCGACTTCGCTGTCGACGTGAATGTCGCCGCCCATCAACTGCACGAGCCGGCGGCTGATGGTCAGCCCGAGCCCCGTGCCTCCGTAGCGCCGCGCCATCGACCCGTCGCCTTGCACAAAGGGCTCGAAAATGGCGCTCTGCCGCTCGGGCGCGATGCCCGGGCCGGTGTCGCTGACGGTCAGCACCAAGGTCTCGTGCTCGCGCTCGACCCGCACCGTCACCCGGCCCTCGTCGGTGAACTTCACGGCGTTGCCCACCAAGTTCGTGATGACTTGCCGCAGCCGCGCCGCGTCGCCCCGGCTCGCGCCCTTGGCCGTCTCGGCCACTTCGCAGTCGAACGTGAGGCCCTTCTTCTGGCACTGGTGAAAGAAGGCGCCCACGGCTTTGGTGACCAGGTGTTCGACCACGAACACTTCGCTCTCGAGCTCGAGGTGGTTCGCTTCGATTTTCGACAAGTCGAGCACGTCGTTGACAATGTCGAGCAACGACTCGCCCGACCCCTGCAACACGTTCAAGTATTCAGAAGCTTCGGGCGGGAGCGCCATGGTGCGCAAGAGCTGGGTGACGCCCAAAATGCCATTGAGCGGGGTTCGAATTTCGTGGCTCACGTTGGCCAGAAACTGGCTCTTCGCCCGCGACGCGCCGACCGCTTGTTCTCGCGCGGCGATGAGCTCGGTCTCGAACTTCTTGCGCTGGGTAACGTCTCGTACGACGAACAGAAATTCGTGCCCCGGCATCGGCGCCACTCGGGCCTCGAAGTCGCGCCCGTCGAGCGGGTACTCGAAGCGCTGAATGTGCGAGGTTCGCTCGGCCGCGCGGAGCGCCGCCATCGACTGCTCGGCCACGCCCGGCGGCATCACCTCGCTCATGGGCCGGCCCAAGAACATTTCGGGCGGTACCGCCAACAGGTCATTCGACGGCGCGTGAAAGTCGAGAAACCGGCCCGTTTGGTCGCAGTGAAACAAGAAGTCGGGCAGCGAGGCGATGAGCGCCCGGCTCCGAGCGGCGAGGCGGTTGACTTCGGTTTCGGCGGCGCGTTGGCGGGTTCGGTCGATGACGACGCCCGAAAAACCACCCGGGGCTTCGTCGAACGGCTTCGCGAGCAGCTGCAGCCACCGGGTCGAACCGTCGGGCGCGGTGACGTGAAAATCGATTTCGACTTCGTGCCTTGAAGCGCAGTGGGTCGACCACTCGCGCTCGACTCGGCCGCGCTCGTCGGCGTGTACCGCCGAAAGCCAACCAGCCCCCAGCGCGTCGAGAGCGTTTTGGTTCGTGGTGGTGCACCACTGCGCGTTCACCCACCGCCAAGCGCCCCGCGCGTCGGCTTCAAACGCGATGACCGGCAGCCGGTCGGCCAGATTCGTGAACGAACGTTGGCTCAAAAATGCCCCCGCGCGAAAACTACCATGTTTTGGGAGTTGGGCCGCTCTTCGCGACCGGTGGCCACTGGGCCTTCGAGTGCGGGCGAACAGGTGGGTGTGCGTGGGCGAGGCGTCGAGGCTTGACTACCTGGGTGGCTCGAAGGCGCCCCGCGGGGGTACGCTGGTCTGGTGCTTTCGGTCAAAGAGCTCAAGGCATTGGCGCGGCGGCTCGACGACGCCGCGTTCGCTCGCCAGCTGGGCCCGTTCGTTTTGGTGCAGCGGCCGATCACCCCCACCGTGAAACCAGCCCCGACCCCGAGCGGCCCGACGTCGACCCAGCCCATGGCCTCGCGCCAAGCGCCCTCGGTGCTCGACTTCGAAGAACTGTGGGTGGCGACCTTGCCGCCCTTGTCTGACACCGACTCGTTCTTGTTGGGGCGCGCTCCCGACTGCGACCTCGTCATTGACGAAGTCACGGTGTCGAACCACCACGCCCGGCTCGACTGGCGCGAGCGCCACGCCGAAGTCAGCGACGTGGGCAGCTCGAACGGCACGTGGGTGAACGGCACCAAGGTGAGGCAGCCCACGGTGCTCCACGACAACGACGCCATCGACTTTGGCGCCGTGCAGGTCTTCTATTTCGCGGTCACGACGCTGCGACAGCGCATGGCCAGCGCCGGCGCGCTCAACGCTGAGAAGCGATGAGCTCGGCGTAGTCGTTCGCGTAAATCGAATTGCGAAACTTGGTCGAGAAGCCCAGGGCGTGCTGCGGGTTCACCACATGGGTCACCGCTTTTCGAGCGACGTCCATTCGGGTGATTTCGCCGCTGAACAGGTCGAGCACCATGCCGAACTGCGCCGCGGTGAGATAATTCGCGTTCACGAAGCTCTCGCACATGCTCTCGCGAATCAGCTCGTTGGCCGTGCCTCGCAGCGAGGTGAGCACGCCGTTGAAGGTGGCGGCGTCCATCGGCTCGTGGCCGTTGCGCACCATGGTGCAGCCGGGGTCGTTGCCGGTACCGCAGTCGCGGTAGACGGGGGCCGGCACCGCCACGACCACGCCCGGAGGCGGCGGCCGGTAGCCGGGCGGCGGCATTTGCACCACGACCGGCGGGGCGCCCGGCGCCGTGCCTTGGGGCTGCTGCGACATGAGCTGGGTGTACCCCTGCGCCATGATGTTCGAGCGAAACTTCGCGGCGTAGCCCAGCGCGTGCTGCGGGTTCACGACGTGCGGCGCGGCGATTTCGGCCATTTTCACGCGAATCATTTCGCTTTCGAACGAATCGAGCACGCGCATCAACTGCAGCGCCGTGAGGTAGTTGCGCGCCAGCATGGCTTGCACCGCTTGCGCCCGCATCATTTCGCTCGAATTGCCACGAATCGCCTGCATCACGCCGCCGAAGACGTCGCGGTCCATCGGGTATTGGCCGTCGCGCACCATTTGGCAGCCCGGGTCTTGCGGGCCGGTGCCGCAGTCGCGCGCCATGACGACCGGCGGCGGTTGCACCACCACCGGAGGCGGCGCGTTGGGCAACTGCGGCAGCCTCACCCGAAACGAGGCCTCGCGAAACGCGAGCTCGCGGCCGTCTTGGTCGAACACCGACACGTGCGCCATGAAGCGGCCTTGGCTGAAGTCGTCTTCGGCGAGCGTCGAATAGCGAAAGAAGTGGTTGAACGCGTTTTTCCACACGAAGGCGTTGTTGGGCACCGACCAGACCTGCGTCGTGGTCCACTCGCTCCATTCGCCTTCGTACGAGCGAAACCGCGCGCCCAGGTAGAACTGGCGCCCCTGCAGGTTGTAGAGCCGCAGCTCGGGCACCGACACCCGCACCGCCGCTTCACCTTCGAAGGCGGCGTTGGGTTGCACCTGCAGCGGCGACATTTGCGCGAAGTCGTTCAGGTCAGAGACGACGGGGTCGTCGCCCTTGCGGCGGTTGCGGCGGTCGTCGCCTCTCCCGTCGCCCCGGCCGTTGCCCCGGCTGTTCCACATCGACACGCGGGCGTCTTCGAGCGCTTCGACCGCTTTTTGAATGTCGTCGTTCACTTCGACCGGGCACCCCGCCACCGGCGCCGCCATGCCCACCGAGCTGAGGCTGCCCTTGACTTCACCGAGCAGCTGGCCGCTCGGGTTTTTGCGCAAGTCGTCGACCCGGTCGACCAGGGCGTCGAGCTGCGGGCCAATGGTCTGCCGGCAATGGGCCCGGGCGCGCTGCGTTCGGTCGTACGCGTCTTCGACCGAATCGGCCGCGGTTTTCAACGAACGGTTCACCGAGTCGGCGAACACCACAGACGAGAACACGAAAGCGGCGAACATCAACGAGCGGAACATGGCGGCCCTTTTTCGGGGAGGCGAGGAACGGCGGGTGATGCAGACCTGACGGCGACCCGGTCGGTCGATTCACTGCCCCCGACGATCGCACGGCTTGGGCACGACGGCACCACAATCTGCTGAAGTTGCTGTTGATTCGAAGGCCGCTACTTGGTCGGGAGCGCGACGTTCGGCACGTCGGCTTCGATGAATATTTTGAGCAGTTCGGGGTCGAGCTGGCCGCTCGCCGCTTCTTTGCTCAGAATGTCGAGCGCCATGACGTGGGGCACGGCCTTCTTGTAGGGGCGGTCGCTCGCGGTCAGGGCGTCGTAAATGTCTGAAATTGACATCATTTTCGACTGCACGGGGATGTGCGCGGTGTTGATGGCACGCGGGTAGCCTTTGCCGTCGAGCTTCTCGTGGTGCGCGTAGGCAATTTCGGGCACGCCCTTGAGTGTTCGCGTCCACGGTATTTGCGAAAGAAAGCGGTAGGTGTGGGTGACGTGCGATTCAATTTCGCGCCGCTCGGCCGCCGACAGCGAGCCCCGCGGTATCGACAACACTTGCACCTCGGCGGCGGTGAGCAGCACCTGCGCCCGGGCCCGCGAGTCTTCAAACCCAATGCTCGACAACCCCGTGAGTTTCTCGAAGCCACCCTGGGCGAGCACGGTCGGCCGGTTCGCCTGAAGAACGAACTCGAAGGCGTCGTCGATTTCTTTGAGCGCGGCCGCGAGGTGGGCTTGCTCTTCGGCTTCGATCGCGTCGACTTCTCGGGCTCCGCGCACCTTGAGCGCTTCGACCTTGCGTTGGAGCGACGCCACCTGGCGGTCGCGGCGCGCCAATTCGAACCGGTGTTTGAGCAACTCGAGCTCGTGTGGGTACAACTTTTCGGCCTTCACCAACACCGGTTCGCGCACGCCGATTTTGCCGAAGTCGTGCAACAGCGACGCGTACCGAATTTCTTGAATTTGGTCTGAGCTGAAGGTGAGCCCCCGGTACGGGCCGCCCGGCGCGCGCTCGGTCATTTGGGCCAACGACACCGTCAGCGCCGCGACCCGACCTGAATGGCCAGCCGTCGTCGGGTCTCGCGACTCGATGGCGCCCACCGAGGCTTGTACGAAGCCCTCGAAGAGCTGGTTGATTTCTTCGTGCAGCATGGCGTTCTCAATGGCCTGCGCCGCTTGGCCACCGAGCGCCAACATCAGTTCTTCGTCTTCGCTGTCGAACGCGCCGTGCACCGAATTGAGTGCCTGGAGAACGCCCGTCACTTCGCCCCGGGCGTCGCGCATGGGCACGCACAGAATGCTCGAGGTGCGGTAGGCGTTCTTCGCGTCCCAGTCGCGGTTGAAGCGCGGGTCGGCGTACGCGTCTTTCAAGTTCACCACGGTGCCGCTCTGCGCCACCGAGCCCGCGATGCCCTGGCCCAGGGGCAGCCGAATTTCTCGCTTCGTGCCTTGCGCGACCCGCGACCACAGCTCGTTGCGGTGCCGGTCGAGAATGAACAGCGAGCACCGGTCGGCTTCGACGACCCGCGCGGCCTCTTTCAAGATGAGCGGCAACAGCGAGTCGAGCTCGTGCGCCGCCGTCATGGCTTTGGCGACTTCGAGCACCGCGTTGAGCTTGTTCACGCGCCGCATGGCGGCTTGCAACGGGCTCACCGACGGCGAGGTCTTCTCTTCGTTGAAGTCGGCCACGGGGGGTGATGTTCCTCCCCGCCCGGCCGGTCTGCAAACCCAAAGACGCCGCCCCGCCCAAGAAAGTCTTGGAGGGGCAGGTGGGTCACCGTGGGCCGTGGCCCTTTGCAGCGGCCCGCGTGGTACACGGTGGGGTCATGCTTTTGCGCCAGCGCCCCTCGCAGCCGGTTGGGCACGTTCTGTCATGAACGCGCGTTTGCTCGGCACTGTGGTCGCCGCGTCGCTGCTCGCGGGCTGCGCGGCCCAAATGTTTCTGCGCGTCGAAAAGCGGCGGCTCGACGAGCGCGTGCTGGTGTTCTTGGGAGGCGGCGGCAATTCGCTCGTGCTCACCCACGGCGCCGAGGCCTTCGTCGCCGACGTGAAGTTCGGCGGCATGGCGCGCCAGCTCCGCCACGAAGTCGAAGACGAACTCTCGCGCCGGGTGCAGCGCTTGTTGCTGACCCATTCACACCTCGACCACACCGGCGGGCTGGCGCTTTACCCGCGCGCGGGGGCCGTCGTCGTACACCCGCGCACCCGGCAGCGGCTCGAGGCCGAAGGCGCCCACGCCACCTTCATCGAAGTCGAGCGAACGCTCGACTTGCAGCTGGCCGACGAGACCGTGCACATCGCCTACCTCGGCCCAGGTCACACCGACGGCGACCTCGTGGCGTTGCTGGTCGGGCGCAAGTTGCTCGTTGCCGGAGACCTGGTCGTCAACGGCTTCGAGCCTCGCATCGACGAAGTCGCGGGCGGCAACGTGCTCGCGCTCCAGAAGACCCTCGGCCGGCTGCTGATGCTTGATTTTGTTCGGGTTTTGCCCGGCCACGGCGACGTCATGTCGCGCGCCGACGTCGAGCACCTGTACCAGTACTTGGTCGCGGTCGAGGCGCTCGTGCGCGCCGCCCGCGCGTCGGGCCAGTCGGTCGACCAGACCGTCGCCGCGCTCACCGCAGGGGCCGACTTGGCGCCTTACGACGACCTGCAGCCCATGCCGCTCGGCGGCACCAGCCGAGAAAAAACCATTCGCATGATGTATCGCGCGCTCGACCCTGCGCAGGAGAGGCAATGACGACGCACACGGTGAAAGTGGCCCCTTCGATATTGTCGGCCGACTTTGGTCGCTTGGCCGAAGAGGTGCGCGCCATTGAGAAAGCCGGGGCCGACGCCGTTCACATCGACGTGATGGACGGCCGCTTCGTGCCGAACATCACCATCGGCCCGGTGGTGGTCGAAGCGGTGAAGCGCGCCACGTCACTGCCGCTCGACGTGCACTTGATGATTGTCGAACCCGAAAAATACATTGGCGAGTTCGCGAAGGCCGGCGCGACCACCATCACCGTGCACGCCGAGACCTGCCCGCATTTGCACCGCACCCTGCACCAAATTCGCGATGCCGGCGCCAAGCCGTCGGTCGTGCTCAACCCTTCGACGCCGCTGTCGGCCATCGAAGAGGTGCTGGGAGAAGTGACGCAGGTGTTGCTCATGTCGGTGAACCCCGGCTTCGGCGGGCAGTCGTTCATCGCCGCCACCGTCGACAAGGTGCGGCGGCTGCGCGCACAGCTCGATGCGCGCGGGCTTTCTGGGGTCGACATCGAAGTCGACGGTGGCATCAACGCCGATACGGCCAAGCACGTCGTCGCCGCCGGCGCCACCGTGCTCGTCGCGGGCAACCACGTGTTTCGCGCGAAAGACTACGCCGCGGCCATTGCCTCGTTGAGGCCGTAGTTTCGGCTGGGTTACTCGTCTTTGACGAGTGCCAGTACCGTCGAGCTGATCAGGCCCATTTCGAGGTGAGGGGTGGGTTTCGCAACCACCGCAGGCGGTGCGTCTCAGTTGAATTTGTGGCGCCCCTTCGCGTCAGGAGCGCACCCCACCTCGGAGCTCCCCCAACATGAAAAGTCTCGCGCTGCTGACGCTGCTCTCGCTGCCGTCGTTTGCTCAAGCCCAAGCGGTGGTACCGGTCGCACCCGTCGGCCCAGCCCCCGCTGCGACCGCCCCGGCCATTGGCATTCGGTTTGGCGCCGCGACCGGGCTGGGGGCCTTCATGCCTGGGCCGCAGTTGGCGTGGGCGGCCGAGGGGCGCATCGGTGCGACCTTCAACCCCATGTTCAATGCCTACGCGCGCGTTGGTCGACAGGCGGGCATCGGGTTCGGTGGTTCGGTCAGCTCCAGCGGCGGCTCGCTGTCGGTTTCGGCGTCGGGGTTCTGGTTCATCGGCGTCAACGCCGAGCTGAGCGTCGGAGATAATTTCTTCGTCGCGGGAGGCCCCCAGCTCGGGTGGGGCGGCTGGGCAGGCGTCACGCAGGGCGCGTCGGTCAGCGGCTCGAACAGCAGCGCGACTCAGAGTGCTTTCGCGGCGTCGGGTTTCATGCCCGGCCTCAACCTCAAGGTCGGCTTCGGCACCGGGCCCCGCCAGGTCAACCTCGACCGCCGCGGGCAGTTCACCATGTCGGTCGACTTGAACGTCATGTACGCGCCCAACACCGCCTACGTGAATCAAACCGCAGGCAGTGGCGGGGCGTCGCAGAGCATCGGCCTCGGTCAGTCGTTGGGCGTCAACCCCATG
>JBGAIY010000644.1:0-3186 GCA_044225205.1 Myxococcaceae bacterium | reverse complement strand
CCCGAGGCGGGTGGTCACCATGGCGCCGAAGGCAATGGTCGTGGCCATGATGAGCAGCGCCGGGCCCAGCACCGGTATCTGTGCGGCCACCATCACCAGCAACACCCCAATGGCGAGCACCAGCGCTTGGGTTCGGCGCAGCCGGCCGGTGGGCACCACCGAGCCGAGCGAATTGCCGACCACCGCCAACCCCACCGGCACCGCGATGGCCGCCGCCACCCACAAGAACAACGCCACCGGTATGCCGATGATGGTGATGACCAACAGCACCGTGGCCGGTATCAGCGCAATCATCGACAAGAAGCCGACGACCGCGTTCTTCACCGGTTCTTGGCGAATGCTCGACTCGAGCTGTTTCATGCGCTGGGGAGCGAACATCATCAGCACGAAACCGAGGCCGAACAGCACCGCGAAGCCGGCGAAGAAGCTGCCCACCGAAGCGCCGGGGGCTTTTTGCTCTTCGATCTTCTTCTCTTCGGCGACGTGGGCTCGCACGGCGTTTTTGGCCACGGCCTTGCCAAACCCGGTGCTGCCCATCGACACCTCTTCGCCTTTCACTTTGGCGTTGCCTTCTTTGACCACTCGGCCGCCGAACGACACCGCGTCGCCTTCGACGACCGCGTTGTCTTGGAGCACCACGTCGGCGCCGAAGGCCACCGCGTTGCCCTCGACCACCGCGTTCGACTCGACGATCACCGGCCCGCCATAGGCGATCGCGGTGTCGACGGTCGTGCCGCTCTTGACCACCATGGGCCCGCCGGTCGCGACCACGTCGCGGTCGGCCTCTTCGCGCGCTTTCATTTCTTCGGCGCGGGCTTTCGCCTCTTCAATGCGCGCTTCGGCTTCTTCACGCCGCGCCTGGGCCACTTCTTGCGCCTGTTCTCTCAATTCTTGCGCGCGGTCACGGGCCGCTTCGGCGGCTTCACGGGCCTGTTCGGCCGCGTCGCGAATGTCGTCAGGGTCGGGCAGGTCGCCCTTGGGCGAGGCGGTGACCGGCGCTGGCAGCGGAGCGACCGGGGGCAGCGGCGGCAGCGGAGGCATCGCCTTGCCCACTTCGCCTTTGGCGCCGCTGGTTCCCGCTCCGTCGTGGCCATTGCGAATCACCCACAGCTTGCCCTCATGGGTAAGTGACAACCCGTAGACCTTCGCGAGCGTCTCCAGCGCCTCTTCGGCCGTCACGTTCGACAAGTGCACTTGCACCGGCTCGTTCAAGCCCGCCGAAACAATGACGTTCAACTCGCCCTTGTCGGCAATTTGCCGAATGGCTTCGTTGAGCGGCCCGTCGTACTTCACCGAAATTGAAGAATTGGCAGCCAAAGCCACCAGCATCACCGTCGTCAACATCATGACATCACCCTGGAACCCGCCGGAGCTGGCGACATGACTCGCTTGAGCCCGAACAGGCTGAGAAGAAGCGTCATCCCCAGTGCGGCCACCATGGGCACTGCGGCGGTTCGCCACAGTGCTGCGAGCGCACTGCCCATCGCAACAAACGTCTCGCGCACACCAACAACGAGCTCGGCAACCGCGAGCCCGAAATCACTCTTGATGCTCCCCGTCGACAGGTAGGCCACCGTGGCCAACGTCAACGTCACCGCCACGATGCCCGCCGCGGTCAGCACTTCGCTGCGCAAGGGCGCCGGCGCCGGGGCCGTGGCCACTCGGGCCATCACGTTCTGCAAAAAGTCGGGGGGCGGCATGGGGTCGGCCAGCCGCGACAAGTCATGCTCGAGCAACCGGTGCGACTCTTTGAGCGCGGCCAGCTCGGCCGGGTCGGCCGACAGCTCGGCGTACAGTTCGTCGAGCAACACGTCGTCTCGTTCGTGTTGGTCACTCATTCGGTCGCCCCCTGGTTGCGCGGCTCGGCCGGTTGCATGCGTTGGCGCAGTTTTTCTCGAGCGCGAAACAGGCGCGCCATGATCGTGCCGGGCGCCACTCCGACGATTTCGGCAATTTCTTTCGTGGTGCGCTTTTGCACGTAATAGAGCGCCAGCACTTCACGGTCGTCGACCGACAAGGTGTTCATGGCGTCTTCGAGCGACTGCCGCTCTTGCCGCGCAATGGCCCGGTCTTCGGCATTCTGCTCACCCGAATCGAGCGAGTGCGAATGGTCTTCGACGTCTTCGGTCTGCAACTTCTGGCGGCGCCTCAAAATGTCGAGGCACAGGTTGCGGGCAATGGTCATGACCCACAAGTCGAAGGGCCGCGCGTCGTCGTATTTCTCGAGGTTCTGGTACGCCCGCAAGAACGCTTCTTGCGCCACCTCGGCCGCTTCGCCTTCGGTGCGCAACAGCCGCAGGCACAGGCCGTACACCGGCCGCTGCATCGACCGCACGAGGGCCGCGAAGGCGTTCGAATCGCCCCGGCGCGCCTTGCGAATGTCGTCGACCCAAGGGTGCGACGTCTCTTGAACGGTCATGCCCAGTGACATGCCCAACGAAAGGCCCAGGGGGTTCAACCACTGCCGAATCACAGGTCGTGCCACGGTATCCACTCCGAGAGTACGAACCCACTCCCGAACCCATTGCCACAATAAAACCATTCGTTAAATCAAATAGATACAAGTTGTGCTGAAATGCGCGCGAGCCGGCTCGCTCGCCTTTAGGTTTGTGGCCAATGGCCTTTTTCTTCGACGACAACGTCGGCACGGCCCGGTGGATGGAGGAGGAGGGGCGGGCGCTGTTGCGCTCGATGCTGGTGGCGAGCGCCGGAGTGACGACGGTGACTTCGATCATTGGCAGCCTCGCATCGGGTCGAACCGAGCATCTGGTGCCCACCCTGGTCATGGTGTCGTTTCAGTTGTTGTGCTGGGCGCTCGTCAAAAAGGTGAAACCGAAGACGGTGGCGGTCTTCTACTTGCTCGTTGTCACGATTCTGACGGTGCCCATTTCGTTGCTCGACCGAGGCGTCGAAGGGCAGGCCTATTACAGCTTGGTCATGGTGCAGATCATCGCGGCCCTGCTCTTCGAGCTGAGAACGGCGTTGGTTTTCACCGGGCTGGCGGTCTTGGGAGGTGTGCCGCTCATCATGGCCATGCAGCGCAACGCGCTCATCAACGTGCCGTCGCGCGACCCGTTGTTGGCGTGGCTCGTGCCGGTGAGCGCGTTCGTGCTGGTCACCATTGCCCTGTCGGCCGTGCACAAACGGCTTCGAAACGCGGTGGCCTTGGCCCACGAGAACGCCGAC
>JBGAIY010000643.1:0-3193 GCA_044225205.1 Myxococcaceae bacterium | reverse complement strand
GACTGCGGTGACGGGTACGAATGCCGCAAGCAGTTCTCGGGCGGAGGCCGGTGCTACAAGCTCGGAGAGTGCATCGACGTCGAACTCTGCGACGGCGTCGACGACAACTGCGACGGGCGCGTCGACGAGTCGTTTCCCGATGCGGGGGCCGGCTGCGACACGACCAAGCAGGGCCTGTGCAAGACCGGCGCGCTCACGTGCACCGCCGGCAGCGTGGTGTGTGCGCAGACCGTGCAACCGACGACCGAGGTCTGCAACCAGCTCGACGACGACTGCAATGGCCAAGTCGACGACGGGTTCGACCTGACGTCAGACAACGCCAACTGCGGTCGCTGCGGAGCCACCTGCGATGCGGGCACTTCGTGCGGCGCGTCGGCCTGCCGCGAGAGCACCTGCGGCGACGGCGTCGACAACGACCTCAACGGCGCGACCGACTGCAACGACGAGAGCTGCACCGCCCAGGTGTGCCAAGAATTGCCAGCGCCCGCCTGGCGCTGCGCGGTGGCCCCCGACGGCGGCGTGACCGACGCGGGCGTGCCGGTGCGCGGCTGTTTCCCTCCGTAAGAACTGATGGCCCAACGGGGGGCCGACGACGGGCGCACCGCCACCGCGAGTTCGAACGCGCACGATTGACGCCGTGCCGGCCCTTTTGGCGGGCTCGGTCGATGTTCGTGGCGAGACCGTCGGCAAGTCACGACGAACGGCATCGGTTCGACTCGACGATGTGCGCGAGCGACATCTGACGGCCGTTTCGCGACCTCACGTTTCCATGACACTGAGCGCCGCCGCACGTTCGAAAGCGGCGACATTCGCGGTGTACCAAGACGCGGCCCGCGGCGAACGCGTGACCAGAAAAGCCGAATGGCCGTCACGGCCCATGAAGAAAACCATGAAGAAAACTCGACAGTTCCGCGGCGAACGCGGCGGGCGCCTCCAAGAACGCCGAATGGCCGGCGTCGAAGAAGACAACCTTCTTGTTCGGCAGTCGATCAATCGTCTGTCGATTGCGCGACCAGCTCACCCACCGGTCGCGCGTGGCCCACGTGACGAGCGCGGGCACCCGAATCGACGGCAGCCAGGCGCCGAGAAAGGCCTCGGGTTCGGCGAAACTGCGCCACGCCTGTACGAGCGCCGGAGCCGATTCGTAGCCGGCCGCGACGATGGCCGCTTTTCGAGCGGCGGCTTCGGGCGTCACCAAAATGTCGCTGTAGAAATCGGCAAACCATTGCGCGAAGCGCGCCTCGTGGCGAACGCCCTGTTCGAAATGGTCGACCAGCCCACCGATGAACCAGCGCCCGAGCCACCCGCTCGCGCCCGGGTCGAGCCCGCCCGGGTTCGCGAGCACCAGCCCTCGAACCCGCTTGGGGTGCGCCGCCGCATACCGAAGCGCCACCGCGCCCCCAATGGAGTTGCCCAGCACGAAGAAGCGCTCGAGGCCCAGCGAGTCGACCAGGGCGGCGAAGAGGTCGGTGTAGTGCGCCGCGCTCGCCGGGGCGGGGTCTGGCCCCGAAAAACCGTGGGCCGGCCAGTCGAAAGACACGACGCGCCACCGGCCAGCCATGGCCGCTTCGACCAAAGCGAAGTCGCCGCCGCCGTGACCAATGGCATGGAGACACACGAGTACCGGCTGGGTCGAATTCGTGGGCGAGCCGGCGGCGCTGTCGTGAACAGCGAGTTCGACCCCGTGCACCCGGTGCACCGAGCGAGCGCCCGTCACCCCCAGCGCGTGCCGCAACGGTTCGGCCCCTGGTGACGGCGGCTCGCGCAGCACCGTCGAGCCCGCTGACCACCGCCCCCACAGCGTCACCAGCGCAGTTCGCATGCCGCCACCATGCCCGCAGGCTCGGTCGGCGGCATTGACCTGGGTTTAGAGTGTTTGAGCCACTTTCGGCTCGCGCCGGGTCGACCAAGGAGGAACGCGAGTTGCGCAAGCCACCCAAACAGATGAGGCTCTCGACGTGTCGAACTTCGCTTCACTGATGACCGTGCTGTGGGCCAGCGTCGCGTGCGCGCAGTTGGTGCCCTATTCGGCAGAAACACTGCCCATTCCTTCTACGGGCATCGGCGACGTCGCCGTCTTCCCCAACCCGGTGAACCCGAAACAGAGCCGCGTCATCGGCACCGATTTCATTTCGAACGGGCTGTTTTCGTTCGCGTTCGACGGTGGCACGAGCCAATTCGTGTCGCTGGGGCCGATGCGAGGGGTCGACGTGAAGACCGGGCTCCGCTTTCGGTACGCGCCGTCGGCGGTGTTGGTGGCGTCGAGCGTGAACGCCGGCATTTTCGTCTACGGGCTCGACGACGGGGGCACGCTGTACGACGTGAGTTCTCGTTTCGTCACGGTGGGCGGGTTCGGGGCGGTCGCGTTGTGGGCGGTGCCTGACGGGGGCCTCGAGGCCTGGCTCGACGTCGGTTCGACCACGCTCAAGCGGGTCGCCTTCTTCGACGACCCGCTCGACGCGGGCAAGCTCGACTGGGCCGCGGTCGACGCGAGCGTCACTTTTCCCAAGCCCGTCAACGCATTGGTGGTCGACTCGGTGAACCGCCGGCTCTACGCCTCGGTCACCACCGACGGCATCTACCGTTGGGACATCGACTCGCTCGACGGGGGTGAGCCGGTCTTGGTCGAAGGGCTCGAGAGTGCCGACGCCGGAGCCCTGACCGCCGCACCGGCCGGGCTGTCGCTCTACCCCCTGCGCGACGGTGGTTCGCTCGTTTTCGTCGCCCAACCCAACCGAGACCAATTCGCGGTGTACGCCGCCACCAAGAACGGCTTTTCGCCTTTGACGACGTTTCAAGTGGGCATTGACCCCAAGGTGGTTCGCAACGGGGCGTACCTCGACGTGAGCCGCGTGCCGGTGCCCGAATACCCGTTGGGCGTGGTCGCGTTCGCTGATCGCAACCTCACCTCCGGCGCCACCTACAAGCTCGTCGGGTGGGACATTCTGGCCGCCTCTGTTTCTCCCAAGCTGCCCATTGAAGACGGCGGGCCGGGTGACGCCGGGGTTGATTCGGGCGTGTTTCTCGAGACTTGCCCCGACGACCCCGACGGCGGTCTCGACGGGGGCTCCACCGACGGCGGTACCGCCGACGGAGGCGTCGACGGGGGCGCCAACGACGCGGGGCCGATTGACGCGGGTCGACCGTGCATTCGCCGCGATGCGGGCGTCGGCCAAGGTGACGGTGGGTTCAA
>JBGAIY010000051.1:0-25856 GCA_044225205.1 Myxococcaceae bacterium | reverse complement strand
GTGAACTCGAGCCTTCGTCTCCAGCGCAACGCCTCGACCAGGCGTGTGCCTACCTGTGATGTCGGCGTCGGCGTTCGGTGCGTTCCAGCGTTTGTCTCCAGCGCAACGCCTCGACCAGGCGAGCGCCTGCCCGTGATGTCGGCTTCGCTGAACTCGAGCCTTCGTCTCCCAGCGCAACGCCTCGACCGGGCGAGCCGGCGTCGGCGTTCGGTGAGCTCCAGCCTTTGTCTCCAGCGCAACACCTCGAACAGGCGTGTGCCTGCCCGCGCCGGCGTTGGTGCGCTCGAGCCTTCGTCTCCAGCGCAACGCCTCGACCGGGCGAGTGCCTACCTGTTCAGAGTTCGGTGCTCGAGCCTTCGTCTCGAGCGCAACACCTCGAACCGGCGAGTGCCTGCCCGCGCCGGCGTTGGTGAACTCGAGCCTTCGTCTCCAGCGCAACGCCTCGACCAGGCGTGTGCCTACCTGTGATGTCGGCGTCGGCGTTCGGTGAACTCGAGCTTCGTCTCCAGCGCAACACCGCGACCAGGCGAGCGCCTGCCCGTGATGTGGGAGCAGGTGTTGGTGAGCTCGAGCGGTCATGTAGAAACGCCCTCCGTCGTTGAGTCGCCCGAATCGACCGCGATTCCAGAATCGCCGGCGTCGGAGCTGCCTGTGTCGCCCGCGCTGCCCGCATCGACCGAGCTGCCCGCGTCAACCTTCGTCTCCAGCGCAAACACCTCGACCAGGCGAGTGGGCGACCGAGCCTCGCCGAGCGTCAGGAGCACCTGACGCGGTGACGACAAGAGGTGCTGACCGATTGGCGCAGCGCTCAATGGAATTCACCGGTTGGCACCACCGCGACGAAGTCCGCTGCACCGGTTTCGGTGGCACACGCCGTGCTGAACCGACCCCGCTTCTCTCATCTTGGGAGTCACCATGACCCGCACCACGTCGGCCCTTCATTGGGTGGGCCCATTGCTGTTGATGACCTCGTTCGGCTGCACCGGCACGGCCGAGCTGTTGAACGCGCCGCCGCCGGCCAATACGGGCATTTCGCTGCAGTTGGCGAGCGCGGCGGGAGTGGCGATGCAACCGGGTGATCAGCTCCAGCTCAACGTCAGCGTGTCGACCGCGTCGGCGAGCCTCTACCGTCTGCGGTTTCAGAGTTCGAAGGCGGCGGTGGCGGCCGTTTCGCCCAACGGGCTCGTCACCGCGGTGGCCGACGGCGCCGCCACCATCACCGCGGTCGCCACGCTGCTCGACTCGCCGGGTTCTGCGAGCGCGAACGTCTCCATCAACGTCGCCTCGGCGCCGACGGTCGTTTCATTCACCGGCACGCTCGACTCGTCGTATCGGCATTGCGCCGACGAAGGGGGTACGTGCGCGGGGGTCGGCACCGTCGCGTACGGCTATGGCACGAGCTGGTTTCTGCTGCCGTCGAGCGGCAGCCTGGGGTGTGACAATGCAACGTTCGGAGACCCGGCGGTGCACCAAGGCAAGAGCTGCTTCGTGAGTTCGCCGCCGGTCGACGCGGGCACGACGGCCGCCGACGCGGGCAACGGCTCGGGCTCTTGTGCTTCGGGCACGTCGAGTTCGTGGGTGCGGTGCGCCAATGAAAACGAGACTTGCTCGTTCAGCGGCACGCGGCGGGTGCTGTATGGGCTGAGCACCACCGAGAGCTGCGTGGTGAAGACCCTCACCGGGGGCACTCCCTGCGACAATGCCACCTTCGGCGACCCCGCCGTCTACCACGGCAAGCAATGCTGGTACGAAGCCGCGGCGCAACCCACCGACGGTGGCTCGGCCGCGGGCGGTGGTTCGGGCGCGGGCGGTGATTCGGGCGTGGGAGGCGGGAGCGCCGCGGGAGACACTCCGGCGACGGGGCCATTGGCGAACGGCCCCCCGACGAGCGCGACGTTTGAGTCGACGTCGGCCGAGCTCGAAAACCCCGAGCGCGGCTTCTACTTTCGAATTGGGCCTGACGAGGCGTGCAGCTCGGTCGCGCTGGCGGTGCGAGACGGCCAGGTCGACAACCAGAAAGTGCGGCTCGTGTACTACGAGGTGAACCCCGCCACGATCACGGCCGACCACATCAACGCCGACATGGCCTGCTTTCGCGCAGCGGGGCTCAAGGTCATTTTCGGCCAGGTGTACTGCTCGTCGTTCGGTTGTGACGAAGGCGTCACCATCGACCAAGCCGAGGCTCAGTTGGCGGCGCTCAAAGCGCCCATCGCGGCGAACAAAGACGTCATCGCGTTCATGCGTTTCGGCGTCATCGGTGGTTGGGGAGAATGGGCGACCTGGGGAGGCAACGACGTGCCCGAGTCGGTCAAGACACGGGTGGTGAGAGCCATACTCGACATGACTCCGCCTGAAATCATGATCACCATGAGAACGCCGGCGTACGTGCAGACGCTGTACCCGAACGTGCTGACCCAGGCGAACGCCTTCAACGGCACGCCCCAGTCGCGCATGGGTTTCGTGAATGACTGCTTCCTCGCGGGCGACGACGACGAGTGGACCTACCCAGGAGCAACGACGGCGGTGACTCCCGCGTACACGGGCAGCCCCGCGGCCCAACGCGCCTACGCGTCGGCCATGACCGAATTCACCCCGTCGGGGGCCGAAACCTGCGACAGCGCAGGCACGTCGAGTGGCGGAGTCATGCGGCTCTCGTGCACGGGCGGCACCGACAACGCGGGCCAGGTGGGAGGCATCATGAACGAGGGCCCAAGGTACCACCTCACCTACCTTCACCGCGGGTACTACGACGCTTTCATGAACACGTGGCTCGGCGAGGGGTGCTACGACCGGGTGAACAACCTGTTGGGCTACCGGTTTCAGCTCGACCGGGTGACCCACTCGTCGACCGCCAACAAGAGTGACACGGTGCCAGTCGCCGTCGACCTGCGAGACGTGGGGTGGGCGCGCATTTTCAGTGCCCGCAAGCTCGTGGTCACCTTCAAGAACCGGTCGACCGGAGCGAGCTTCAGCGGCACGGCTGGCGATGCGCGGCAGCTGCCTTCACAGGCTACGAGCTCGAGCACGGTCACCGTCAACGTGAACGTGCCAGCCACCGCCTCGGCTGGCAGCTACGACGTCTTCGTGTCGATGCCCGACGTGTGGCCGAAAACAAAAGACCTCGCGGCCTACGCGGTTCGCTTCGCGAATGCCGACGTCGGCACCCAAGCCTGGGACGCGACCCTCGCCCGGTTTCAGACCGGCACGACCGTGGTCGTGAAATAAGATTCACGTGTTCGGCGAACGAGTTCGCCTATTCTTCTCTCTCTCGATGACGAAGCGACTGGTCATGTGCTGTGCCTCGTTGTTCGCGTCGCTGGCCCACGCCCAGCTCATCAACGAAACGATGGAGTCAGGAGCCCTGGCGTCGCCGTGGGAGTTGACCCAGAAGGCCGGCATCACCTGCCAGCCGTCGGCGGCGGCGGCGCACCGGGGGCTGGCGGGCCTGCGGTTGGTCGACGCCGAAAACACCGTCGACGCGGCTCCGGGCACGTTCTGGGCCTACCCGCTCTCGCTGCTCAACCCCGTGTTGTACACGCGCTTTTGGGTACGGCGCGTGTCGCAGACGCCTGGCGGCATGGCGATGTGGTCGGTGTTCGAACGAAAGGGCAACGCTGGCAACCAAGGCACCGCGTTGGCGTGGGGGTTCGACTACCAGGGTCAACTCGACGTGACCGACCAAGGCCTGTTGGAGAATGGCAGCATCGGCTACCACCAAGAAGAAACCGGGGTCAGGCTCGACGGTGGTTGGCAGCTGCTCGAAACGGCGATGTCTGGGCTGGGGGGCCTGGCCACCGTTCGATACGCCGTTGACGGCAAGGTGGTCGCCGAGCGAGTGGGCGTGCCGGCCTACGCCGACCGGTATTCGGCGCTCGAGGTCGGCGAGGTGTACGCGAACGACACCGGCTTTCAGTGCACGGTCGACTTCGACGACCTGCGGGTCGACGCGTTGCCCTTGGCGAGCCGGCTCGAGCTTCGCATTGAAGACGGGGTGCGCGAGGCGAGCTGCACCCCACTGACGGTGCGGCTGTTGCCGACATTCGGGGCGCTCGACGCGGGCGTCACCGACGCGGTGCCGGCGCCGTATGACGTGGCGCTCGCCTTCACCGGGCTGGGGCCCGTGTTCACCGACGCGGCTTGCCGCAACCAGACGACGACCCCGACCCTGTCGACCGGGCTCGCGCAGGCCAGCTTCTCTTTCGTCGCGCCGAAGCCGGGCACCGTGAACGCGACCGTCGAACACCGCGACCAACCCGCGGGCGACTTCTTGCCCGGCGAGGCGACCTTCGGGGTCGTGGCGGCGACGGGCTCACCCGACAAGAGCTACTACGCGCTCGGTTGCCAGAGCGCGGCGGGCCCACACTCTGCGCCAATGTGGGTCTTGGCGGCGGTGGTGTGGTTGGCGAAGCGATCGCGCTCGACTGTCAGGAAGAGCTGACTCCAGCCCTCCGCGCATCACAGTGCTCCCTCGAGTGATTTCCGCCGACTCCGTGGGGTCGCGGGGTGGCGCGCGCCTTGCGAAGGCCGAGGGCACATCACCTCGAACCCGGAGCCCCCGTGAAACACCCATTGAATGTGCGAGTGCTGGCCTTGTTCGGCGTTCTGTTGGTCGCGTGCAGCGGCGAGCTGGCGAACCTCGAGGGGCCCGGGCCGACGCCGGTGAATGCGCAACTCGCTTTGACCGTGGCGAACGCGCTGGCGTTGAACGTCGGAGACTCGAAGCTCCTCAGCGTGACGGTCTCGAGCACCGGGGGCGAGGCGTACTCGCTCGACTTCACCAGCTCGAACGCCCGGGTGGCCTCGGTGACGGCGCAGGGCGTGGTCACCGCGGTGGCGGGCGGCACCGCCACCGTGACGATTCAAGCGACGCTGTTGGGGTCGGGCAAGACGGCATCGGCGGCCATCGCGGTGACGGTCGGCGGCGCGGGGTCGGTGACCCTGGCCGTGGCGGGCGCTCCGAAGTTGCCACTCAACGGCACCACGACGGCCGTCACCGTGGGCTTCGTGAACCAGACCCCGTCGAAAGTCGAATTGTCGCGTGACGGCTACCCGGCATTCGCCACCTGGCCGAACGACACGTTTTTCACCTTGGCCGCCGACCAGCGCTCGCTGACGGGCCATTGGTGCATTTCGTCGAGTTGTTGGCTCGACGTCTCGGGCGCGCATGTGCTCAACGTGCTGGCAACTTACGCCGACGGGTCGACGGCGAGCGCGTCGGTGCAGCTCGACGTGCAAGACACGACCGGCGGCACGGGCGGGGGCACCGGTTCGACGGGAGGTGGCGGCGGCACGACGTTGCCGAGCGGCGTTGAATTCGGGGTCGTCACGTCGACCATGTGGAGCGAAATCAACACCCAGCGCGCGGCCTTCGGAGACACGAACGACTGCCAAGCGCGGGTCAACGCGTTACCGACGAGCGGCGGCGTGACCTTGAAACCGGGAGACGACATCAACGCGGCGCTCGCGAGCAATTCGGTCGTCTTTCTCTCGGGTGGTACGTACAAACCGTCTCGCCGCGTCACGGTGCTCGAAGGTCACAAACTCATCGGCGTGGCGGGCCAGACCGTCACCATCGACGCGTCGAACGACACGTACGGCGTGTTGGTGCAGAGCAACGCGGTGCTCGCGAACGTCATCGTCGACGGGTCGCTGGGAGACGGCGTCACCCTGTACAACGCACCGACCGACACCGGGGCGGCGGGGGCGCTGGTGTACCGCGTGTCTTCGCGACGGAGCGGCTATTCGAACCCGACCTCAGACGGTTCGTCGGGCATTCGGCTCACGCAGAGCGCTTCGTACAACTGCATCGTTTCGGCCGAAGCTTTCGACACGTGGAACGAGCTGGGCGCTCCGAACGACCACGGCGGCAATTCTGACGGGGTCGACAACTCGTTCGGTGCGCACCACAACACCTTCATCGACGTGCACGCGTACCGCAACGGAGACGACGGCTTCGACATGTGGGCAGGCGGCGTCACGTTCTGGTACTTCAGCGTGGCGCACGACAACGGCAAGACGACCGGCAAAACGCTCACCGGAGACGGCAACGGCGTGAAGCTGGGCATCGGCTCGGTGAGTCACCAGCTCTACAAAGTCAGCGCGCTCAACAACAAGTCGCACGGCTTCAACCTCAATGGCAACACGCTGCAGCCGAAGCTCGTGCAGTGCGACGCCAGCGGCAACGGCGAGGCCGACTACGGCAACGGCGTGACCCAGCAGTGACCCGCGCCCTTACTTGAGGCCGTACTTCTTGACGACTTCGTGGGCGTAGGTGCGGGCGATGCCGGCGGCTTTGGCCATTTCGGTGACGTTGCGCCCGCTCGTCTCAAACAAGCGGGTGAAGTACTCGCGGGTGAAGCGGTCGACGAGCTGCTCTTTCGCTTCTTTGTACGGCAAGTCGGCGGCCTCTTGAGCCGACAGCGCGGCACTGGGGGCCGACCCTTCGTTCAACACGGCGGCCCCGCCCGACACGGCGCGTTCGATGACGTTGCGCAACTCACGCACGTTGCCCGGCCATGCATGGGCCTCGAGGCTCTGCACGAGTGCGGCCGACAGTTCGAATTCGGGTCGCCCGAGCTTCGCCAAAATGGCTTGAATGAGCAGCGGCAAGTCGGCGCGGCGCTCACGCAAGGGGGGCACGCGGGCCATGAGCACGGCCAGGCGAAAGTACAGGTCTTCACGAAACCGCCCGGCTTTGATGGCTTGCGACAGGTCACGGTGGGTCGCGGCGATGATGCGCACGTCGACGGGGCGGTCGTGGTCTTCACCCACGCGGCGCACGGTGCGGCTCTCGAGCACGCGCAACAGCTTGGGTTGCAGCTCGACCGGCAACTCGCCAATTTCGTCGAGAAACACCGTGCCACCCTGGGCCGAGACGAACGCGCCGCGCCGTTCGGCGTCGGCTCCGGTGAAGGCTCCGCGCACGTGGCCGAACAGCTCGCTTTCAACCAACGAAGGAGCGAGGCCGCCGCAGTCGACCACGACGAAGGGCCGGTGGCGCCGTGGTGAGGCCTGGTGAATGGCCTGGGCCAGCACTTCTTTGCCGGTGCCGGTCTCTCCCAAGAGCAGCACGTTCGAGAGGGTGGGCGCGGCGCGGCCGAGTGACGCAAAGAGCGCGCGCATCTCGGGCGTGGCACCCAAGGCGCCGCCGAACGAAGTCGCGCTGGCGGCCGGCGACTGGGGAGTACCCGACACCCGCACGACGGTGGTGCCGGCCGTGAAGGTGCTCTCGCGCCGCACCAAGAAGCCGTCGACCCGTACCCCGTTCAGAAACGTGCCGTTCTTCGAACCCAGGTCTTTGACCCACACCCCCTGCGGGCTCCGCTTCAGATGTACGTGTTTGCGCGACACCGTGGCATCGGTGAGCTTGAGGCCGCAGTCGGTGCCCGAGCCGAGGGTGAGCTCGTCTTCGAGCGACGCCGAGGCCCCGCGCTCGGCACCGGTCAAGACCTCGACCAAATAGCTGAGTGTTGCGGGGTGAAAGCTGGCTTCTTCTTCAGAGCTCAGCGGGTCGGCGAGGGCGGCGGTGCTTTTGTCTCCAGTCATCTGGGGGGCGACCATACCTTGCCGGGGTATAGTCCTGATCTGATGTCGGCGCTTTGCAGTCAATGCAGCCAACCCCTTCAAGACGGTGAGGCCCATTGCGGTCACTGCGGGGCCGAGGTGCGGGCGACGGTGTCGCTGGCCAACCCCCAGAGCCTTGAACCGACGGCTCGTGAAATTTCGGCCGGAGACGTGCTCGAAGGCAAGTGGCGCGTCGAAAAGAAGCTGGGCGAGGGGGGCATGGGCACGGTGGTGTTGGCGACCGACCTCCAGCTGCAGCGGCTGGTGGCGGTGAAGGTGCTGGCGCGGCACCTGTGTCACGACGCCACGTCGGTGGCGCGGTTCGAGCGCGAGGCGCGTCTCACCGCGCAGCTCGACCACCCGAACATCATACCCGTCTATGCGGTCGGTCGGTTTCACGAGCGGCCGTTCATTGTCATGAAGTACCTCGAGGGCGAACCGTTGGCCGAGGTGCTGCGCCGCCAGTCGGGCCCCTGGCCCTGGGAGGCGGCCCGCCCCATCATCGAGCCGCTGTGTCGGGGGTTGGCGTACCTGCATGGGCGGGGGTTGGTGCACCGCGACGTCAAGCCGAGCAACGTGTTTTTGGGTCGTGGCGGCCACGTGACGTTGCTCGACTTTGGCATTCTCAAAGAAACGTCGGGCGACGCGACGACCACGGGCCAGGTGATGGGCACGTTGCGTTTCATGGCGCCCGAGCAGCTGCAGCACGACACCCCGGTCGACGCGCGCGCCGACATTTATGCGTTGGGGGTGGTGCTCTACCGCATGCTCGCGGGGCAGACCCCCTTTCCTGGTGACGACTTGGCGGTGGCGCAGCGCAAGTTGGCCGAAGACCCGCCGAGCGCCGAGCAGCTCAACCCCGACTTGCCGCCGGCCGTGGGTGAAGTGCTGCACCGCGCGGTACAGCGGGTCGCGACCGAGCGTCAGAAGAGCGTGAGCGAACTGTTCGACGAGCTCGACGCGGCGTCGACCGGGCGGCACGAGCGGGTCGCTCCGCGGCGCTCACCGTGGTTGACGCGCGCGGCGGTCGCCGCTTCGCTGATGGCCATCGCCGGGGTCGCGGCCGTCGGAGTGGCTCGCCAAAGAACCACGCCCGGTCGGAGCACCGAGGTCAGAGCGCCAACGCCGACGGCACCAACGGCGACTGCGGCGCCGCCGGAGCCTGCGGCTGAAACGGCCAAGGCCTCACCCCGCCCGGTGCCGCCGGCCGCTGAAGTCGACGCGCCGACCGCGACCTCGGTGGTGCCTCCCCCCGCCCCGAGCCGACGCCCGGTGAAGGTGGCGCGCTCGACCGAGCCGGTGAAGGTCTCGGTCGTGGGTACGGTCGAGGGCAAGTCGAGCTACGCCGAGCTCTTCGTCGACGGCAAAAGCCACGGAGAGGTGCCCACGCAAATCGAGCTCACTCCGGGCAAGCACCGCTTTCGCCTCACGCGAGACGGTTTTCGCCCAGCCGAGAGCACGGTCGACGTGGGGGCCGGGCATGAGCGCGTGGTCATTGACCTCAAGCGCTGATGGCGCCTGAAAACCACGAAATTGTTCGATTTTGTGCACGCAACCGCGACGGGCTCCCGCCGAGAATGAAGGGTGTCGCTCTTTCCTTTCCCGACAAGCGTGCGCGCGGTTTCTGTTGCGCCCGCGTTGGCTCACGGCCCGTCGGTCGAACTTCGGGTGGCCGTGCCGAGGGGTCTCGTCGGTCTCAGCGCGTCGCGGGCTGACCCGTTGGGTCTTCGCGCGCTCTTGGGCAAGGCCGAGCCCACGAAGATTCTCACGGCCCTGGGCGAAGCACCAACCCCCTGGGGAGGTGCCCTTTCAGACGAGTACGCCATGCCGAGCCAGTTGGGGCTGTACCCCGGGTCGCTGCGTGAGCACCACGAGCGGGTGATGGTGCAGTCTCGGCGGCTGCCCGCTCCTGCTGCGCTCTCGCGGGAGCTGTTCGATTTGGTGTTGGGGCTGCATGACGTGGGCAAACGCCAGTCGATGGCGAGATCGGTTGGTTACGACTCGCAGCATGAGCTGACCACCGCCCAGCTCGATTTCATGCGAAGCCAGCTGCCGATTGACGATGTGGCGTTCGAGCGAATGAAGGGGCTCGTCAACGGTGACCCGCTCGGCGCCATGGCGCGTGGGCGCAAGTCTCCCGAAGAAGCGGCCGCCGAGGTTCTCTACATGGCGCAGCGCGCTCAGATGAGCGACGACGTGCCTGGTTTTCTCGAGCTGCTCATTGCGTACCACCAGGCTGACTTCGCGGCGTACACGACCCACGGAGGCGGTCATGCGATGCTCGACCACCAGTTTGAGCTTGGGGCCGGCAACCACTTCATCAAGCACCCGGGCGGCAAACGGTGGCGCTACAGCCAAGAGAACGAAGCCAAGCTGAGCGCCCTGTCTGCAGCGCTCGATCAACTCGCTCAGCGCAACCGGCTCCGGCCGCTCGACAGCGTGGGCGACCAGACGGTTCGGGTGCACGCCGCCGACGACTTCATGCGTGAGCGACTCGGCGCGACCGACACCGTCACCCTCTTCCATGTGACCGACACTCCGTGGGCCCCGCCCGGCAAGCGCGCGGCCATCGACCTGTTTCTGGGCGGGGGCAAGTTCGGTACGGGCTTCTACACCGCCAACGAAGCGCTCCCGATTTACGGAGCCAACACGTTCAAATTGACGCTGCCGGTGAGTGCCTTCAAAGGCAAACGCATTCTCGAAGCCGCCGACGGTTGGTACGATGACCGATTGCAACGGCCGAAGGGTGTCGACCTCGTCGCGACGAAACCGAGTACCCTGAATACCCATTACGTCATTTTCAAGCCCGAAGCCGCTGCGTGGCTCAACCATTCGGCGCTCGATGCATCGTTCGTGACCGAGCCCGCTTCGGGAGCGATTGACGTGTTCGAACCAGCCGCGAAGGTGCAAACCGGCCCCGCGCTCCGCACGCCCAACGTTCAGGCGAGCTGATCAGGTCGTTCGTCTCGCCAGTTGAGCGGGTACGGCCGCGAAGCGCCTCGGTGAACCGACATGGCATTACCGCCGATTTGGGTCGTCGTCTCCGGAGCACGGCCCGGCGAACTGGAGAACAACGGTCAACGGCGTTGCCGGTGATGGTGAGCGCCTGGTAATTGAGCACCTCACATGACCAGGTCTGCGTGGGTGGTGATGGCCATACTGCTGGCGGCTCTCGCCGGGCCCGCGCTCGCCGCGACGCCCCACGAGCAAGGCACGGCGCTGTTCAACTCCGGAGACTTCGAGGGCGCCCTCACCGCGGTCGACGCTGGCTTGCGCGGTCAAGCGACGGGCCAGACCCGCGCGTCGCTCCACGTATTGCGGGCTCGCTGCCTCGCCGCGCTTCGACGCATGAACGACGTCGACAGCGCCATCGAAGCGGCGCTCGTCGACGACCCGTTGGTGACGCTCGATGGGCTCGACGTGTCGCCGGGGTTCGCGGCCACCTTCGAACGCGCCCGGGTGCGGTTGGCGGGCACCGTCACGGTTGAAACCGAGCCCCCGGGCGGGGGGGTGCGCATCGACGGAGCGTTGCTGGGGAGCGCTCCGGTGTCGCAAGTGCTGCCGGTGGGCGCCCACCAAGTCGTCATTCTCGACGACGAAGGCAACCAAGCCACCTCGCGGCGAGTCGTGGTCGCCCCGAGGCAGCGCCAGACCTTGGTGCTCCCGGTGACGTTGAAGGCGGCCAAGGGGGTCACCCTGCTGCCACCGGCCCCGGTCGACGCGGGCGTGGTGGCGGTCGGCGCCGGCGAGGCACACGACGACGGCGGGCGCTCGGGCGACTGGCCAGTCACCATCGCCTTGTCGGTGAGGCCTCAGGTCGACTTGGGTGGTGGCTTTTCGTTCGAGGCGGGCGCGGTGGCGTTGGCGAAGCATTGGCTCGTCGAGGTCGACGGCATCGCCGCGGCGGTCGGTGGCCTGGGGTTGCGGGCGGGCGGGCGCTGGCCGTTGCTGCGGGGGCTCCTGGCGCTCCAGCTCACGGTCGACGGGGTGCTGCTGTTCAGCCACTCGACGGTGCCGGGGTTCGGAGGCACCTTCGGCGTGTCGGTGCACCCGCTGCCTTGGCTCGACCTGGTGCTCGAGGGCTCGGGGCGATGGCTCAATGCCGAGTCGGGGTACCGCAAGGGCTACGGGCTCGGGGGGCTGGCGGTGCGGGTGCGGTGGCCTGTCACCGGTGACTGGTGACGGCGCCTTTTTGCCGCTGACGCCGACCGGCCCGCTCGAACGGGTCGCTTGCGGTCACGGCGTTCTCCAAATGGGCTCGAGCGGCACGGCGTCGCACGCGGCATGGCCTGCAGGAGTCTCGACGACGCCTCGAGTCGGCACCGCTGCGGGCTGTCGACGTACCAGAGGGGAGCGCCCGCGAAATCGAGCCTGAAAGGGCCGGCGCCGTGCCACCCATGGCAACCCATGACGAGCGCCAGTTGGTGGGGGCCGACAAAGTGGAGTTGGGCGAGCGTACAGGGTCGGCCCTTGCCGAAGACGGCCTTGAGCGACACGGTCTTCACTGGCCGCGGTGGGGCGAGCAGTTCGGTGATGATCAACTCTTCGCGTTTTGGGTCAAACAGCACGACCTGGCGACAGTCGGCAGAGAACGGCCCTTCGGCGGGCTCGACGTCAGCGCCCAAGCCCGAACCCGAACCGCCGGCGAGCAGCAACGCGTCGCCTTCGTAAATCGACCACACGCCGCCCGTGGCACCAGCGGCCCAGGTTGCGTGAAAGCGCCCACATTGAAACGAGTCGGCGGCGGGCCCTGGGGCTGAAAGCAGCAACACCGTGAAGACCGCGAAGTTCGTCATGGTTGTCAGGCTCGCCGACACCCAACGTCTGAAGGGCATGTTCTCTTCCGGGTCTCGGGCTTCGGTGTCGTCGTCGTCATCACTGGCGACCGACCCGCCTGCGACCTGAGGAGCCGAGCGCAAGCGCTCGACAAGACCCCCTCGAGGCCAGGCGCTTCGAGGGGGTTTTCGTTTTCATCACTTCAGGGCTCACCGCGCCCGCCCGGCGCACCACCAAGGAGCAACACCATGGGCAAGCTGCACCTCAACGTCGGTACCATCGGTCACGTCGACCACGGCAAGACCACCCTCACCGCGGCGCTGACGCACGTCATGGCTGCGCAGCACGGCGGCCGAGGGCTCGGGCTCGACGAAATCGACCGCGCTCCCGAGGAGCGTGAGCGCGGCATCACCATCAACATCGCGCACGTGAAGTACGAGTCGGCGACGCGTGAATACGCGCACATCGACTGCCCGGGTCACGCCGACTACGTGAAGAACATGATCACCGGCGCCTCGCAGATGGACGGCGCCGTGTTGTTGGTCGACGGGTCGGCGGGCCCGCAGCAGCAGACGCGCGAGCACGTGTTGCTGGCCCGCCAGGTGGGCGTGTCTCACCTCGTCGTGTTCATCAACAAGGTCGACGTCGCCGACCCTGAATTGTTGGGGTTGGTCGAACTCGAGACCACCGAGCTGTTGGAGCGTCACGGCTACCGCGACGTACCCATCGTGAAAGGTTCGGCGCTGGTCGCGTTGCAGGCGGCTCAAGCGGGCCGGGCGTTGGGCGAAGAAACGGCGTGCATTCGCGCGCTCGTCGACGCGCTCGACCGCACGGTGCCCGACCCGGTTCGCGACCTGGTGAGCCCATTTCTGTTGCCGGTCGAAGACGTGTTTTCGATCGGCGGGCGTGGCACGGTCGTCACCGGCCGGGTGGCGCGCGGCACGGTTCGCGCCGGGGCCGAGCTCGAAGTGTTGGGCTTGAGTGACTCGGGCAAACCCCGTCAGGTGGTCGTCACCAGCATCGAGGCGTTTCACGAGCTGCGCGACGAGGCCCGGGCGGGCGACAACGTGGGCTTGCTGCTCCGCGGCATCAAGCGCGAAGAGGTCGCGCGCGGCCAGGTGCTGTCGGTACCGGGGGCCATTACCCCGCACGCGTCGGGTCAGGCCGAGGTGTTCGTGCTCACCGAGCGCGAAGGCGGGCGTCACACGGCGTTCGCGACCGGGTACATGCCGCAGTTCTTCTTCGGCGCGACCGACGTGACCGGCACCGTCGAAGTGCTCGAAGGCAGCGAAGTCGCGCCCGGCGCTCACGCGCGCATCGGGTTTCGCCTGGGCAAGCCCATTGGGCTCGAAGCGGGCATGCGCTTCGCGCTCCGTGAGGGCGGCAAGACGGTCGGCGCCGGCGTGGTGACGACCGTCAGGTGAGCCGTTTTGAGTTCAACTCGGGCGGCGGAGGAGCCGAAGGGGCCTCCGCCGCACGACGCGAGCACGCTTTGCGTTTGACGAAATGGCGCCTCTTGGCCAGGGTGCCCGCATGACGACTTCGGCCTTCGTGGTGGCGGCGTTGGTGGCGTCTGGTGCGAGCCCCAGCGAAACGTCGTTCGAGAAAATGAAAACGCTCGTCGGCACCTGGTCGGCGCCGCTGTCGACACCGGGCAAAGAAGTGCGGGTCTCGTTTCGGTTGGTGTCGAACGACAGCACGCTCGTCGAGACCTCCACGTCGCCTTCAGGCCGCGAAACGATGACCGTCTTTCATGTCGACGGCGGGCGCGTGTTGGCCACGCATTACTGCGCGCAAGGCAACCAGCCACGGCTCGCGCTCACCAAGCGCGGCGACAAGCCCGCGAGCTGGGCCTTCGACTACGTCGACGCGACGAATTTGTCGTCGCCCCAGGCCTCGCACCTGCATCACTTGGACCTGGTGCAGACCGACGATGGGCACTTCGTGTTGACGGAGACGTACCGAGAGAACGGCAAAGACCAAGCCGACACCTACCGCTTCGCCCGCGTCGGCACCGCGCCTCCCGGGGCAGCCGCGAAGACGAACTGAGTACCACTGACGGGGGCAAGCAGTCGTCGGGTGGGTGCTTTGGCGCGTGGGTTGCGGTCTTGGGTGCGGCGTGTTTAGCGTTCACTCATGGCAGCCAGCCCCTTCGACGTTTCCAAAGCGGCCCCACCCGTCGCGCGCCGACCAGACGAACCGGCCGCTGCGGGGCCCGAGCCCGTCGCCCCGGAGCCGTCGACGCCCACCGCGAAGCCCGCCGAACGACCGGCTGGGTGGAGGTGCTCAAGGGAGAGAACTTTCACCACGCCCCCGGGCTGCACCTGTACCCGCCAGCGCCGGTGGTCGACGCACCTCCGTCGATTCTCTCGAAACTCGGCTTCAGCGTGTGGGCGGCCGGCTCGAATGGAGATGCGGGCGACTACTATTGCGAGCACGTTTTCTTCGTCAGCGAGCAATTTGCGCGTGAGCCCAACAGCTCCGTGCTGACCGACGGTGCCGGTCACCCCATGGTCGGGTTCATTCACGTACCCACCAAGGGCAACGTGGTGGGCACCCAGCGAGTCGTGGCGGCGGCGCTCCGCGGGTACTCCGAGGTCTTGTTCAAGAAGGTGCCGACGTCAGAGCCGGTGCGGGTCGCGGTCACGGGTTTCGGCGTTTGGGGTGAGGGGCCGAACGCGAGTGGGCTGATCTCGAATGAAGCAAACCTGGCGGGGGCGGTGTCGCTGGCCTTTGGAGACCTCGTTGGCAAACCAAAACCGGTGGAGGCCAACGGCGTCAGAGGGTGGGCCTTTTCGGTGAGTACGCCGGGCGAAGGTGAACGGGAGCTGCAGGTGTTTGCTCGCGAATTGCCGGTGGGAGACGGGGCGCTGGCCGGAGACAAGTCGGTGGTCGACCTGTTGGGTCGGGTGCGGCCGCACGCGACCGTGAGCCTCGGCATGTTGCCCTCGGGTGAGCACTACAAGGTCGAGACCCGCGCCGACGACGGTGGGCTCCGGCACGACAACAAAGTTCGGCACGACGGGTGGCTCGACCCTCGGGTCTCGTACCCTCGCAACGAAGCGCTGTGGCAAGCGATCGTTCGCGGTTGGCGCGCCGACTGGTAGTCAGCCGACCTGCGCTTGGGTTTGGGCGAGGCCCACCGGCTTCTCGCCTGGCACCGCCTGAATGACGATTTGCATGCCTTGGCGGCCCAAGGTGGCCAGTTGTTCTCGTTCTCCGGGCGACAAGAACACCGACCTTGAAACCGGCGCGCGGCCGGGGCCGGCGTGCACGTTGCCCAGGTTGATCAGCCCGTCGGGCAGGCCGTGTTCTCGCCCTGAAATCACCGCGGGCACGTCGCGAAACAACACCATGGTTCGAACCGGGTCAGCCGCGAGCGCCGAAAAGTTGAGGGCCCCAATTCGAGACGTGACGAACTCGACCGATTCGGGCACGGCCAGGCCCATGGCGGCTTTGGCGAAATCGTCGGTGGCCAAGTCGTCGTCGGCGACGACGACCCGACGTACATTGAGGTACGGGAGCCAGGCTTCGATAACCTGACCGTGAATGAGACGGCTATCGACCCGGCTGAGTACGATCACGGCACCAACTCCAGTGCCCCCCGGTCGAGAGTGTAGCCACCTCCTCCAGCCGCGGCACCGGAAAAGTACATTTGGTTCGGAATTCGAAGCGTTGCGTCACAAGCGTTCTCTCGGCGGCGCCAACCTGACACAATGCGAGCGCATGTTTCGCGCGCTCATGGTGCTCGGCTGCGCCGGGGTCGTTGCTGGGTGTTCAGCTGATCAGACGGCTCTCTCGCTCACGGCGTCGCCGCGGTCATTGGTGGCCGACGGCTCGTCGACGAGTACGGTCACCGTCGACGCGGTGGGGGCCTCCGGCCTGGCGGGCGCGGGCACGGTGAGCCTCAAAGCGAGCACCGGTGCGCTCAAAGACGCGACCCTCACCTTGACCGACGGTTCGGCGAAGACCACCTACACCTGCCAGACGTCGTGCGGGGTGTCGGCGACGCTCACCGCCAGCTGGTCGACCGGAGGCAGAACCGTGACGGCGGAGACCGTCATTTCGTTTTACGTGCCGAGCGACGCCGGCACCGCGCGTACCGACGCGGGCCTGACCGACGCGGGCGCGAACCCCGTCGACGCCGGCCTGCCGCCCTTCGACGCGGGTGGGGGCTGGGCACCCGAAGCGGTGGTGCTCTTTGGCCCGGTGGGCGACGAGCATCAACTCGGGTGGCAGAACCTCGTCGGTGGCGAGGTGGCGCTGGGTTTGACGGTGGTGCCCGACGACCTCGTTTCGACCCGGCGTGGCCTCGTGTACCGCACCGGGCCGACCGTGCATGTCGCCGTCTTTGACGCGCCGACGCCGGTCGACGACGGGGGGTGGGCGTTTCCTTCGGCGCCTGAAGCGAACGACGTGCCGGTCACCGTGACCTGCCCCGACGGCGGGCTCACCGGCATGCGGGCCGGGCTCGACGACGAGCTGTGGCTGCTGTGTCAAAACAACGAAGTGCGCCTGGTGCCCGGTGACATTCGCTACCCGTTGCAGGCGGGCGACGCGTTTCTCGCAGGCAGCGGGGGCGTGGCCATGGTGCGACGCGACGGCGGCGTCGTGCTCCAAGCCAGCTCGGGTGCGGTCGTGAAGTTCGGCGGGCCACCGGGCGTGGCCGCGCCAGCGATTCGAGCGACGGCGACCGGCTTCGACTTCACCTACGAAGCCGACGGCGGGTGCCGGTTGGGGCACGCGACCCACGCCGGGCAATTCACCGACATGGGCCAACTGGCGTTGCTGTCACCCACCTATGCGTTGGGGCCGAACGACTGCATGCAGTCGCGGGTCGAGCCGGGAGGAACGAGCGTGGTGCTGCCGCTGCGCCGGGTCGTCGATGACACGTGGTTGTTGGTCAGGCGCGGGCTCATTACGGTTGGTACGCAAACGGTCTTTACGGCGTCGACCACTGCGTCAGACTGGTCGACCGCGACGCCCCAATTGTTCTTGCAGTCAACCGACGCAGGCCTCGGAGTGCTGGTTCGTCAATGAGCGCGACCGTTTCATTTCAGGGCATCGGCGCGAGCCCCGGCGTGGCGGTCGGGCAGGCGTATGTGCTCGACAACCGCAAAGTGCGTACGCCGAAGGTGAAGCTCACCATCGACGAAGTCGAACCCGAGGTCATGCGCTTCAAGACGGCCATCGAGCTGTCTGACCGGCAGCTCGAAGACATCAAAGGGCGGCTGGCCGGGGCCGACGGGGCCGAGCACGCGCTCATTCTCGAAGCCCACCGGCTCATGCTGCACGACCCGATGTTCATCGTCGAAGTGACGCGGCTCGTGCGCGAAGACTTCATCAACGCCGAGTGGGCGGTACGCCGGGTGGGCCGCCGGCTGCGCCACCAGTTCGACAACCTCGAAGACGAATATTTTCGCGAGCGCCGCAGCGACGTCGAATTCGTGGCTGACCGGGTGGTGCGCAACCTGTTGGGCGAAATCGTCGACGAAGAGCTCGAAGCCCCCGCGGGGGCCATCATCGTCGCGCACGACATTTCTCCGGCGAACGCGGCGATGCTGCTGCGGCGTGGCACGGTGGCGGCCTTCGTCACCGACTTGGGCGGGCAAACGAGCCACACCGCCATCGTCGCGCGGGCGCGTGAGGTGCCTGCGGTGGTGGGCTTGGGCAAGGCGTCAGACGCCATTCGCACCGGAGACATGGTGGCGGTCGACGGGCGCCGCGGCTTCGTGCTGGTCAACCCCAGCGAAACGCAGCTCGCGCTGTTTCGCGAGACGATGCGCCAGCAGTTGCAGAGCGAGGCCAAGGCGCTCAAGACGGCCGAGCTGCCCTCGGTCACCACCGACGGGCACCACCTCACGCTCAACGGCAACATGGAGTTTCCAGAAGAAATACCGTCGCTTCTGGCCCACGGCGCCGAAGGCATTGGCCTGTACCGCACCGAATTTCTTTTCTTAGACCGCACGACCCCGCCCTCCGAAGAAGAGCACTACGCGTCGTACAAGCAGGTCTTGCAGGCCATGGGTGGCCGGCCGGTGACCATTCGCACGCTCGACTTGGGGGGCGACAAGGTGCCGGGCAAGAAGCCCGAGAAAGAAACCAACCCGGCCATGGGGCTTCGGGCGATTCGGTACTGCCTTTCGCACCGCGACATGTTTCGGGTGCAACTGCGGGCGCTGTTGCGAGCCTCGGTGCACGGCAACCTGCGCATCATGTTTCCCCTCGTCAGTGGGCCTTCAGAACTGCGTGAGGCGCGCAGTGAGCTCGAAGCGTGCCGCAGCGAGTTGTCACGGCAAGGGGTGCCCATGGGCAAGCGGTGCCCCGTCGGCATCATGGTTGAAACGCCCAGCGCCGCGTGGATCGCCGACCGCCTGGCGCAGGAGGCCGACTTCTTCAGCATCGGCACGAACGACCTGATTCAGTACTCGCTGGCCATTGACCGGCAGAACCGCGACGTGGCCTACCTGTACAAGCCGCTGCACCTGGCCATTTTGCGCTCGCTCGAAGCCATTGTGAGGGCCGCCAAGGCCGCGCGCATACCGGTGGCCATGTGCGGTGAAATGGCGGGCGACCCGAACCTGACGTTGATGCTCTTGGGCCTCGGGCTCGACGAGTTGTCGATGACGGCCGGCCAGGTGCCCTCGGTGAAGCGCATCGTGCGAAGCGTCAGTTACGCCGACTCGAAAGCCATGGTGGGCGAAGCGATGCAGTTGACGACCGCCGAAGAAATTGAGCGGTTCGTGAAGCTGGAGATGGACCGGCGCTTCGCGTCGCTCGAACACGACGCCGACCCGAACTGACGATGAGCCACCCTTCGCTCGGGTCATTGCAAGTGCGGCACGACCTGGGCCTGTTGCGAGGTCGGCCCGCGCTGTTGCAGCGCAAGTGGGCGCGCATGGCGAAGTCGTCGTTCTCGTTTCTGCGCGGTGCTTCGCTGTTGTGGGCCCACGTGTTTCGCGCCAACCCGTCGTGGCTGCGCGGGGTGCCGGGGCATGGGCCGCTCGTGGGCGACCTGCACCTCGAGAACTTCGGCACGTTTCGCACCGCGAAGGGCATGACCTTCGACGTGAACGACTTTGACGAAGCGCACGTCGGGTCATGGGCGTTCGACGTCACGCGGCTCATGACGAGCGTGGTGCTGGCGCGCTCGGAGTTCGGCGTGTCGGGCACGGCGGTGCTCGGTTTGGTCGACGAGCTGCTCGACGGGTACGACACCGCCATGGCGGGCGGGCGGGTGCCACGACCGAGCGCCCTCGAGCGCCTGGTGCGGCAAGCGTCGGGGGCCCGCGGCAAGGTGCTTCGCAAGCGGCTCCTGTCGGGGGCGAAGCTGTTGCGAGACCCGCTGAAGACCCCCGAAGCGCCGGCGAGCGTGAAGCGGCTCGTGCCGGCGGCGCTGCACGAATGGCGAGACGCTTTGCCGCCCGCACACAACCGGCCGACCGACGACGCGCTCGACGTGCTCGACTGCACGAGGCGTGTCGCCGGCACGGGTTCTCTGGGCGTCGAGCGGTTGCAGGTGCTGGTGCGCGGCGAGAAACACCCTTGGGTGCTCACCGTCAAAGAGGTGCGTGGCAGCCCCGCGGTGACGACCCCACCGTCGGCCGAGAGGTTGGTCGACTTGGCTCGGCGCTGTTGGTCGGAGCCGCCGGTGTGGTTCGGCCCAAGCCACCTCGGGTCGCTGCCGGTCGTCATTTCGCGGGCCGAAGCCGGCACCGACAAGGTCTCGGCCGACGCCTACGAGCCGAGCCAGCTGGGGCCCATTGCCCGCCACTTGGGGTTTCTCACCGGGCAACTGCACCACCGCGGGGCCAAAGAGCGTGTACGCTGGTCTGCGCCGGTTCGCCGACACCTGCTCAACGTCGCGATGGAACTGGCGGGCCTTCACCAACAAGCGTTTCTCGAATTTTGTGTGTTGGCGAGGCCGTAGCGCAGCTACCGTTCTTGCGATGTTGATTCGACCGGCCCACATCAAACCGACGGTCTGTACCGAGAAACTTTCGTTCAGCTGGGGCAAGCGCACCGGCATGAACTTGACCCAACCCGACTCGACGTCGCTCGAGGTGGCCAAGGCGCTGCGCCTGCTCAACGTGAAGGCGAACGTGGCGGTGGGCGTGGCGTGCCTCGAGTGGGTCATGTGGCGCCTCGAAGGCCACGTCGAACTCGGCGACCCGCTGTTGCGCCTCGAAGCGGCGTGGGCTTCGACCGAGACGGCGGGGCGAGCCGGGTCGCTCGACTTCGAATTCAAAAGCGACCTGCCGAAGGCCGAGGACGTGTGCCAAACGGCGATGGTGGCGCTGCAGGCGCTCTGCACGGCGTACCAAAAGCACCGCATCAACGTCGGCATGTACGCGGGCAACGCGGTGATGGTCGCCACGCACGTGCTGCCAAAGTCGAGCGGTTTCGAGCCGTGGCTCGACCGGGTTTTCAAGGCGCTGGCGAAGCGACACCCCGAAGACCCGACGTTCGACCGCAAGGCGAAGAAGTTCGACTCGAGTCACCAAGCAGCCGTGCCGCGCCAATGGTTCGAAGCCCCCTCGGCGCGAGTCAACGCGGTTGAAGACTCCGCGGCGTGGGCCGCGTTCATCGGCGCGCTCGACCCGAAGAACCCGTACCTCGCGCGGTGATGCGCCGAGAACGAACGCAGGCACTCAACCGGCCGGTTGGTGCTTTGGGCTTTCGAGCACGGCGCAGCTCAACGCCCACCGACACGGAGAAAGAAGGGAGTTCGGTCGCATGTGCAGATGGGCGACGGAGGTAACCCGCGCAGCACTGTTGTGTTTTCGAAAGCGCACCACCAATGAGGGGAAACGGGCGAGCACGCGTCAAGTCGAGACGGGCGCAGCACTCTTCGACTTTGAGGCACGGCGCACCTCAACGCACCGACGCGGATGAAGAAGAGAGTTCGGTCGCGTGTGGAGATGGGCGACGTTGTGCTTTCGAACGCGACGCAGCGCACCACCAATGTGGGGAAACGGACGAGCACGCGTCGAGTCGAGACGGGCATGTGCCGGCGCGGCGCTCTTCGACGGTGAGGCACGGCGCAACTCAACACGAGCTTCGGTCGTGGAGACAGGGGCGTTCGGCAAAACCCAACGCGCCTCAACGCCACCGACGGGGAGTACAGATTGATCTGCGCGTGGCATTTGGTCTCGCCAGCGAAAGCAGCTCCACGGGCAGAGCCAAGTTCTGAACCGAGTTCGGGCAGCGTTCTTGAGAACTAGAAGTGACCGACCATGGTCACCTGCCCCGGCCCCACCGAAACCTCCACGGGCGTTCGCTTGAAGACCCAGGTGTACCGAACGAGCGCGGCCGCGAAGGCCACGCCCGCCCCCAGAACGAGCCCGAGACCAATGGCTCGAGTGTCTCGGGCGAGCCGGCTCGCGGTCTCGAAGTCGCCCAGCGTCGTTGCGCCGACGGCGTCTCGTGCGGCCCGCTCGCCGACGGCAAAGAGGGCGACCGACGCACCTCCCAGCACGCCACCAGCGATGGCCAGCGCACCGCCGAGACCGTCGGCAAGCCAACTCCGTTTCGGTGGGGGTGCCGACTCTGCCGCATCGACGACAACCTCGGTGATGTGCTGGCCGTCGTCGAGGAGCACCACCGCGACCGCGAGTTCTTTGCCGAGCGCGACGGCCGCGGGGCGACGCGCGTCTTCTCGGGCGCTTCGTACGGCGGCCACGAGCGGTTGGAGTCTTTGGGCACGCCCCTCGGCTTCGAGGTGAACCTCGACCCTGCCCTCGGTCAGTCGCACGAGCTGGCCGTCGTACCCCACGGCCGTCAGCCACACGACCGCTCCCGCTGCGGGAGTCGACAAGAAGCCGGGCGGCCGCTCGGTGCCATCGAGAACGACCTTCGCCGACGCCGGCAACACCTTGACCTCGCGGTTCGTCGGAGCCTCAGTGCTCAAGCGCGCTCGCGCTTGGGTCAGCCGCGCCCGCACCTGAGGAGGAATGCGCACCTCGGGCACCCAGCGGCTGTCGATGGAGAGCGAGAACGCCGCCGCCTTCGTGAGCAGCGCGTCGTCGTCGGTGAGCACGGCGAGCTGGGCTTGGAGCGTGCACAGTTCGAGGGCGAGCGAGCGCCCCTCGGCGCTGGGGCCGACGGCGCGGGTGGCCTGCCACGCCCGTTCGAGCGCCGAGCGCGACGCTTCGAAGTCGAAGCGCCGCAGCGCCCCCGTCAGCGCGCGGAGCGCCTCGCGCGAGCTTTCTTCGGGAGCGACCACCCGTTGGGCACCTTCGAGTGCTTGTCGCACTTCTTCGACGTCGAGCAAGTCGTAGCGTCGCCGCAGTTCTGAGCGGGGCGTCGACAACGACCGTTCGGGAGTCAAACTGACGAGCGCCGCCGTTTGAGGGGCCGCGGCCAACGCCGCCATGACGACCAGGGGTGCGAGCATCACGGCTCGACCTTTCGCCCGAGCTGGTGGCGAGCGAGTGCGCGGTGAATCGACATGCGGTCGAGTTTGGCTCGTCTGGCAGCCTCGCTCACGTTGCCGCCGGTCGCTTCGAGCAACAGCTCGAGGTATCGCCGCTCGAAGGCGTCGATGACGGCCTGCTTCGCGTCGCGAAACGGGAGGTTGATGTCGACCTCGGCATTGGCGGCCGGGGCCCCCTCTCGAGCGATGGAGAGCGGCTGCGTCAAGGCGACCGCGCGTTCGAGCGCATTGCGCAATTCGCGCACATTGCGAGGCCACTGATACGTGCTGATCAGCTGCAAGGCCTCTGGCGTCAGTACTTGGTGGGCATCAACCCCGAGGCTTTCGAGCAGATGGCGAGCCAGCTGCGGCACGTCGTCGAGGCGCGCCCGCAGAGGCGGCACCTCGAGCACCACGACCGCGAGGCGAAAGTAGAGGTCTTCGCGAAAGCGGCCTCTCGCCACTTCGAGCATCAGGTCTCGATGGGTGGCGGCCACCACGCGGGTGTTGACGCCAAAGCGCCGGGTGCCTCCGACACGCTGCACGGTACGCGACTCAATCACCCTCAACAGCCGGGGTTGGAGTTCGGGCGGGAGCTCGCCAATTTCGTCAAGAAAGAGCGTGCCGCCATTGGCCCGTTCAAACGCGCCCGCGTGAGCGGCAACGGCGCCGGTGAAAGCGCCGCGCTCGTGCCCGAAGAGTTCAGACTCGATGAGGTTGGGTGGGAGCGAAGCACAGTCGACCACGACCAGTGGCCCCTTGGCCCGGTTACCGCCGTCGTGGAGCGCTTGCGCCACCCGCTCTTTCCCCGTGCCCGATTCGCCGAGAATGAGCACCGTGGTGTCGTTGTTGGCCAACCGCTCGACTTGCGCAATCAACCGGCGCATGGGCACCGAGCCGCCGACAAGGCCGTGAAAGTCTTCAGACCTCGAGAGTACGACTTCGGTACCGGCGACGGCCGGCTCGACGGCGAGCTGCGTGTCTCCGACCGTCAGCACCGCGCCAGGGCCGAGCACCGCGTCGAACAGCCGAATCGCTCCGCACCACGTGCCGTTCTTGCTTTCGAGGTCTTTCACGCGAATGCCGCGGTCTGCGGTCAGCTCGCAGTGCACGCCCGAGACGCGCGGGTCGGTCAGCCGCAGGTCGACCAAAGAACGGGTGCCGATGCGCACCCGTTCGTCGAAATCACGTTCGAGGCCTCGGTCGGGCCCGGCAATCACTCGCATTCGCAGCCGTTTGATCAGCAGCGAGGTGGGCCGCACGTCGGTGTCGGTGGGCGATTCGTTCGTCATTTGAGGTCGAGGTCAAGCAGCTGCGTCTCACCGGCGCCAATGTTCACGATTCGTTCGACCTGGGCGTGGCCTTCGCGGGTGAAGACCACCCGGTGCCGACCAGCGGCCAGCGCAATTTGGTAGAGCGGCGTCGTGCCCCGGTCGACGCCGTCGATGTGCACGTGGGCCCAGGGTTCACTGCTGACATTCAAGTGGCCGAGTTGCACTTTCGGCCGCTTCACCACGCCGGTGGGTGGCTTCGCCGGTTCAACCGGTCGCTCGTTCGGCGTTTCGACGACGTTCGCTGGAGCGACCACGGCGGGTGTTTCTTCGACCGCGGGCGCGCTCAGCGGCGGCGGTCGCGTGACCACCCGGGGTGCGACCTCGGGGGCGGTCATGGTCAGCCAGACGGCGACGCACGTCGCGGCCGCCGCGGGCACGGCCAGCCAAGGCCACCAGCGCCGCGTCTTGGGCGGCGGGGTCTCGGCTGGTGAACGGGCGGGCTCGACGACCGCGGGTTCGGCTGGGCGTACGAGAAGGCTCGTGGTGGCCACGGCGACGGGAGCCGACTGGGTGCCGTTGTCGGTTCGGCCGACGAGCTGCGCGAGCCCGTCGAGCCGTGGGAGTTCGGGGGGCACGAGGCGACGGGCCCACTCGCCCACCTGCGGCGCCGTCATCGAAAGCCCGAGTCGTGGAGCAAGCGCGGTGAGCTCCGCCAGAAAATGAGTGGCGGCGGAGGGCCGCTCACTCGGAGACACCGCTCGGGCGCGACGCAAGAGGGTGGCGAGTTCGGGGGAGAGGTCGGAGCGGCCCCGCAGCCGACAGGCCCCGGCCAACACGTCGCGACGAATGTCTTCGGTCGACCCGGTGAACGCGGGCTCGAGTTCGAGCAATTCGCCGAGTACGACGGCCAAGGCGTAGAGGTCGACTCGAGCGTCGAAGGGGTCACCGCGAAGCATTTCGGGCGCCATGTAGCGAACTTTGCCGGCGATGGTGGCGTGTTGGCGTTCGCCCAGAGAAGACCACATCGCGACTCCGAAGTCGGTCAGTTTGACTTCGCCCTCATAGCTGACGAGCAAGTTCGACGGGCTCACGTCGCAGTGAATGATGCGTTGGTGGGCGTACGCCAACGCCCGCAGCGCCTCGACGGCGACGTGGTGTACGACACCCAGTGGCACCGGCTGACCCACGGCGCGCGCCGCGGCCACGAGCCGAGCGAGGTCGACCCCGTTCACATATTCCATCGCCAGAAAGAGGGTGTCGTCGAGCCGACCCAAATCGAGCGTTTGAACGATGTTCGCGTGCGAGAGCGTGACGGCGAGCTTGGCTTCGGAAATGAAACGTTCGACGAAGGCCGGGTCGCGGGCCAGCGACGGCTTGATTCGCTTGAGGGCGACGCGCTTGCGAAAGCCGGCTTCGCCACTCAATTCGGCCAAGAACACCTCGCCCATGCCGCCGTTGGCGATGGGTCGAAGCAGGTCGTAGCGCTGGGTGGGTGCCGCCATCGGGTGCATGAACGCTACTCCGACCACGGTTGAACGAGCGGCTGGGGCGAGAGCGTCGCCTCGCTGCGTTCGAGAGAAGTGGAGCGGAGCCGAATGTGGCCGACGGCACCGCCGCCGCCGCCGCCGTCATCGAGGTTGCTCATGGGTGGGGTGACGGGCGGCCCCAGGAGGCTGCCGCCCGCGCCACCGGCCGTTGCTCCAGCGAGCGGAGGGGGTTGGCCACCGCGGGCCGCGTCGGTGCTCGCCGGCCCGTCTTGCCCATCGCCGGCCGCTGCTCGGCCGGGGACGCCCGCCCCGGCCCCACCCGCGCCCCCATTGGCGGCAATG
>JBGAIY010000642.1:0-3204 GCA_044225205.1 Myxococcaceae bacterium | reverse complement strand
GACCGACGACGGTGGCGCGCACCGTCAGCGACGTCGGAGGCTCGACCACTTCGAGCGTCACCGGCACCGGCGTGCCCACCTCGTAGGCCTCTTGCGAGACGATGAAGACGCGGTCGCCTTGCGGCATGACCAACTCGGCCCACAGCTGCGCGTGCCCGGCGAGTGTGAGTTTGAGAGTCAATGCCGCTCCTTCGTTCTTCGAAAGACTGCAAAGCGCCCCACCTGAACCTTCACGCCGCAGCTTAGAGCCAGGCGAACGTCGGGTCAGACGTTAAAGCGAAAATGCATGCAGTCGCCGTCTTGAACGACGTATTCCTTGCCTTCCATGCGCAGCAGGCCTTTGTCGCGCACGGCGGCTTCGCTGCCCAGGCGCAACAGGTCTTGCCAGCCCATGACCTCGGCTTTGATGAAGCCCTTCTCGAAGTCAGAGTGAATGACGCCGGCCGCGGCGGGCGCTTTCCACCCTTTGCGAATTGTCCACGCGCGGCATTCTTTTTCGCCGACGGTGAAATATGTCTGCAAATTCAAAAGCTTATACCCAGCGCGAATGACCTTGTTGAGGCCGGGCTCGGTGAGGCCGGCCGAGGCGAGAAAGTCGGCGCGTTCGCTCACGGGCAGTTGCTGAATTTCGGCTTCGAGGGCGGCGGCGAGCACGACGACTTCGGCGCCTTCTTTTTGGGCGATGTCGAAGACCTGTTTGACGAGGGGGTCGCTGTCGGCCTTGGCGAGCTGCGACTCGGCGACGTTGGCGACGTAGAGCACCGGCTTGTCGGTCAGCAAAAACAGCTCGCGCACGACGGCTTTTTCTTCGTCGCTCAAGCCGTGCGAACGCACGGGCTCTCCGTTGTCGAGCTTCGCCTTGAGCTTGTCGAGCACGGCCATTTCAATTTTGGCCAGCTCGCCTTCTTTGCCGGGGGCTTTGACCGACCGCAGGGTCTTTTCGCGGCGCTTTTCGACCGTCTCGAGGTCTTTGAGGCACAGCTCGGTGTCGACGACGTCTTTGTCGCGCTGGGGGTTCACGCTGCCTTCGACGTGGGTGATGTTGTCGTCGACGAAGCAGCGCAACACGTACAACACGGCGTCGACTTGGCGAATGTTGGCCAAGAATTGGTTGCCCAGGCCTTCGCCTTTCGACGCGCCGCGCACCAAGCCGGCAATGTCGACGAATTCGAGCGACGTCGGTATGACTTTGAGCGGTTTGACGAGGCTCGAAATTTGTTCGAGCCGCTCGTCGGGCACCGGCACGACGCCGATGTTGGGTTCAATGGTGGCGAAAGGGTAGTTCGCGGCGAGCGCCCCCGCGTTCGACAACGCGTTGAAGAGCGTTGACTTGCCGACGTTGGGGAGCCCGACGATGCCGATGGAAAGAGCCATGTCGGCGCCTCTAGCTCAAGGCGCCGGTGAATTGCACCACCCGACAATCAGTGGGTCGGCAACAGGCCCGACCCGATTTGCCCGAAGATGGTGGGGCCGACGTTGCCCATCATGTGGGCCGAGAGGCTGACGCCGCCTTGCCCCCAGAATTGTTTGCGCTGAACGTCGATGAACGCGGGCTCGTCTTTGGTGACGGGGTTTTCGTTGCCCTGCAGCGTGAGCCCCTTCGACTGGTCGTACAGAAACGCGTTGTCGCCCGGCTTGACGCGGCCGTTAAAGTACAGGTCGAGGTGCGGCACGATGTCTCGGCTCATGCTCCACGACGAGGTCACGGCGCCCAGCTTCGCGCGGTAGACGTCGGCCGCGGTGTTGTTGGCCCGAGCACCGGGGGTGTTGTCGCTCACCTTGCCGGCGACCCAGTGAATGGTGCCGTCGAGCCAGGCGACGCCCGTTTCTTTGACGTTGACCGGGTTCCACCGGCCGATCGACCGCGCGGGCTCGATGAGGTTGACCTGCTCGATGGGCGGCAGCTGGCCTTTGCTGGCTTCGATGTCGTGTTGGGCCTTGAAGGCGAAGAGGGCCGATTCGGCGCCGCCTTTGCTGTGGCCGTCGATGCCGAGGCGTACGTCTTTGATGCCCTGCGCCCGCAGCTTGTCGGTCGCGCTCTGCACGCCCTTCATGATCTCGGGGTACATCGACTCCACCGAATTCACGAACCCGCGCGGCGCCAGGTATTCTTTGCCGCCCACGGTGAACGGCAGTTCGAACGCTTTCGCGTCTGAAATGAAGTCTTCTTTGCGGTCGCTGCCACGAAAGACCACTCGAACGAGCCCGAGCTTGTCATTGCGAATGACGAGGGCCTGACCGAGCTTGGTGGCGACCTCTTTTTCAATGGTAAACCCGAGGCGGGCGAGCTTTTCGGCCAGCGCGCCCGGGGGCACCTTGCCGGTGCGGCGCTTCTCGAGCTCGCGCGAAATGTTGTCGCTCGTGTACAACGGCTGACCGTCGGGGCCACGGCCCCCAGCGGCGACGCCGTCGAACGGCATGTACGCCAAGTTGGCGAGCTGGGCTCCGCCGTAGACGTTGCGCAAGTCACCCTTGGCGCCTTGGGCGTACGAGAACATCGACGCGGCCATCAGGCGCTTGGCGTCGTCGACGTCGAACGACAACAGGCCGTTGTTGGGGCCGGCGAGGCTCGGGGTGTCGAGTTCGAGGTCTTGGGTGCGCGCGGCGAGGGCGTTGAGCGCGTCTTGGGGCGACGCCGGCTTGTAGGCGGTGGCGGGGTCGAACGCCGACGCGAGCTGGTAGGGCACCACGAACTTGAGCTTGTTGTTGATGCGCTGCACGAAGTCGAAGCCCGGCGGCACCTCGCGGTCATTGCCGAAGAACTCTTTGGCCTTGTCGTTGAGCTGCTTGGCTTCGACCATGACCTTGGCGTCGACGAGCGGCATGACCAGGTTCGAGCCCGACACTTCGATTTGCTTGGAGAGCTTCGCGGCCTGGTTGTCGCTGAAATACTTCGAGAACTCGCGCACCAACTGCGCCTTGAGTTCGGCCGGCGGCAGGCCTGGCTTGCCAATGAACTCGCCCCAGGTTTTCGCGTCGAGGGTGAGCTGGCGGTTGCCGTGCGCGTCGGTGGTGACGGCCTTGGCGATGGCGGCGCCCGGGTGGGCGCTCTTCACGTCGAGGTCGCTCTTGATGAGAGAGTTCAAGAACGCCGGAGGGGCCTCGGCCGCACCGTAGTAGTAGGTGTTGAAGCGCTTGGTGATTTCGGCCTGCACGTCGGCGTTGGTGGCCGGTATGGCGAAAGGCGCTCCGAGCGTCACGTTG
>JBGAIY010000050.1:0-26393 GCA_044225205.1 Myxococcaceae bacterium | reverse complement strand
GATGCGGCCGAGCCAGCGGGGAGGTTGCCTCCGCGTTCAATCACCTCAAAGGCGCCACTCACCGAGTCGATGAGGCGAAAGACATCTCCGGCCGCGAGCCCCAGAACGAGGCCCGGCGTCGCCGTCGCGCGGTAGGTATCGGGGCCGAGCACCTCGGCAGGCACCGGCTGGGTGCCCGCGCTGCCAGAAACGTACAAACCGACGTGTCGGGTCACCAACGGGCGTTACCGCAGTCGTTTGAGGGGCTCGGGGGCGACGAGGCCGCGCCACCAGGTGTCGACGCGTTCGACGCGAGCGGGTTCGACGCCTTCACCGAGTTTGGGCATCACCAAGCGAGCGCGTTGGGTCTCGGCGAGTTTCACCAGGGTCTCGGCGGGCTCGTCCCACGCGTGCAGGGCGAGGTTGAAGGTGCCCCAATGCACCGGCAAGAGGCTGCCGCCCCCCAACAGCTCGAGGGCCTTGAGGGCGTTTTCGGGGCCGAGGTGAATGTCGCCCCACGACGGGTGCCAGGCGCCCACCTCGAGCATCGCCAAGTCGAAGGGGCCGAGCCGTTCTTTGATTTCGGTGTATTCGGGCGTGAGGCCCGTGTCGCCGCTGAAGAACGCGCGGTGCTTCGGGCCGCGCATGACGAACGAGCTCCAGAGAGTCGTGTTGCGCTTGAGCCCGCGCCCCGAAAAGTGCTGCGAAGGCGCGGCGGTGATGGTGACCTCGCTGCGCGGCACGGGCACGCTTTCCCACCAGTCGAGTTCGTGAATGCGCTCGGGCGGCACGCCCCACCCTTCTAAATGAGCGCCGACGCCGAGCGAGGTGAAGAAGGGCACGTTCAGCTTGGCCAACTGCACGATGGTCGGCGCGTCGAGGTGATCGTAGTGGTCGTGCGAAACGATGATCGCGTCGAGCGGAGGCAGCTGGTCGATGCGCACCGGCACCGGCTGAAACCGCTTGGGGCCCGCGAAGCTGAAGGGCGACGCGCGCTCGCCCCACACCGGGTCGGTCAGAATGCGCACACCGTCGATTTCAAGGAGCACGGTCGAGTGACCAAGCCAGGTGGCGCGCAGGCCGGTTTCAGGGGGCTTCGCCCAGCGCTCGAGCGGGTTCAAGCTGGGCAACGTACCTCCGGCGAAGTACTCGCCCATGGTCGAAAACGCGGTGCCCGGCTTGAGCCCCGAACCCACATTCGCCGTGTTGCGAAAGACGCCGTCGACGAAGCGCTTCGACGCGGTGACACGCTCCAACCGAAAGCCTGACGAGCGTACGAGTGCTTTTGACATGCCGTCTGACGTTAACGGCGCCCCCAGCGTTTGTCTGTAAAGGTACGTGAAGCTCGCTCTTAGCGCTTCACCCACGGGGGCCGGGGGTGTTCGGGTGTGGGTTGCCACGGCTGGGGGTTGGGGAGCGCCCGACCGAGCGCCCGGCCCATTTCGCCCCTCAGCCGTTTGATTTCTTGTCGCAGCGGCGCGACGAACGCCCCGCTGATGGTCTGCGTTTGGGCCTCGGCCGAGCGAATCGAATGCCACTTGAGCAGCGACAGCCGCGACACGGCGCCGACGAATTGGCGCGCGGGCGCCCCACCCCACGAAAACGTGGCGTGCCACGAAGCGAAGGCCGACGTGACGAGCTCGTATTCGGCGAGGGTCAAGAACCCCACGAGCACCTCGTCTTGCAAGTGCGAAGCGATGATTCGGCCTTTGCGGCGCACCAACACGAGCACCATGACCGCGAAGGCGGTGACGAAGAGCAGCCACAGCGGCAGCATGACGATGCTGAGCATGCCCGACAGCGTGGCGGCCGTGTTCCACGTGGCGTGCAGAAACACCGCGAACGCGTACCCGCCGAGCGGCGCGAGCCACCGCAGCCCAACGCTCTTCGTCTCGCGGGCAATGCCGAACCCCAGCCCCGTCATCGCGGTGAAGAGCGGGTGAATCCACGGGGTGAGAATGCCGCGCAGCACGACCGTCGTTCCCAACTGGGTGCTCGCTCCGGTGGCCATGTCTTGGGTGGCGGCGCGGCCGTAGTACAAGACGTTTTCCATCGCGGCGAAGCCAATGGCGATGAACGCGGCGTAAATGATGCCGTCGACGACGCCGTCGAATTCGCGCTTGAGAAAGTAAAACAGCCCGAACACGCCGAGACCCTTGAAGAATTCTTCGACGAGGGGCGCGCTCACGCAGGCGGCGAAGGCCTCGCCGAAGCTGGCGCCGCCGAGGTCGGCACCGACCAAGCCCGCCATGGTGTTGATGGTGGCCGCGAAGCCGCACGAGGCCACCGCGCCCCAGAAGAACGAATTGACCAGGCACCACAGCGGTTCGGGGTCGTACCGGTCGACCAGCCAAGGCACCCAGAGGTACGCAAACGCCGCGGGAAACGCGAGCACGCCGCCGATGAACATGCCGCCGTATTCGACGCCGGGGTCTTTCGAGAACAACGGCGGCACCAAGAACACGACCAGCAGCAAGCCGCCGCCGACGAGCATCGCGGTGAGGTACAGCACGAGCCCGAAGGTTCGGCGGGTGCGGTCGAGGTGGCTGGGCGGTGGCGTGACGACGAGGCGCACGGTCGGTTCAAGTCGCTTCGGGCTTGTCGTGGCGGTCGGTGCGCGCGCGGCGCTCTTTGTACCGGCGAATCGCCCCCGACAAGATTTCACCGATGAGGGTGCGGTAGTCCATGTTTTCGCCTTGGGCGATCAGCACCAAGTCAGACCACCCGGGCGTCAACCCTGGCAGCGGGTTGCATTCGAGAAAATAAATTCGCCCCGCGTCGTCCATTCGAAAGTCGATTCGGGCGACGTCTCGGCACCCGAGCGACATGAACGCACCGCGGGCGGCCGCTTTGAGCCGCTCGAGCTGGGCGGGTTCGAGCTTGGCCGGCACCTCGTAGCGAATGCGGTCATTCACCTCGAGCTTGTCTTCGAATTTGTAAATGGGCGTCTTGTCGGCCTTGTTGGTGAAGACAATTTCCATCGGGGGCAACACTTTGGGGCGGCGCTCGCCGAGCAGGCCCACGGTGAATTCACGCCCGCCAATGTATTCTTCGATGAGCGCGGGCTGGTCGTACCGGTCGACCAGCTCTTTGACGACTTCGCGCAGCTCGGCTTCAGAATGGCACACGCTCTTGCCGACGACGCCTTTGCTCGACCCTTCGGCGACGGGCTTCACCATGAGCGGCCAACGGGTGAACTGTTTGTCGAGCCGTTCGCGGCCGGTCGTCATCAACTGAAAGTCGGGCGTGTCGACGCCGGCGGCCCGCACGACCTTCTTCGCGAGCGCTTTGTCGAGGGCCAGGCTCAACGTGGCGGGGTCTGACCCGGTGTACGGTATGTCGAGCAGTTCGAGCAGGGCGGGCACTTGGCTCTCGCGGTTTCGGCCGCGAAACCCTTCGGCGATGTTGAACACCACGTCGACCGGCGTGGCCGCGAGCAGCATGGGCAAGTCGGGAGTGGCTTCGAAGTCGATGACCTCGTGCCCGTGCGACGCAATGGCCTCGCGAATGGCCTGCAACGTCGACGGAGAATCGTATTCGGCTTCGTGGTCTTTCTTGCCGTCGGGCGTGGGCTTGATGCGCTTGACGTTGAACGTGAACCCGACGCGCAGCGGCCCTTTGCGCGCGGGCCGCGACGACGCGCGGGCCTTGTCTTTGACTTTCTGGCGGCGGGCCGCGCTCTGAATGACCGCGTCGACGACGGCGTCGAAGTGCAGCCCTTCGAGCTCGGCCGACGCGTAAATGCCGGCGCCCGGTTCGAGCGACGGCAGGGCGTTGATTTCGAGAAAGTAGGGTACGCCGGCGTCAGACAACCGAAAGTCGATGCGCCCCAAGTCGCGACAGTCGAGCTTTTGAAAAATGGTGCGGGCCGAGCGGCGCAGCCGGTCGCTCATGTCGGGCGTCAACGCGGCGGGGGCCTTCACGTTCACCGACTCGAAGAACTTGGTCTTCAGGTCGTAGTCGTAGATCGCGTACTTCTTGTCTTTCGAATATTCGGGCGCGACGACGTACTCGACCGGGGTCAGCACGCCCCCGTACTCGTTGTCGACGTTTTCTAAGAACGGCACCGTCAGGTCTTTGCCGATGATGAATTCTTCGACCAGCACCCCGGCGGGGTACTTGTCGAGCGCGTCGGCGACCTTGGCGCGCAGCGCGTCGACGTTCTCGGCCACCGAGTTCTGGGTGATGCCCTTCGAGCTGCCCTCGAAGTTCGGCTTCACAATGACGGGAAAGTGGAGTTCTTCGGCCTTGAGGTCGGTCAGCTTTTCAATGAACTGCCAGCCCGGGGTGCGAATGCCGTGCTCGCGCAACATGAGCTTGGTCAGCTGCTTGTCGAGCGTCACGGCGAGCGCGTACGCGTCAGACCCGGTGTACGCGAAGCCCAGTTCTTCAAACAACGCGGGAAAGAAGGCCTCGCGAAAACGACCGCGGCGGCCCTCGGCGGTGTTGAAAATGAGGTCGGGCGAGAACGCCTCGAGTCGGGCCACGAGGCGTGACGCGGGGCCCGAGGCCTCCATTTTTTCGACGCGGTGGCCGAGCCGCTCGATCGCGGCGGCGAGCGCCGTCACCGTTTCTTCGGTGTCGAATTCGGCTTCTTCTTCGGCGTCAGACAACCGCAAATTGTGGGTCAGCGCGATGCGCATGGTGGGTGGCCATCAGTGGGGTTCGGGGTCGCGGTCGAAAGCCCGCGGCGCCACGTGTTTGAACCGCGCCGGAGCGCGGGCTTCTTCAGGTCGAGACACCGAACGCTGCTGTGCTCCGGTGGTGACTTTGCCGTCAGTAACTTGGGTTTGTGCCCACAGGTCTCCCAGACGAAACCCGTCGGGGTCGCGCCAACAACGAATGCCTTCAATGGCCAGCAGAATCACGAGCCCGCCGACGAAGGCCGTCAGGCCCAATTCGGGCATCATGCTCAAAATGATGACCAGCCCGAATGGAGAATTGCGCACCAGGCTGTCGCGGTGCCGGGCGCCCGAACGCGTGGGCAGGTACACGACTTTGACGCCGAAGAGCTTCTTGCCGAGGCTCTGACCCTGCAACATGCCGTCGGCGAACAACAAATAGAGCAGCGCAATGACGATGCCGGCGGGCCCGGTCGACCGGTACAGCACCCAGGCGATGACCATGTCGACGAGCCGGGCGCCGGCGCGCAAGAAGAGCGACGCCTTGGGCAGCTTCGGCCCTTCGTCTTCTTCACGAACGACGCGAAGTTCTGGCCCGTCGGCGCTCATCGGCGTTCGTCTCCGTCGTCGTCGCCGCGGGCGACGTCGGCCAATTCGGCCAGGCGGGCCCAAGCGTCGGTGGCCGAACGCTGGGGCACGGTCGCGTCAGGCCCCAAGACGATTCGCCGCAAGTGGGCGTCGGCGGCTTCGGCTTCACGAAAAGCGTCGTTTTCGGCAGCGCGTTCGGTCGGTTCGGCGGCTCTGGTGAAAAAGACGAACGCCATCGACGGGCGTTTTGACGACTCGCGCATGGCGAACTGAACGCCGTCGAACGCCCACCCGTGCGCGACCCATTCGTTGACCGCGCGTTCAATGGCGCCTTCGTCGACGTTCGACAGTTCGACCACCTTGTACCGCAGACCCGCGGGCGGGGCCGGGGCCAGACCCATGCCAGCGCGAGCACCGCCGGCGGGCGGTTTCGCTTTCTTCTTCACGGCGCTTTGCTTGCGGCGACGAGGCATGGGTTCTCTTGAAGGCTCTGTTTTGCCACCTCTGTACCGCGATGCCAACCTGATCAGCCGGTCACCAGTACAGCACCGCGCGCGCGCGCTTCTCCGATTCGCTCATGGGCACGAAGGCGTTGGGTGGCAGCGGCTGCGGGCTCTCGGCGGCCTCGGCCCACAACAGGCTGACCGTGACCTTCGCGCCAATGGCGGCGACGCCGGCCAAAATGTAGGGCACCGGGCTCGCGAAGTTCACGCCGAGCACCAAGGCCGACAAGAGCAGCACGACGCCGCCCGCGCCCAGCCCGAACAGGTTGGCCCGCATGATCTGCATGGTCGACGGGTTGAACTTGAGCGTGGCGAAGGCGAGCGCGGCGGCGCCAATGGCGGGGGTGATCATCAACGCGTCGATGCCGGCGCGGAGGTTGCCGCCGCCGCCGGTGGTCGCCACGACCGCCAAGATCAACGCGGTGTAGATCATGGCCCAACCCCCACCCGACGAGATGAGCACGCCCTTGTTCAAAGCGAGGTCACCCCCGCCGATGACGGCGGTGAGCCACGCTCCGGCGAGGCTGCCGAGCAAGGTGACCCAGCTGATGGCGGTGGGGCTGGTGTGGTTGGTGAGCAGGTCGGTCATCGCTCCGGCGAAAGCCCCCCCGAAGAACGAATTGACGATGCCGAAGGTCGCCGTGGTGTGGTTCATCCAATGGGTGAATTGCCAAAACGCGCTCGCACCAAAGCCGACACCCGCGCCGATGAGCGTACCCGCCAAGTACGCCACGCGCGCGTCGCCGCTCGTCCACAGCTCGGGCTTTTGAACGCAGCCCGGCGGGTTGCCCATGCAATAGGCGTCGTTGATGCGCGGCACCATTTGGGTGGCGAGCACGCCGAAGCCGGTCATGAGCGTGTGGTGAAGAATGAACGTCAAGCTGCCCGGGCCCGACAAAAAGGCCCCTTCACGGGGGTGACCGTCGAGAAAGGCACCGGGGCCTTGCAGCGGCTGGGGTATCGCCTCGGGGTTGAGGGCCTGGTCGGCGGGCGGAGGCGGGGGCGGCACGGCCTCGAGCGTTCGCTCGGGCAACGGCTCGGCGGGCGGCGGCGCGGGCGGCACGTCGGCCGAGGTCGGGGCCGGCTGGGTGAGGTCGGGCGTCGGCGCCGAGACTCCGGCGTCGAACGCATCTTTGGCCTCGCCAGGGTACGGCACGACGATGACTTTGGGTTGAACCGACGGGTCGGCCGGCTGCGCCAACGCCGCACCTGACGTCATCACCACGAGGAGTGCCACGGCAGTTCGGAACATGTGGCGGCAGCATAGCGCTGTCTTTCGGTCTGCTCTCAGCGTTCTTTCGAAGCTCGACTTTCGGGGCGCGCTGGTCTTGAAAACCGACATGGCCACCTTCACCTACGACGGGCTCGTACCGCGCATTCACCCGACCGCCTACGTGCACCCGAGTGCGCAGGTCATCGGTGAGGTGAGCGTCGACGACGAAGCGTCGGTGTGGCCGACCGCCGTGCTGCGCGGCGACGCCGGCGCCATTTCAATTGGGGCCCGCACGAATTTTCAAGACGCGTCGGTCGCGCACGCCACGACCGGCCTTTCGCGTACGACGGTCGGCACCGAAGTCACCATCGGCCACCGGGTCATCTTGCACGGCTGCACGGTCGGCCACTCGTGTCTCATCGGCATGGGCAGCATTTTGCTCGACGGGGTCGAAGTGGGAGACCAAAGCTTCGTCGCGGCCGGCACGCTGCTCACGCCGGGCAAGAAATTCGAGCCCCGCAGCTTCATTGTCGGCTCTCCGGGCAAGCGCCTTCGTGAAGTGACGGCCGACGACTTGGAGTGGATCGCCAAGTCGTGGCTGGTCTACCGAGACCTCGCCAAGAAATACCGCGCGCAAGGTCTGTAGGGCGCGCCGGTACGGCCGCCCGCCGGCGAAGTGCGTTCAGGCGTTCAACCTGATGATCTTGCACGAGAAATCAACACAACGCCTGGGCGCGGGGTCTCCCTGCACCACGAACTTGGCACGCAAGAGCGCTACTTGGTCTTCGCCTTCGCTTCGGCCTCTTCTCGGTACAACTCGGCGAGGGCGTGGGCACGCTCGACTTCGTCGCGGGCGGCGTCGAGCTTGAGCACCCGGTCGAATTCTTCGACCTGGGTCAGCGTGGCGGTGATGGTGTGACCGGCGGCGACACGCGCTTTGGCGCTGAGGCGCTCGGCTTTGAGTTCTGCGACTTTGGCGGCCAACGTTTCGCCCGCCTCCAACAGCAGCGACGCGTCGGTTTGGGCTTGGGTCAACGCCGCTTCGGAGTTGGCTTTGAGCGTCGCGGCCTCGTCGGCGTCGCGGCGGAGCGCTCGCTCGACCTTCGCGTCTCCCTGACTCGCGGCGGTTTCGACCCGGCTCGCCAGTTCGGCCATTCGCTTCGAGTAGCGTTCGACGTCGCGGGTCAATTCACCACGCAACGCGAGCAGCGTCGCCGCGCTCTTGCGAACTTCACCCGCTTGCCGCTCGAGCGACTCGATGACGCCATCGAACACCGCCAACGGGTCGAGTGGCGCTTTGGGCGCAGGCGGCTTCTTGCGAAAAAACCCAAACACCGCGCCATGGTAACGCGAGCTGAAGTTCAGCGCACAGCGAAACCCCGTGCTGATTTCAGTCGAGCGGTCGGCACAACAGGCGCAGCCGAGCGCGCGCGGCCGCGAGCGCCTCGTCGGGTACCCCCAGCGCATCAAAGTATTGAGGAAAGGTGATGGCCGACTTCGCCGTCACCGCTTCGGGGAACAGCGTGTCGAATTGCCCGTCGGCGCGCACCGGCAGCACCGCGGGTCGATTCGCGGCAATGGCGTCGAGCGCCTCGAGGTGGGGCAGCAGGCCCTCGAGCACGTCAGACGTCACGTCGACGTCGGGCGGCAACAGCGTGCGCCACGCCGAATCGAATTCGGTGCGCACGAGCGCGATTTCGGGGTCTGACAGGTGATGGTAGAATGCGCGAATGCCCGACGCGCGTTGGTCGACCACCAGCGACTTGAGGTCGGCGTTCTCTTCGCCCAATGAAATGAACGAGAGCGAAATGTCGAGCCCTTCGAACGGCTTTTTCGCGCGCCGAATCAAGTCGAGGTCGATGCCGTCTTCGCCGTCGGTCACCAACACGACGGTCGCTCGCGACAGGTAGGGGTCATGCCCCTGGGCGTTGCGAATTGAATCGAACGCCGACATGAGCGCGAGCGAAATGTCGGTCTGCCCTTCGGCCGGCGAAGAATGAAACAGCTGTTCGATGTGCCTCGACGCGTCGGTCGCCGAATCGACTCGGGTCAGGTCGGTGGGCACGTCGTTGAAGAATGAAAAATACAGCGGGTCGAATGGCAGCCCGAGCTTGCCTTTCACCCGAATGGCGTTGAGCTCGGCAATGAGAATGGCGTCGCGAAAGCGGGCGCGGGCGCCGTGCATCGACCCCGAAGCGTCGAGCACGTACACCCGCACCGACGTCTTCTTCATTTTCTTGGGCTTCGGAGGGGCCTCTTCGTCGAGGTACTGCCGCACCATTTGGCGGCCGGCGGCCAGGTCGAGCACGATCGACCCGGGCTGGGTCACGACGAAGTTGTGCACTTCGTCGAGGCTCGTCGCGAATTCGTACGTCATCATCTGGGTGGGGTAGGTCACCCGCCGCTGAATGGGGCGGGTCGCGCCCAGCTCGGCTTCGACGAAGTTGTCAGACAGCGCGTCTTCGACGCTGAACAACCGCGCCGCGCCGGCGGCCAGTTCGAGCGCCTTGGTGCGGTTCTCGTCGAGGTCGAACGCGAGCTGGGTGAGCGCGTCTGACACTGCGTCGGTCAACCCGGTCTTGCCGCCCGCGGGCAGCCGCTCGACGGGCGCCTCGGCCACCGCGTCTTGCCACCGCAACAGCCGCTTGAGTTCGGCCTGTTCGAGCACCTTGGGCATGTCGGCCGACTTCGCCAACACACCGTCGAGCGCCGCCGAAGCGAGGTCGGCGAGCTGGTCGTCATTCGCTTCGAGCGCCCGCTCGTACAGCGCTTTGAGCGAACGGTAGGCGGTGCGGGGGTCTCGGCGGGCGGTGTGACGCAGGTGCCGGGTCAGGTCTTTGAGCGAGCGAACGACCGGCGCCGCCCGAACCCGCTCGCGGGCGGCGCCCAGTTCGACGCGCGCGCGCCGCACGCGTTCGCGGTCGAGCTTCATTTCGGCGCCCATGCGCAGCAACATTTCGTGCGCCAGGTCGAGGTCTCTGCGTTTCTGCGCGACGTCGGTCACGTTCTTTTTCGCGCGTTCGGCGAAAAATTCGACGACCGCCACTTTGGCGCTGGCGGGTGCTTTCGTCACCGCCGACGGCGGCCGCGCGTACACCTCGAAGGGGCCGGGCTGGGCGGCGAAAACCGCGGCCACTTTCACCACGCGCCCCAACTTCACGAAGTTCGCTTCGAGGGTGGTGAGCTGGCCTGGCTTCGCGTCGCCCAACGACGTGAGCTGTTCGACCGCGCTCACGGCTTCTTCGAATTCACGCAACGCCGTTTCGGCGCGAGCGGCCAGGCCGTTTCGCAGGTCACCCAACCGGCCCTTCACGGTGCCCAATTCGCGCAAGAGCTTCGCGTCGGCCGAGGTGTGAATGCCGGCCCGGTCGAGCGCGGCGTCGAGCAGACCGAGCTCGGTCAATGACAGCGCGTCTTCGGTGGGTCGGGCGAACAGCGCTCGCGCCCGTACCATGACGCCGGCGGCTTGAACCCGGCCGGCCCTCAGTGCCTCGAGGCGCGGCTGCAGCGCGTTGAAGCGCTCGGTGCCCTTCGAACTCACTTGCCGTCTCGAACGTCGAGCAACTTGCGAGAATAGTCGCCGAATTCTGCGGCCAGCTGGGCGACGGTCGCTTCGGCGGTTCGCGCCCAGTCGCCTTCGAGCCGCGCAACCGCCGAACGCAGCCGAACGAATTCGCCTTCGCGCGTCACCAGCATGGGGAAGCGGCTGCGAACCAGGGCGTCGAACACTTTGTCGGCGTCGGCGCGGCCCTTGAGCGCGGCCACCGGAGGCAAGGCCTGCAACAGGGCGGTGAGCCAGTCACGCAGAAACCGAACGCGCGACCCGAGCCAGGCCGCTTCGACGTTCTCGACTCCGGTTCGCAGTTGGGGCGCCAATGACAACCCGGTGCGTTCGGTGAGCAGCAGGTTGAGGTTCTGCAGCGCGAGGAGCGACCCTTCGGGGGCCGACGCGACCAGCTGTTGCCGGTACACGGTGTAGGCCTCGCCGCTGAGCACCTGCGCCGAGGGCAAGGCGACCTTCGACGGCACGCTCAAGTCTTTCGAAAAATCACGAACCCGCCGTTCGATGAGCTCGTGCACGCTGCGCAGGGCCAGGTTCACAGACGCGCCTTCACGCGCCAAGTTGTCGACGAGCGCTTGCACCGCCGCGACCAGGTTTTCGAGCTTCGCGAACGACAGGCCGGTGACCACCTCACGGGCGTAGGTCTCGGCGAGCGGGCGCAAGAGGGCTTCGCGCAGCCCGCGGTGGTTCGGCGAGAGTTCGACGAGCGCCTGCTCGAGCTCGCGGAGCCGCCGCGAGTCGGCCGACAAGGTCTCGAGCGCGTCGGTCTTCTTCGGAGCGGCTTGCTCGGCCGAACGCTTGAACGTGCGGCTCGCCCGACGGCTCAGGGCGACGCCGACCCGCGAGCGCGCTTGCCCAAGCTCGCCCTGGAGCGGCTCATTGGCGGCCGGCAGCACGGCCGTCACTGCCTGAACGACCTCGGCGATTTTGGCGAGCTCGTCGCCCAGCGTCACCGCGAGGGCCGCCACGTTTTCGAGTTTGAGCTGTTCGTCGAACTCGGTCGCCTCGGCGGTGAGCGACACCATTTGCGCGGCTTGGGCGCAAAAGTCGGCCACGTTCTTGGCGACCACGGGCACTCGGCTCGAAAACTCGGGCACTCGGCGCACGAACGCCAAGACGTCGGCCATCGACGAGAGCAGGGGCACGCCGCCGCGGCCCTCGCCTTGGCCGGCCATGCCCTTGAGCGCGCGGGCGTCGAGCGCGGCGAGCAGCTGTTGGGCGGTGTGCAGCAACGGGAGCCGGTTCTCAGGGTGCCGCGGGCCGGGCACCAACTTGTCTTGCAACGACCGGGTCACGGTTTGGGCGATCGCCGGGTTCCACGCGCGGGTCAGGGCGTCGGTCGCCGCCGAGTCGTCTTTGAGTTGCAGGTCGGCCGCTTCGCGTTCGGCCGCTTTTGCCATGAGCGGAGCGATGCGGGCGAGCGCGTCGTCGAACGCCTTGTTCTCGACCCGAATGATTTCGAGCTGGGCCCGTTCGCGCGGGTCGGCGGCGGTTTTGAGCAGCCCGTCGACTTCGCCGGGGGGCGGCCCCCCCAGCAGAAAAAAGTGCCGCAGCCGCTCGAGGTCGCCGAACTCGGCCACCAACTTGCGGTCGGGCCGGCGGTACATTTTGTCGTGCACGACGACCGCGCGCAGCGCCCACAGCGCCTTCACCAACGAGCGCTGCGAAAAATACTTCGTCGGCACGTAGTCGGGCAGCTTCACGACTTGGGTCAGCAGCTCTTTTTCGAGCGTGTCGGCCAAGGTCTCGAGGCCTTCGGCCACGTGGGCGGGCACGTCGACGGCCGACACGACGTCTTGCAGCACGTCGAGCTGTTGCAAGGTCAGCCGTTCGCTCAGCATCAGCCGTTGCCCCGCTTGCGCCCGCCAGAGCATTTGCGCCCGGCTCGTCTTGCGCGCAAACGACTTCGGCGTGAAGCAAATGAACGAAATGCGGTCGGCGAAAGCCTGCAACGTCTCGGGCGAACGCTCAATGACTTCAGACAGGTAGCGGTTCGACGTCATCACCGCGCACTCGCAGCGGCCGGGCGTCACCTTGCTGCCGTGTTTGAGCTCGCGTTCGTGCAACACGTTCAATATTGACCGCAGCAGCATGTCGCGGCCGTCGAAGACTTCGTCGAGAAACGCGTGCACGGCGCCGAGCATGCCCTCGTCGGTGAGGTATTCGGTTCGGCCGGTTTCGGTGAGCACCTTGAAGTCGACCGGGCCAATGAGGTCGGTCTGCACGGTGTTCTCGGCGAGCTGCTTCGAGAACAGCGACGGCCGGCTCGACGCTTCATCGACGATGCGGCCCAACACGGCGCTCGCCACCGCGCTCTTGGCCGTGCCCGGAGGGCCGATGATCAACACGTGCTCTTTGCACAACAGCGCGAGCTCGATTTGAAAGAACAGCGTCTCTCGTTCGAGAAGCCCTCCCGGAGTTCGACGAAGAACGACGCAGTTGGGCCGACGGCGGCGTCGGCGAAGCGAGAATCGAGCACCGCTGAAGAAGCAGTCGAAGGCGTTCACGAAAGAATTCGGCTGGCGCTCCATACCTCGAATGGCCGAACCAGCGGGCCCTGCATAAGGCGAGGCGCAAGTGACCGTCTGTGTTTGAGCCCGAAATCACCGCATCCCCGTCTGCTGCTGCAGGGCTCCCGGTGCTCGGCCTGCTGGCCGCGGTGTTCGCCGCGTTCGATGCTGTCGAAAGAGACCGCCTGGAACTGCTCGAACGAGTTGGGGCCGTGGTCGGTGAAGTGTTCGTCTTCGTCGGCCGTTCGTGGTGTTGCGGGTGGTGGAGCGGCCAAGGTGTTGACGGCGGGGTCGCGGCGACCTGCAGCGTCTGGTACTCGGTGGTGGGCCTGTGAACTACGTGTCGTGGGCGGTGCCGCTCATGTCGCTCGCCGAGCACCTGTTTCCCAAGAGCGTGGTCGACGCGTTCGACGGGTCGGCCATTTTCAAGAACCAGACGCCGTTCGAAATGGCGCTCATTCTGGGAGGGGTGGCGCTCGCCGCTCCGCTGGGCGAAGAGTACTTTTTTCGGGGGGCGTTTCAGCCCCGCCTCATGCAGTGGCTCGGCCCCGGCCGCGCCGTGTTCATGACCGCGCTCATTTTCAGCGCCTTTCACTTCGACCCGGTGGGGTTCTTGGCCCGGCTCGAACTGGGCGTCGTGTTCGGGTTGCTCGCCCTGCGCACCCGGTCGATCTGGCCTGGGGTGTTCGCCCATGCCGCCAACAACACGGTGTCGTCGGTCGCGTATTTCGTCGGGTTGCACCAAGTCGAGACCGGCGCGGTCGACCCCGACGAGCCGCTCGACTGGCGCGTGGTCGCCGCGCTCTTCGTCGTCGGCAACGCGCTGTTGGCGGCGGTCGTCGCGTGGGCGTGGCGGGCCCGGCCCGAATGGCTGCGGCCCCCGACCGGCGACGAGGCCCCCCAGCCCCGGGTGCCTCTGGCGCGCGCCCTCGGCCCCTGGGTGTTGGGCGCGGTGGCCGCCCTCGCGGCCCTGTTGCTGGTCGACCTGCGAGGGGTGCAATTGAACGTGTACGACGCGGTGCACCCAACGGCGAAGTCGGCGCGCGACGCCTTGGCGCCGTTGCGAGCCCGGGCCCGACAGGGCGACGCGACCCTCGAAGACTATTTTTCAGCGCAACGAGCAACGACTGGGCGTTAATTCATGAACATGCAAGGGCCGTATTTCGAATTGGTGCCGGTCTGTCTGGCCGTCATCGCAGGGTGTTGGTTGTTGTCGGTGGTGACCCGAGAGTATTCGTGGGTCGACCGCATTTGGTCGGTCGCGCCGCCGGCGTATTTGTGGGCCATGGCGTTTCGGCTGGGCTTTGCAGACGCACGCCTCAACCTGATGGCGGTGTTGGCGACGCTCTGGGGCGCGCGGCTCACCTACAACTTCGCCCGCAAGGGCGGCTACCGGCGCGGTGGCGAAGACTACCGCTGGGCGGTGCTGCGCGAGCGACTCGGGCCCGTGTGGTTTCAAGTCTTCAACGCCACGTTCATCGCTCCGTACCAGAACGTGTTGTTGTTCTTGCTGGTCGCCCCGGCGCAGGTCGCGGTGCAGGCCGGCACGCCGCTGGGCGTGGGCGATGGCGTGCTCGCGGCGCTGTTCTTGGCCGCGCTGGGGCTCGAGACCGTGGCCGACCAACAGCAGTGGCGCTTTCACCAAGAAAAGGCCGCCCGCCAACAGCGCGGCGAGAGCGGCCCGCGCTTCTGCACGACTGGGCTGTTTCGGTATTCGCGGCACCCGAACTTCTTCTTCGAAGTCACCCAGTGGTGGCTGATGTACGGCTTCGCCGTCACCGCGACGGGGCAACCGCTGCACTGGGCCCTCATCGCTCCGGTGCTGCTGACGTCGCTCTTCGTCGGCTCGACCGGGTTCACCGAGCGCATTTCGAAGTCGAAGTACCCCGAATACGGCGACTACCAGCGAACCACGTCGGCCCTGGTGCCGCTGCCGCCCCGCGCGCGGTGACCCCCAGCCCACGTCAGTAGAGCGTCTGCAACTCGGTGCCGGGGTAGTAGTGCGCCAGAATTTTTTCGTACGACCAGCCGCGGGTGGCCAGCACTTGCGCGCCCCACTGGCACAGGCCCGCGCCGTGACCGAAGCCGTGCCCTTCGAGCACGACCCCGTCTTTGCCGCTCTTCGCGACCGAGAAGTCGAGCGACTTGAGCTTCATGTAACCGAGCCGCTCACGAAACTGCACCGCGTCGACGCTGCGCGACCCCACTTGTACCCGCTTCACCCGCCCCGTCGCCGACCGGCCCTGAACCTGCAGCGACGGCTTGGCCGCCCCGCCCAGCGTGCTCAGTTCTTTCGACGACACCGTCAGTGACCACGAGCTGGTGGGCAGCGAGCCACACGGGCAGTCGACCGAACGCAAGTACGGCAGGTCGCGGTTGAGCGCTTCTTGGCCCGACTCGGTGTGGCCCCCACACGACGCGTGAAAGTACGCCTCGATGGGCTGCAGCTGCCACGTCAGCACCAACCCGCGCGTGGCGACCACGGCCTCGTGGGTGCGTGGGTCTTCGGCGTCGAGCCCTTTGTAGACCTGGCTGATGACGCTGCTGCCCAAGTGAAACGGCTGACCGTACTGCTCGAGCTTCTTGTTGAGGGCGTACGTACGGGCGGCCACCGCCTGGGCCTTCAACGCCTCGAGTGGAAACGACTTCGGCATTTCAGAACCGAGCACGCCCGCCAGGTATTCTTCGAGCGGCAAGACGTTGACGACGGTGACGCCCGAGGTGCCGCGCACCACCACGACGTCGCCTCGCACGCGTACGCCGTTCACCGAAATGGGCGCGTCGACCCCACTCGAGCGCAGCCGCACCCCGTCTTGCTCGAGCGCGACCCCGTCGAGCGCGAGGTGCCCCTTCGACCAGGTCACCACGACTCTCGGCTTGTCGAGGGGCCCCAAGTCGNGGGGCCCCAAGTCGGCGTCGTCGACGTCCTCTCCCGCCGCCAAGGCCTCGCCTTCGACCACGGCCTGGGCGGTGTCTTGCTGCACGGCGATGCGCATGGTCTCCGCGGCGACGACCGGCGCCGAGCTCGTCAGCACCGCGGCCAGCAAGGCCAACCCCACGAGGCCCAGTCGCGACTGTCGCACCATGAAGCACACTGTACGAACAGTGGCCGGCGTCGCAAGAAATTGGCAGGCTCCCCGTCGTGCCCGAGCCCGCCCCGCCCCCCCGCAGCGCCGATGTGGCGAGCACCCAACGGGCCTTGGCGACCATGCCCCCGCGGCACCGCCAAGTGCTGCTGCGCCGGTTCGTCGAACGGCGTACCCGCCCCGAATTCGCCGCCCTCTATGGTCTCGACGAGCCCCACGCCGACCTGTTGGTGTGGAAAGCGGTGGTCTCCTTCGAAGCCGCGTTGAGCCACCGAGAGCCCCCACAACCCATTGAAGTCAGTCGTGAATTCGACGCCGCCGCGGCCCTGGCCCGCGCGCTCGACTCGGGCCAACCACCGCCCACGCTGCGGGCCTTGGTCGACGAGCCCGACGCGCTCGCCCAGGTGCTCGCTCGCGAAGAAGCCGAGGCCGAGACGTCGGTGGCGCGCACCCGTGAAGACTGGCTGCGCCGCCTCGCCATCGTGCTCATCGCGCTGGCCGCGGGGTACTTTTACTGGCGCGACCATTACGGCCCCAAAGAGCGAAAGCCTCCCGAAGCCCGCGTGCCTCCGCCGGGCCACAGCCCCCCATAGCCTTGGGGCTTGTCGCTCCAGTCACTCGAGACTACAGGCCTCCCATGAACCGAATTGGCTTCGTGGTGTTCGCGCTGCTCGTCACATTCACCACCGGCTGCCCGAAGAACGTCGTCACGACGGTCGCCGGCTCCGACGACCAGCAGATGGACCAGTACACCGCCCAGCTCGAGGAGTACCGCACCAAGACCGGCCTGAGCTGCGACGAGTCGTGCGCGGCCAAGAAGAAGGTGTGCGGCATTTCAAGCGGCGCGTGCGAGCTGTCGACCAAGGCCCCTGAGCGACAAGACTTTCAAAAGACCTGCGTCGCCTCGCAAGAAGAGTGCGCCAAGTTCAGCGAGTCGTGCGCGAACTGCGCGAAGTGACCCGCCGCTCGCGCGTCAGGTCGCGGCGGGGGTCGCCGAAATGAAGCTCGTGACCCGCTGACCGGGCACCAACAGGTCGTTCGCGTCGAGCTCGATCACCACTTCGAGAATTTTCGTGTCGTTCTTTTCGACCGGGTCGTCGGTGCGAATGTTTTTTCGGCCGAACCGGCGCCCCACTTCGACCACTTTGCCACTGAAGCGCCGAGCACCGAACGCGTCGGCCGTCGCGTAAGCGCTCGCCCCCATCGCCACCCGGGCAATGTCGCGCTCGTCGACGTCCATTCGAATGCGCAGGCGGGTCGTGTCACCCAGAATGACCAGCGGCTCAGCCCCCTGAAAGCTGTACAGCTCGCCTTCGCGAACCTTGACCTGCAGCACTTCGCCGTCGCCGGGAGCGCGAATCGCCAGCCGGTCGACCGTCGCCTTCGCCTGAGCCACTTTGGCTTCGGCCGCTTGCACGCGGGCTTTCTGAAAACCAATGTCTTCGGCGCGGCCCCCGGCTTCGGCCGCCCGAAAGCGGGCCTCGGTGGCCCGGTAAGTCGCTTGGTCACTCTGGGCTTGGCGGCGCGCCCGGTCGAGCTCGTCGGCCGTGGCGGCTCCGCTCTTCGCCAATTGCTCGGTGCGCGCCAACACGCTCGCCGACAGCTCGGCGCGCTCTTTGGCCGCTTGAGACTCCGCGAGCACGGCGTCTTTGTCTTCGACGCGCAGGCCGCGCAAGGTGCGCGCGAGGTTGGCCTTTTCGGCCATCACGTCGGCCTCGACCGCCGCCAAGGCCGCGCGTTCGACCGAGTCGTCGAGCTGCACCAACAGGTCGCCCGCTTTGACGTGGTGCCCCTCTTTGACCAACACCCGCGTGACGACCGCGGTCACCTGCGCGGCCACCTTTGTCTCGCGTTGGGCGGGCTCGACCACGCCGTTGCCGCCGACGACTTGAGGCCCCGGCGCAGGCAGCGGCTGGCGCACGTCGACGCCGCCCACCCGAGACACGGCCTCGCGCTCGCTCTTCTTCACGTCTTTGGCCGAGGGCTCGGTCACCGGCGCGGCGACGGCGTTTCGCACGATTTGCAGCCCGCACGTGCCCAAGAGCAGCGCGAAAGCGGCGACCTTCACCGTGGGAGCAATGGTTTTGAACATGGCGTTTTCCTTCGAACGAAAAATGGCAACAACGGGCTGACCTGGCGCTTCGGCACCCTTCAGCTCACCTGACCTTGACCGTGATGGCGGTCGACGAGGCGCCCGTCTTCAATGAAAACCGAGCGGTCGGCCAAGTGAAAGATGCGGTTGTCGTGGGTCACGACGACGACGGTGTGGCCGCGTTGGGTCGTCAGTTCTTTGAGCAACGTCGTCACCTGCATGCCGGTTTCGGCGTCGAGGCTGGCCGTGGGCTCGTCGGCCAAAATCAAGGGCGGCTTGCCGGCGACCGCGCGGGCGACCGCGACGCGCTGCCGTTGACCTCCCGACAGTTCGTCGGGCCGCTTCTTGAACTTGTCTTGCAGCCCCACCGCCGCCAGCACGTCGCGGGCCTCGGCCAACGCGGCGTGGTGCGAAAGGCCGCGCAACTCGAGAGGAAACGCGACGTTTTCTTCGGCCGACAGCGCCGGCATGAGGTTGTGCCCCTGAAAAATGAAGCCGATGTACGACAGGCGCAGGTCGGGCAAGTCGCGCTCTCGGCGCCCGTGAATCGGCTCTCCGAACAGGTACCCCTCGCCGCTCGTCGGGCTCAGCACGCACCCCAGAATCGACAACAGCGTGGTCTTGCCGCTGCCCGACGGGCCGACGAGCATCATGAACTCGCCCCGGTCGACCGTCAGGTCGATGCCCTTGAGCGCCTGAAACGCGAGCGCGCCCTCGCCGTACGTCTTGGTCAACCCCTTCAACACAATCGCGTCGCTCATCGAAACACCATGGCGGGCTCGAGCTTTCGCAAGCGCAACAGCGCGAGCACCGACGCCGACACGCACACGCCGACCATCAACACCACGCTGATGGCGAAGGCTTCGAGCGGCAACACCGGCGTCAACTGCGGGTTGCGCATGGCCTGCACCATGGCAGCGACGGCCCCCAAGCCGATGAGGCTGCCGACCAAGCCGTAGATGACGGCTTGCACCAGCAGCAGCCGGGCCAGGTCGCCGTTCGTCGACCCAATGGCCTTGAGCGTGCCGAACTGGCGCATGTTGTCGACCACCGAAGAGAACATCGACAGCGCCACGGTGATGAGGCCCACGAGCAGGCCCATGAACGCCGAGGTGCCAAACGAGAAGCCAATTTGCGTGGCGGTCAAAATGTAGACGAGTATTTCGTGGAGGTACTGTTCGCGGGTCATCACCTTGGTGTCGGGCAGCACGGAGGCGAGGCGGTCTCGCACCTCGACGGGGTCGTACCCCGCGGCCACCCCCACCATGATGAAGGTGTGCTTGTCGGCGGGTTGTTTGACGATTTCACGCGCGAGGCCCTGCTCGGCGAAAGCGTACGCCGGGGCGAAGGGCAACAAGCCCCACGTGAAGCCGACGACCTGCACCTTGTGGCCGCCGAGCTCGCGCACCGAGCCCAGGTTGAGCCCGCCGAACTTTTCGCGTTCGGCGTCTTCGACGATGAGCGCGTCGGGCTCGTCGAGCGCGCGCGTCTCGCCCTGCAGGAGGTTCCACGGGCCGCCCACGTAGCGGGGCGCCCGCGTGCCAATGAGCGTGACCGGCTCGCTGCCTCCGTTGGGCAGCTTGAGTTGCGCCGTTTGCATGAGCAACGGTTCGGCCCACGCCACGCCCGGCGTCGCCCGAGCGCGGTTCAACTGCGAGTCGGTCAGCGGCGTGCCGCCCTGAAACTGCCGAGTGCCGGGCGGCGTCACCCACACGTCGACCGTCTTCGAAGCGTCGACGAACATTCGGTTTTTGTTCAGCAACGCCAAAAAGGTGCCCATTTGAAAGTTGCCGAGCACGACCGCGAAGACCACGCCGAACAACGTGCCGGCCAGCTTGAGCCGGTCGAAAAACATCATCTTCACGCCGATGGCGCCGAGCGTTCGAAAGCGGCCGAACATGCCCGGTCGCGTCTTGATCGGCGCGGCGAGTTCGGCCCGGCGAATGCGAGCAGGGGCTGCGGTTTCAGTCATGGCCGGTTCTCGATTCTTCGGCGACCACGGGCAACCCCGCCGACAGGCGCAGCGCGGCGCGCGCGTTCGCCAAGTCGCCGCGTGCTTGAATGTGCGCAAGCTCGGCTGAAAAGACGTCGCGCTCGGCTTGAATCACGTCGAGCTGCGTGGCCACGCCCGCGGCATACCGTTCGTGGGCCAGGGCGCTGGCGCGCTTCGCCGACACCACCTGGGCCTGGGCCGACTTCACTTTGGTGAGGGCCGAACGCACCCGCAGCCAGTCGGCGTGCAGCTGGTCGCGCACCGTCGAGTGGCTCTTCTCGGCGTTGAGCTCGGCCGTCACCGCGTTCGAGCGCTGCGCGCGCAGCGTGTGCACCGCCGGCACGTCGAGGCGCCACGCGAAATTCACCCCGGCGTTGTAGAGCGTGTTGGCACCCTGAAACCCGGTCGCGTTGGTGAACCGCTGGGTGTACTGGGCGCTCACCGTGGGCAGCAGGGCCAGCGTCGCCGCGGTCGAAGTGCGGTTCGCGGCGACGACGTCTTGCTCGGCCGCGGCGACCTGGGGCAACACGTCGAGGCGAGCCGCGAACTCGGCTTCGGCCGGCTCGGGGTGCAAGTCGTCGTTCGGCAGCGGGCTGACCTGCCGCGGCTCGAGCCCCGAGACCGTCTCGAGCGTTCGCGCGTTGATGTCGACCAGCGTCTGCGCGTCGGCGACCGCCTGGTTGTTGCGCTCGACCTCGGCGTCGGCCCTCGCCAGCTCGAGTTCGTTGGCCACCCCCGCTTTGGCCCTCGCGGCGGTGACTTCGCGTTGGGCGACGGAAACCTCGAGCGAACGCGTGGCCGACTCGAGCACGGCCGCCGCCGAGACGTACGCGTAGTAGGCCGACACCACCTGCCGGCGCACCTGTTCGACGGTGCCCCGTTCGCGCAGCGTCGCCGCGTCGGCACTCGCGGCGCTCGCGGCGGCCCGCAGCCACTTCGAAGCGTCGACCACGGTCAGTTCGACCTTCAAGGTCGCGTCGAGCTGGTCGTACGGAGTGATGGTGATGGTCTGCGCCGCGCCCGTCGCGTCACGAATGGTGACTTCGGCTTTGTACTGGTTGCTCGTGTAGCCGCCGTTGGCGTTGACGGTCGGCAAAAACGAACCCCACGCCGACGCGAAGTCGGCCGACGCCCGCCGCGACACTTCGCGGGCCAACCGCCGGTCGACGTTCGCCTCTTCGGCGCGGTCGAGAAAGGCGCTCAAGGGCTGGGCGTGTGCCACCGACGCCACGAGCACCACCCACGCTGGCATTGAATTGAGTTTCACGATTGAGACCTTTAATTAGCCAGCCGCCGTCTCGCCCGCCAACCATTCGCATCTGTTCGCATATTGCGTAGTACGAGTGGTCTTATTAATTGTTTCACCGTGGCCCGCACCGCTGGTTCAAAGAACGCTGACTACGAAGCGTCTCGCTTGGCGTTGGCGCGCAAGGTGCGTCACACGCTCATCGCCGACGAGGGGCTGCGGGTGTCGGTTCGCGAGCTGGCCCGCCGGGCGAAGACGTCGGTCGCCACGTTGCGGCACTACTTCAAAGACCGAGAAAGCCTCTTGGTCGCGGTCATGGAGTCGCTCGCGATTGACGGCGCCCCGCACATGGCCCGCGCGTCACTGCCGGTCAGCAACGACCCCCGCGAATCGTTGCGGCATCTGCTCCTCGCCATCACCGAAGCGTGGACCCAGCACCACGTCGGCCAGATGCAAGCGGCGATGCTGGCTGAAGGGCTCACGGTGCGTCGGCTGGGGCCGGCGTACGTCACCTTGTTGCTCGAGCCCCTGTTGCAGGTCGGGGAGCGGGTCTTGCAACGGTTCATCGACGCGGGGGCGCTCGAGCCCTGCGACGTGCGGGCGGCGGGGCTGACCCTGTTGGCGCCGCTCGTGTTGGCGCTCTTGCACCAAGACAACCTGACCGGCACCGCGTGTCGCCCCCTCGACCTGCCCGTGTTCATCGACGCGCACGTCGAGACGTTTCTGCGCGCCTACCCCGTCGCGAAAAAGGTACGACAGGTCTCCTGAAACGAGGCCCCCACGATCGACACCGAAAGCCTCGCCAACTCGCCGGTATTTCGAGGGCTTCTGGCGATGCCCGACGTTGTGGCGACGGGAGCACGTTTTTCGGCAGCCTGCTAGAACCACCACGTGACGTTCTCGTTCGCCCTGCTGGTCGTGGCGCTCCACGCGGCCCCGCGCATTGATTCAGACACGGCCGCCGCCATTGAGCTCGAGCAGCGCGAAGCCGAACTCGCGGTCGACGCGAAGTACGGCCACAAGAAGCCGTCAGACCTGACGTCGGCCGAGCGGCTCGCCAAAATTCGTGACCTCCGCGAAGCCGACCAAGCCGTGCTCGACAAGCACGGCGTGAACACCAAAGACTGGGCCCGAGCCGCCGCCACCAAGACGCGCGCCGAGGCCGCCGACCAGAAGCAGGCCGTTTCGGCGCTCGACCAAACGCGCCACGACGCGGCGGCCAAACCCAAGAACGAAGAGCCCCACGAGGTCGCCATTCAGCGGGGCATCAGCGACGACAACCCCGTGCTGCTCGAAGACCACGACGGCAGCCCCATCATTGAAAAAGGGTTGCCGCCCGACGTGGTCGCCGACCAAGCCGAAGCCCAAGCGGCCGACGCCACCTTGCCGAAAGACAAGGCCGGCCCCAGCGCCCCCGCCGCGAAGAAGTCGCCCGCCCCGAAAAGCGACCATTCGAACAAGAAGAAAAAGAAAGCCAAGCACGACGCCGACGAATGACGGGTCACTTCGTCGCCGACGAGCGCGACACCCACACCTCGTCGTACGGGCACGAGGTGTCGGTCTCTTCGGGCTCGGGGTACACGTAGCGGTGGCCGCGAAAGTTGCGAAACACGGTGTGGCCCGGGCCGCGCTCGACGACGTAGTCGGGCTGCAAGGTGACCTTGCCGCCGCCTCCCGGCAAGTCGACGGCCAGGTGCGGCACCGCCAAGCCCGTGGTGTGGCCGCGCAGCTGAGCCAAAATGTCGACCCCCGTTTGCAGCGGGGTGCGCAAGTGCTCGCAGCCCTCGGCGACGTCCATCTGGTGCAAATAGTAGGGCCTCACGCGCATCTTGAGGCACTCGTGTGACAGCTCTTTGATGATGCGCGCATTCGAATTGAGCCGGCGCATGAGCACGGCCTGGTTTTCGACCGGTACCCCATGGTCGACGAGCAGCTCGCACGCGCGCCGGGCCTCGGGGGTGATTTCTTTGGGGTGGTTGAAGTGCGTCACCACGAACAGCGGCGCGTATTTTCGCAACAGCTTCGCGTACGACTCCGTCACCCGCATGGGCAGGCACACCGGCACGCGGGTACCAATGCGAATCATTTCGACGTGGTCAATGGCGCGCAAGGGCGCCAGCAGCGCTTCGAGGCGTTCTTCGCCCAGCAAGAACGGGTCTCCGCCGCTGATCAGCACGTCGCGCACTTCGGGGTGGGCTTGTATGTAGTCGAGCCCCTTTTGCATTTCGGCGCGGTTGAGCTCAGCCTCGCCTCCCGCGGTGATGCGGCGGCGCGTGCAGTGCCGGCAGTACACCGAGCAGGTGTCGAGCGCGAGAAACAGCACCCGGTCGGGGTACTTGTGAACAATGGCTTCGACCGGCCGGTTCGGGTCTTCGCCCAACGGGTCGCGCAGCTCACCTGGGCGAATGCGCCCCTCGGCGGCGACCGGTATCGCCTGCATGCGCACCGGGCACAGCGGGTGCCCAGGGTCGATGAGTGAGAGGTAGTACGGCGAAATGCCAATGCGAAACAGGTGGGCCGTTTTCTCGAGGCCTTGCCGCTCGTCGTCGGTGAGCGGCATCACCTTGGCCAGGCCGGCCGCGTCTCGCACCGAATGGCGCATCTGCCAACGCCAGTCGTTCCACTCCGCGTCGGTCGCAGACGGAAACAGTTCGGCTCTACGAGAAACGGAAACGGCCTGGTGCCTCACGAAGGCTACGCATGCACCGAATGCGAATGTTCTGCAACCTGTTGCGCCTTTTCTCGCCAGTATTTCTGGCCGGCCTCGGGCAACGTGTAAATCGGGTCGAAAAACTCATACTTGCGCTGCAGCGCCCCCGGGTCTTGGAGCTCGATGCCGTTGAGGTAGTTCTTCGTCCAATACGAGATGCCTTTTTCGCGGTCGTATTCGGCGACCTGGTGCACCCACCGTTTGCCGACGTACGGCACGTCACACACGATGCGGGGGGTGGCGAAACCGGGCATGTACCCCATGATGTCGTGCTGCAGCTGCTGGGCTTCGAACACCGCGACCCGCCAATGTTCAGAATTGGGAATCATGTCGCACATGTAGAAGTAGTACGGGAGGATCTTGGCGTGATCGAGCAGCATGAATGACAGCTCGAGCAGGTCTTTCGACGTGGCGTTCACGCCCCTCAGCAGCACTCCCTGGTTGCGCACGTCGCGAAACCCAATTTCGAGCAGCTTCTTCGCGGCCTTGCCGAGCAGCGGCGTGACCTGGTTCGCGTTGTTGACGTGGGTGTGCAACGCAAGGTCGACATTGTGCTCGATGGCCTTCTTCGCCAACCGCTCGAGCGCCGCCATGACGTTGTCTTGCAAGAAGTGCTGAGGAATGCCCATGAGCCCCTTCGAGGCCAACCGAATGTCTCGAATGTTGGGTATTTCGATGACTTGGCTCACGAACGCTTCGAGCTGGCCGATGGGCAAGTTGGCGATGTCGCCTCCCGAGACCACGACGTCGCGCACCGACGGGGTGGCGCGCAAATAGTCGAGCATCTTTTGCCAGCGTTCGGGCTGCGCCACGTGAAACTTGAGCTTCTCGACTTGCGGCACGTCGTTGCCCACGAGGTCCATTCTCGTGCAGTGGCCGCAGTACTGGGGGCAGGTCGACAACATTTCGGCCAAGACCTTGGTCGGGTACCGGTGGGTCAGGCCCTCGACCTTCCACATTTCGGCTTCGTGCAATGAGTCGCGCGACGCCTTGGGGTGGTTCGCCCATTCGGTGCGGCGGTCGCTGAAGGCCGGCAGCATGTAACGACGCAACGGGTCGTTCTGCAGGTCCTCCATGTTCATGGTGTTGACCATGTGCGGCGTGATCAGAATCGACATGGTGGCGCGCTCTTTTTGGTCACGCTCGATGTCGAGCGCCAGCGAGTCGGGCAACAACGGGCCCAGCGCCATCTTCAATTCTTTGAGGTTCTTGATGGTGTGCTTGCGCTGCCAGAGCGCGGTTTCCCACTCCTGCTTCGACACCCCTTTGTACCCGGGTATGCGGGTCCAATCGGGTTCGACGAATTGGCGGTCGGGCGGGTACTTGAATGGCTGGCCGATGGGCTCTTTCGACATGCCCAACTCATGCCATTAAGCGCGCTGACCGCAAAGGGCTTCAATGCAACGCAATGCGGCGAATGGGGTACACTGCACCGATGCCCACCCAACGGTTCGCCCTGGCTCCCGACGGCCCGAAGCGTCTGCGGCTCACCTGGAGTGGCTCGCTCAAAGACTTCACGGTCTTTGTTGACGAGAAGAGCGTCGCCCAGCTGAGCCCCGACGACGTGAAGGCCGGCAGAGACGTGGCCCTGCCCGAAGGCACGTTGCACGTGCAGTTCAAGCCCCAGTTCGCGGGCAGCGCGTTGCGCTTGACGCTCAACGGCCAGCCCGTGCCGGGCGCGGCGAACCACCCGGGTACCGCCGTTGATCAAGCGACCTTCGTCTTGTACTTCGTCGCGGCGCTGAACGCCGTGTTCGGCGTGGTCGCCCTCTTTGGCCACTTCTCGGTGCTCGACAGCATGGGCTTCGGCGTCGGCAGCGTGGTGGTCGGCGGGCTGTACGCGGTGGCCGGCTTCTTCACTTCGAAGCGATCGCAGCTGGCGCTCCTGGCGGGCACCCTGCTCTACGTGCTCGACGGCGTGGGCGGCCTCGTCTGGTCGGTCAGCCAAGGCGCGCGCCCCGGCATCGGCGGCATCTTCGTGCGCGTCGTCATCACCGTGGCGCTGTTTCGGGGCATCAAGGCCATTCGCGAACTCAAGGCCAAACCCGCGTCGGCCTGAAGCCCTCAGTCGGCGCCGACCTGTTCCATGAAGTCGACGGTCTTGAGTTTGCGACCCAGGTGGTGGGCGATGAAGGCGTTGAGCAGCCGCCGGGCCTGGGCACGAATGTCGGCGGGCAGTGGCACCCGGGCGCCGGCCTGCAGGTTGGCCAAGGCCTCGACTACCTGCGGCGCGACCGGCACCCCGCCAATGACGCGCACGCTGCACGGGCCGCACACGACGCCGCCCTG
>JBGAIY010000641.1:0-3208 GCA_044225205.1 Myxococcaceae bacterium | reverse complement strand
GTCGCTGGGCCACTGACCGTGACCACCCAAAAGCGCGCACCCGAGGCATCGAGCAATTGAAGGTACGTGTACGAACCAGCTGGAGCGCGGTCGACGACGTGGCCCACGACCGAGCCGCGTTCGACGACGAGCTCGGGGTCGAGCAACGGGTTCTGGCCGCCCGAAGCACCGCGGTCGAACGCCATCACTCCGTCGAAGGCCAGCGCCACGACAACGACCACCGCCCCTTGCCTTCGTGTTCGCACGAACGGTGAAACTCCGGGGGCGTGTCGAGCTGTCACCGGGAGAACACAAAAAAGGCGATCGTGAGCGCGGGGCTCGACGATCGCCTTCTCAACTTCAGAACGTCAGCGGTTACTGGCGCGGCGCCATCGCAATCATCGCGCGAAACTTGCCCGTGTCGAGCACCTTGCCGGTGTCGTCTTTGACGACGAGCTTGTAGTCTTTGTTGAGCTGCAGGCCCGCGGGCGAATTCACGTGCAGGCGCGTCTCCTTGTCAGGCACATCGGTCGGCCCTTCACCGCGCGAATGCACCGTGATGGTGACCGTGTTGGTCTTCTTGTTCAGCACCGCACCCGCGCTCACGGCCACACCCGGCCGAGTCTCGACCTTCACGTAGAGACCAAACGGGGTATTCGGCACGCCAGGCCGGTGCGCGCCTTGGCCGAACGACCACCCCGACTCGGTCACCTTGCCCGCGAACGGTTCAGGCCGACGCTTCGCGCCGACGATGCTGCCAGCTGCCACTTGTCCAACGGCCATGGGTGTTCCTCCAAATGAGTTGTTGCTGGCATTGTCGTGAACGAAGACACCCAGGTTGCGCGACTTCGACCGTCAAGTGTCAGAACCCGGCACGCCAGCAACCACCTCAGAGAAACTGAACCCCTGCGACCACGCCCGGCACCAGGCGCACCGAACTGCCCGCCCAAATGCCATAGGGCGAGAGCAACGACAGCTGCTGGTCGCCCAAGGTGGAGATCACCACCGTCATTTGGGGCCCGGCAAAAATCGCGAATTTTGAGAAAAGTTGAAAACCCACGTTGAGCCGCAAGCCGAGCAGCCAGGCCGTTTCGTTCCACCCGCGGGCGTTGAGCGCGAGCTGATCGTACGAGGTCTCGAGCTCGCCGTACCACCGCCCCCACAGCCCGCGAATGCCCAAGCCCAACCCCACGCTGTACATCGGTTTGCCGGCATCGGCGCGCGGGTTCACGCCCGCCGTCAGCAGCGCGTAGACGTGCTCGCTGCCCATTTTGAAACCGACGTTCGCCACCGACGTCTCGTTCGACCAGGCCGCGAATTTGTACGAACCCTCGGTGATGACGTTGATGAGCCCAATGGGCCGCTTGCTCGTCTTGGCGATGTTGAGCAGCCCGACTTGGGTGACTTCGACGTTCGACGCGATGTTGACGAGGCCCACCTGGGCGCCGCCCACGTCGCCTCCGAAGTTGAGCAAGCCGAACTGGCTCGCGTGCACCTCGCCAATGGCCACGTTCGTCACCCCGGCTTGCGCGCCGTAGGTGGGCCCCGTCGAAATGTTCGAAACCCCCAACTGAAACCCGTGCGTGTCGCCGACCGACAAGTTCACCACGCCGGTCTGAACGCCCTGCATGCGGCCTTTCGAAATGTTCACGACCGACAACTGCACGCCGGTCATGTCGCCGGCGTTGACCAACACCGCGCCCGAAGCCGCGAAGCCCGTCAGGCCGCCGGTCTTCAAGAACACCCCCGAAAGCGCCGCGCCGGTCACCGCTTCGTCGACCCAGCCCGCCACGCTCGAGAAGTGCGCGCCGTCGACCGCTCCCACCCGTGACCCGAGCAACCCCACGTCGACGTTCACCCGAGGCGCGGGCGTCTGCAGACCCGAGAGCCCCAACGGGTAGACGAATGACAAGTTGACCGGCAGGTGGCCGCGAGGCGCTCCACCGCGCAACACGGTGGCCTCGAGCGTAGTCGCCGCCAGCCCATTCGCCCCCACGCTGCGTTGCTCGCCCTTCGCCAAGGCGATGCGCGCTTCGCCCACCGCGCGGTCTCCTCCGTCGATGACGACGCGGTATTCGCCCGGCTCGAGACCGAGTTCGGTTGGTTTGCCTTTGAGCTTCGCCACTTCGACGACGAGCCCGCCCGACCCGTTGAGCACGTACACTCGGCCGCCGACCGTCGAGTCGAGCACCAGCCGCGCACTCGAGGCGCGCACGTCGGTCAACACCAAGTCTCCGCGGCCAGCCAGGGCGATGTCGTAGCTCGGCCGCTGCGGGCCGCTGCGGGTCGACGCCGTTCGCGCCAGCGTCTCGTTGAAGGCGTACTGGTAGGCCTCGCCCAGCGTCACCTGCCCGTCGCGACTCGCGTCGGCCGCGCCCCGCAGGCCCGAGACGAAGAAGTGGGTGAAGATGCTCGCCTTCAGTTGTTCTGACTCTTGCGCGCTCTCGTCTTCTGACGCCGAGGTCAAAAAGGCGTGACCGCTCAGGCTCGACGACGCGTCGACCAAGAACGACGGCCGGGCCACGCCGCCTTTGAGGCGGTTCATCGCGCCCGAGGCACACGAGTCGAGCACCGCGATGCGCACTTCGGCCCCCAGCGAGTCGAGCTGCGTGCGCAGGGTCGCGTAGGTGACCCGGTCGCCTTTGAGCAACAGGCCCGTCTCGTCGCTGTGCCCTGAATAGTAGAAGAGCACTTCGGCGCGGGCGGCCCCGGTGCGGTGGGCCTTTTCGACCTGCGCCCTCAGCGTGTCGAACGCCTTGAGCAGCTGGTCTGACGTCGGGTCTTCGATGACGGTGGTGTCGGCCCCGCTCACGCCGCCGAGCTCTTGCATCACCGTCGCGACGTGGCGGGCGTCGCTCGCCGCGTAGCGCAACATCACGCGTTCGCCGCCGCCGTCGTTCGCCCCGGCGATCAACGTGAAGCGCCGAATGGTCGCATCGGGAGCGGCGGCGCTGGTCAACGAGAGCGCCACCGTGAAGGCGAGCGAGATCATGGCGCCCCCTTTTCAAGCAACACCGAACGGGTCGTCGCCGTCGACGGCACCTTCAATGAGGCCGTGCGCGCATCGGCCCGCTTCGCGAGCACCTCGGCGGCTTGCATCACCTCGGCCGTCGACAGGGGGTGGGTGTCGGTGACCAGCAAGAACCGCTCGAACCCCGGGGCTTCGTCGAGCTCGAAGGCGTGGTCGAGCGCCTTCTTGCCGCCGCCCGCCAGCGCCTTCGCGTCGAAC
>JBGAIY010000640.1:0-3250 GCA_044225205.1 Myxococcaceae bacterium | reverse complement strand
CAGGTACTCGAGACCGTTCATCTTCTCGTCGACCATCGTGTCCCTCTCCTTGTTGAATCCACTTGCCGGTGGTTCTTCAAGGATGGCGCGGTGGTCACTTTCTTCAACCCCGCCGTACACCACTCAACTGGACGCTACTAATTTCGCTGCGCTCGGAAGCGAAGTGGGGTGTGACGGCGACGGCGGCACGCCTCGCTCGACACGCACGCTGACACGGCTGCGGTTGCAGCTCGTTCAACTGACGGTACGCCCGCACGCCACGCTCGCCGCAGGCAACCGGCTGCGGTGGAGTTAATCTCGCTGAGCTTGAACTCCAACGTGAGCTGCAACGGCCCCACGCACCCACGCCGACCTGGCTGGGCCGTGCTTGAAAGCCACGTGAACTGTGAGGGTTACGGCCGCACACCAAGCTCATACGCGACCCTCGCAGACGTTGCGTCGCGGTGATGTCTCACGTTGCGGCGTTCGGGTGTCTGAAGGCGGCTGGGTGGCCGGCCTTTGGGAGACACACGAAAATGACCGTTCGAACGCACTTGTCTTGGCTGTTGGCCGCATTGGTCGCGGCGGCGTTGTCTGCCTGCAACCAGACGCCTTCGCCCCCAGACCCCAACATCACCCCCCCGTCACCCCCAGTTGACGTGGGGCAGACCGACTTCATCACCGTCGACCGCGGCGGCTACTCGACCGGCGTGGGGGGCTCGGCCGACGCCGGAGTCTCGGCCGGCAGCGCCGGTGGTGGCTCGGGTTCGTCGGCAGGGGCTCCGAGTGGGCGCACCGGCACAGTCGAAGAAGCCGACATCTACCGCGTCGACCAGAACCGACTCTTTTTGCTCAACACCTACCGAGGCTTCATTGTCTACGACTTGAACGACCCCCAAAAGCCCAAGCGGCTGGGGCGGTTACCGATCTTCGGGTACCCGATTGAAATGTTCGTCGTCAAAGACACGGTGTACGCGCTGCTGCGCGATTCGCTGACGGTCACCCAAGGCGCCGAGACGGGCGACCTCCAAGTCACCCGCCGCAACGTCTCGCAGCTCGTGTCGATTGACGTGAGCGACTTGAGCCAGCCCAAAGTGCTCAAGCGCATCGACATCGTGGGGCAGCTCAGCGAGGGCGTGTCGCGCAAAATCGACAACACCCTCTACGTGGTCTCGAACATACCCCAGTCGTATTACTGGCCCGGCTACCCCTACGGCGACGACCGCAAAGAACAAGCGTGGGTCTATTCGTTCAACGTGGCCGACCCGAAGAACGTCGAGCTCATTGAACGGCTGCAGATTTTCGAGGGCGGCGGCGCGCAAACCTACGACGGCTCGTCGAGCAGTTCGCGCTGGTTCGGAGGCCTCACCATTTCGGCCACCGCCAATACCTTGCACGTCGTCGAAAACTGGTACGGCTGGTCGTACAGCACGCCGCCCGGCCAAAGCTGCAGCGTCTACCAGTCGACCGAAACCGCGGTGGTGTCGATCGTCGATATCTCGAACCCCGACGGCCACATTCGGCTGCACGCGAAGTTCAGCACGCCCGGGTCGCTGACCGACCAATTCAAACAGACCTACGTGTACGACGAGGCCACGAAGAAGGGGTATTACCTGGGCATTTTCGCCCTGCGCGAATGGTCAGGCGGCAATTGCCAGTACTCGTCGCTCACCCGAAACACCTTCGAGACCTGGGACGTGACCGACGGCGCCCACCCGACCCGGGTCAGCTCGCTCGTCTTCGGCGAGCCAGACGAAACCGTGCGCGGTTCGACCTTCGACTTGACGCGCAAGGTCGCCTACGCCGTCACCGCCCGCAACATCGACCCGTTGTACGCGCTCGACTTCAGCGACCCCACCCACCTCACGGTCGCCTCGTCGATCGAGGGGCTCTCGGGCGACATGAGCGTGTTTCGGCTCATCAACGACAACCAATTTCTCGTCGGCATTGGCCGAGACAACAACGCCGGCTGTGAAAACAGTGGCTCGGGAGGCACGGGCTGGGCGTCGAACGTCGCGGTCAGCCTCATCGACGTGCGAGAGTTGAGCGCCATTCGCCTGGTGCAGCGCAAATGCGTCGCGCTCGAAAACAGCGAAGCGACGTGGTCAGCCGTGACGTGGAACTTGGACCAAGCGCACAAGATGTTCGGTCTGTTCGTCGACGGCCCCAACAGCCTCGTCACGGTGCCCGTGTCGTACTACTCGAAAGAAGACGCCGAAGACGGTTGGTACTGGTACCGCCCGCGCTCGGCCGTCGGCCTCATGTCGTTCGACCTGAGCCGCTATGACCCGGCGAAACCGGCGGCGGCGCAGACGGTACTCAAGCCAGGCGCCACGGTGCTGCACCCGTCGGGCACCGTCGAACGTTCGATTTTGTTCAACCACGAAGCGGCCGGCCAGAAGCACCGCCTCATGGTCAATTTGTCAGACACCCACGTGTCGGTGTTCAACGTCGATAACGCCGACGCGCCCGTCGCCCAGTCGGTCATCGAAGTCGCGCCGTACCACACCCGCGTCTACCGCTTCGGTGACTACGTGGTCGACGAAGTTCAAGTGGGCGGCGGTTCGTGGTGGCAACCGGGTGCTTCAGAATTTCGCGTGAAGGCCGCCGGGCCCGGAGTCGACGACGCCGTCGCCCTCGCCACCTTCACCGTCGGCCGGGTCGACCGCGTCGTGCAGTGGAAGAACCTGTTGCTCGTCTTTCGCCCCGTGGGTGACCCCACCACGTCGTACTGGCGCTACAACTCCAGCCAAACCGACATCATCGCGTTCGACTTGAGCGACCCCACCCACCCGGTTCGCCGTGGCCAGGTCGTCGTCTCGCTCACGTCGTACCCGTGGTACGGCTTTGGGTGCGGCTACGGCTGGGGTTACTGGCCGTATTGGTACTGGGGCTCGTCTTCGAACCTCGTCGCCTCGACCGACGAGGGCCTCGCGGTGCTCAGCCGCTCGTATTCTGCGGTGGGCGTCACCCAGCGCATTGGCTTTCTGAACCTGACCGACGCCGACCACCCGGCCTTCAGCTCGACCGAGATCTCGGCGTTTGGCAACGCGAGTCAACGCCCCACCGACGTGCTGGCCCTCGTCAGCTCGGGCGAAGACCACGCCGGCTTCTTCGTCGCCACCCGCGAGCTGGTGACGCAAGGCTCGGCGGCGAATGGCTACTTTTCAAGCTACCGCGCCATGGCGAACCACTACACCAACGCCTTGGTCAACGACTGGTCGGTCAACACGCCGGGTACCGTCATCAAGGTGTTCGAAGACGGGCCCAC
>JBGAIY010000639.1:0-3257 GCA_044225205.1 Myxococcaceae bacterium | reverse complement strand
GCTCTCGGTGCTGAGGCAGCTCGAGCGCTCGCCGCTCGACTTTGACGTGCTCCTGGCGAAGGTCGCCTGTGCTTCGGGCGAATTGACAAGTGCTTTGTTGGAACTTGAGCTGGCGAATCGAGTCGTGCAGCGACCGGGGAGGCGATATGAAAAGGTCTAGCGCGGCAATTGCTCGCGTTTGTTGACGCCATGCACTGCGCAAACTAGAAACACCAGGTCTCATCGTCGCGCATCGGTTGGTTTGAAAGGAACGACGACGCACATGTCCGCCAGCTTGTTGGTTCACCATGTCCTCGATGTGGTGCTGAACGAAGCCCCGAAGACCGCTGCCCCAGAAGGCAACGCGTTGGTCACCTTCTTCAAAGAAGGTGGCAATTTCATGTTGATCAACATCTTCTGGCTGGCTTCGGCTTTGGCGGTCGTGATCGAGCGGGTCGTGACGCTCATGTTCCGCTACAACCTGAACTCCGGCCCGTTCATGGAGCAGATCACCAAGCTCGTGTTGACCGGCAACGTCGACCGCGCGGTGAAGCTCTGTGGCGCCGCGCCCCACGCGCCTTTGGCCAAGGTCATTCGCGCCGGGCTCACCCGCGCGAACCGTGGCGAAATTGAAGTCGCCAAGGCCATCGAAGAGTCGATTCTCGAAAACTCGCCGCACATTTCGGCGCGTATTCAGTGGCTCTGGTCGCTCGCCAACGTCGCCACGCTGTTCGGCCTCATCGGTACCATCGTCGGCCTCATCGGCACGTTCAAGTCACTCGGCAACGTGCCCGCCGAACAGAAGCAGGCCCTCCTGTCGAAGGGTATTTCTGAAGCCATGAACAACACGGCCTTCGGTCTGGGCATCGCCGTGACCTGCATCATCTTTCACTTGTTCTTGACCGCGTATGCCCGCCGCATGGTCGAGACGGTCGAACTCAACGCGATGAAGCTCGAAAACCTGCTCGGCCGCCGCGCCGCCGGTGAGACCAGCGCGATGGACTTCGAGAAGGTCTCGTAAGGCAGTACGTAAGCAGTACGTCGGCTTCCTCCCCAGGTTTCTAGGTCGTTCTCATTCGCACACGAGAACTTTTCTCGCTTCACGCTGTCAGGTTCGGGCGACATGGCTTTTCACGTTTCAAAGCGAAAGCTGAAGCCAAAAGAAGAAGAGGAAATGGGCGAGTTGAACATCGTCCCGTACCTCGACATCTTGATGAACCTGATCATCTTCATTTTGTTGTCGATGTCAGGGCTCGCGGCCTTCGGCATATTGAACGTGAATGCGCCGACCTACGGTGGCGGCGGGGGCGGCGGCTCGAACGACGCGCCTGAGCTGTTGTTGACGGTGGCCATTTCGAAGAAGGGCTTTTACGTCGCGGCGCAGGGCGCGGTGTTGCCGGGGCAAGAAACCGCGACGGCTCCGGGCGAAGGCTCACCGACGATACCGAACAAGGGCGACGGCACGTACGACTACGTCGGCCTGACCGAAAAGATGAAGCAGGTGAAGAGCGCGGTGAAGCAAATGATTGACGAGGGCAAGGTGTCGCCCACCAGCGACTCGAAGGTCATCATCGCCGCCGAGACCGACACCCAGTACGAAATCATCGTCGGAGCGATGGACGCGACCCGCGAGACGACCGACCACAAGCTTCTTTTCCCCGACGTGACTTTGGCGAGTTTCTAATGGCTGGCGCCGCTGCGAACCCAGACAACGACCTGTCGGAAGACGACATTCAGCGAATGCGCTTTCGCAAGGCGCTCGCGCGCAAGAAGCGCAAAGAGCGCGAAGCCGAAGGCGAAATCAAAGAACTCAACATCACCGCCATGATGGACATCATGACCATCATCTTGGTGTTCTTGATCAAGTCGTATTCGACGTCGTCGGTCACGGTGACGGCTTCAGAAGACATTCGGCCTCCGGTGTCGACGACCCGGCAGACCCCGAAAGACACCATCGCCATCACGGTGACGCCCAAGGGCATTTTGGTGGGTGACCGCCGCAAGGTCGAACTGGTCAACATGCAGGTCAAGAAGAGCGACCTCGAAGGCAAAAAAATTCTGCCGCTCGACGAAGCGCTCAAAAAAGAAGTCGAAAAGCTCAAGTACATTGCCGAACGCAACCCGGCGGCCCCGTTCAACCACGAGGTCTCGGTCATCGGCGACAAGCGCATACCGTACGAATTGCTCAGCTCGGTGCTGTACACGGCGGGGCAAAACGAACTCGAGAACTTTCGCTTCATCGTCATCGCCAAAGACTCGAACTGACGGCGCGGGCGTACCCCGTGCCGATGCCGGGGGCGGTTTGGGCTCCTTTGGAGTATGAGCCGCGTCATGGCGACTGACGCTTCTGCAATTACCGTCATTGGCGGCGGCCTGGCCGGCTCCGAGTGCGCGTACCAACTGGCGCGGCTGGGTCACCGGGTGGTGCTGTGCGAACAGAAGCCACAGCAGCGTTCGGCGGCGCACCAGACCAACAAGTTGGCCGAATTGGTGTGCTCGAATTCGCTGCGCAGCGACAACCCCGAAAGCGCCATTGGCCTTTTGCACGCCGAATTGCGGCGGGTGGGCAGTTTGATTCTGTCGTGCGCCGACCAGCACCGGGTGCCCGCCGGAGACGCTTTGGCGGTCGACCGCGAGCACTTCAGCGACGAAGTCGAGCGGCGCCTGCGCGCGCAACCGAACCTGACGGTGGTGCCGGGCGAAGTGACCCAGCTGCCACCCGGCCCGGGCCCGGTGGTGCTGGCGACGGGCCCGTTGACGAGCCCCGCGCTGACCCAGGCCCTGGCCCAGCTCACCGGAGAAAAGCTCTACTTCTACGACGCCATTGCCCCCATCGTTCAGGCCGATTCGGTCGACCTGAACATCGCTTTTCGGCAGAGCCGGTATGGCAAGGGCGGGGGAGACGACTACCTCAACTTGCCCCTGTCGAAAGACGAGTACACCCGGTTCGTCGCCGAGGTGTGCGCCGGCCAAAAAGTGACGCCCCACGCCTTTGAGGAACCCAAGTATTTCGAAGGGTGTCTGCCGATTGAGGTGATGGCCGAACGCGGGCAAGACACGTTGGCGTTTGGGCCGATGAAACCGGTGGGGTTGGTCGACCCGCGCACCGGCCGCCAGCCGTACGCCGTGGTGCAGCTGCGAATGGAAGACCGCGGCGGCACCGCGTGGAACCTGGTGGGGTTTCAGACGCGCCTGACCTGGCCCGAACAAAAGCGCATTTTCGCCATGATACCGGGGCTCGAGAAGGCCGAATGGGTGCGCATGGGCCAAATTCACCG
>JBGAIY010000049.1:0-26368 GCA_044225205.1 Myxococcaceae bacterium | reverse complement strand
GAGGTGTCGGTCTCGGTGCCGGCGTTCGAGCCGCAAGTGCCGGCGCCGCAGGTGAACGTCGTCGACGACCGGGTGCGACTGCCGCTCTTCGCGCACGTCGAACCGTAATTGCAGGCAGACCAGGTACCGACGGTCGTGGTGCCGCAGGTGAGCCCCGCGTCGGCGAATTGGTCGGCCGGGCAGCTCGCCGACGCACCGTTGCAGCGTTCGGCGACGTCGCAGGCCGAAGCGCTCGCGCGGCAAACTTGGCTCGACCCCAGCGTCGTGCACTGGCCGTCTTGGCTGGCCCCGAGCGACGACGCGCACGCTTCGCACACCCCGGCACACGCGGCGTTGCAGCACACGCCGTCGGTGCAGAACCCAGAAATGCATTCGCCCGGAGCCGCGCAGGTCACGCCGTTGTTCTTCTTCGCCGAGCAGTACATGCCGCTGCAATACGTGTTCGAAGAACAACCCGAGGTGCACAAAATGGGGCAGTCGGCGAGCGACCCATTGCACACCACCGAGCCGCCGCACGCGGGGTCTCCCGGGTCGTTCACGGGGCTCGGCAGGCATTCACCGAGGTGCCCGGCGAGGTTGCAGCGGTCGCAACTTTGGCTGCAAGCCTTCGCACAGCACACGCCGTCGGCGCAGAACCCCGACGCGCACTGGCCAGCCGAATCACAGGGGGCTCCCGCGGGCTGCAGGGGCTCGCACCCCGCGTCGACGCAGAAACGGCCGGTCGCGCACTGGCGGGGGCTGCTGCAGCTGGTCGGGCAAGCACCTTGCAACCCGTCGCACGCGAAGCTGCCGCAGCTCGGGGCCTGGGTACCCACGTTGAGCAAGCCGCACGACCCGAGCGTGCAGGTCTCGCACGGGCCGCTGCAGGCACTCGAGCAACACTGGTGGTCGACGCAAAAACCCGAGGCGCATTCGGTGTTGCCGCCGCACGTCGACCCGTTCGCCTTGAGCGGAGCGCAGTCTCCGGCGGCGCAGCCCGTGCCCGAAGCACACGCCACGCACGACAGGCCGGTCGCTCCGCATGCTTCGTTGCTGGTGCCGAGTTGGCATTGGCGCTGAGCATCACAGCACCCGTTGCAGTTGGCGGGTGAGCACATGGGCCCGGCGTCGACGCCGTCACCCGCGCGAGGGGGGCCTGAACCGCCATCGCCACCGAGGCCGCCGCCGTCTTCGGTGAGAACGCCGCCGTCGTCGGTGAGAACGCCGCCGCCACCGCCACCGCTGCCCCCGCCCGAGCCGACGTTGCCTCCGCCGGTACCGCCGCCCAGGCCGCCGTCAACGCGGCCGCCACCGTCGGCCACCAAGACCACGCGGCAGTGCCCGCCGTCGTCGCACTCGAAGGCCGTGAAAGTCGAACTGTCGACGACATTGCAACCCACGCCGAACGCGGAGATCGCGACCACGAGCAAACGACGCACAGAGCACCTTTCTTGGGCGGCCGAGCGTCGAGCGTAGCGCACTGGGTGCCTGTTCGCAGGGCCCTCAGTACACAAACGGTATGATGCGGTACCGCACCCGCTGGCGGTATTGCTCCCAGAGGGGGCCGTACTTCTGCGCACATCGCAGGTCGTCGAAGTGTTGGCGGGGCAGCAACAACACCAAGTAGTACAACGGGTAGAGCCACGGCCAAGGCGAGCTGGGGTAGCCCAGGCTCAACGCCAGGCCGGTGGCCATGAGAATTTCGCCCAAATAGTTGATGTGCCGAGACAGCCCCCAGAAGCCGCTGATCAACAGCTTCTGGTTGTTCGGGCCGACGAGGGCCACCGGGCGCAGCACGCCGAAGACCGCGCGCTCGGGTTCGCGTTTGAAGTGAAATTTCTGCAAGTTCGCGCCCCGCGACGTGACCCAGCCGGCGAAAAAGAGCACGGCGCAGCCCACGAGCAACGGCGTCGGCGTGTGCGGGTTGGGCGCGTCGGCCAGGGCCCACAGGCCGACCGGGTAGAAGAAGGGGTAAAACACCAAACAGCCCCACGCGAGCTTGAAGCCCACGCGTTCGGCGAAGAAGTCGTACGTGTACAAATGCACTTCTTCGAAGTTCAGGTACTCGACCAGAAAGAATGAAAAGAGCCCCACGTACAAGGCCACGCCCGGCGACGGGTCGTCACGGTGCAGCTGGTAGTGGTGCGCGGCGAACGACAACACGTTGAGCTCGAGCATCGTCGCGCCCACGAGGTACAAGTACATTTTCGCGTCGACCCGGCCGCGAATGAACTGGGGGTTCTCGAGCCGCCCCAAATAGAAGTCGGCGGCCAGGCCCTTCACCGCCCCGAACGGCAGCACGATGGCGGCCGAGCAGAAAAGCCCGACGACACACGCGCCCGCAGCCAACTGCCAGCGCTGCTCGTACAACGCGCCCCATTCGAGCCAGCCTCGCCAACACGAAAAGGCCCACAGACCGAGGGTCGTGAAGAACACCCACAACCCATTGAGGCGATAGCGCAGCGGCTTGCCCCATTGGTCGGTCACGTAGCCGTCGACCCAACGGCCCGGCAGCACCACGTGCAACAGCAACACCACGACGTACACGACGACCGGCCAAACGAACGACATGGTCGCGTTATACCCGGCTCTCTCGTCGTGACGAATTCACACTCCACTCGCGACAGGAGTAGGCTCCGTCGCCATGAAAACGCTCCTCATGGCTGCGGTTGGAGTGGGTTTGGTCACCGCTGCGTGCAACGGCTCGGTTCAAACCGGCGACGGCGGCGTGGGAGGCGGCAGCGGCGGAGGGGGTTCGGCGGGCGGCGCGGGCGGCGGCGGCGGTGGCGGTGGCTCGGTCGTCGTCGACGCCGGGCCTCCGATTGAACCGGGAGACGCCGGCGCGGCTGAAGTCACCTTCGTCATTCGGTCTGACCAGAACGTGCACCCCATTTCGCCGTTGGTGTACGGCACGAATTCGGTCGTCAACCCAACGGCGAACAAGTTTTCGGTCGTGCGCTTGGGCGGCAACCGCTTGTCGGCCTTCAACTGGGAAAACAACGCTTCGAACGCCGGCAGCGACTACATGTACCAAAACGACGGGCATTTGAGCGCAAGCAACACGCCGGGCGCGGCCGTGACCGACACCTTGGCGAAGGCCACCGCGCTCGGGGCGGCGGCGCTCATCACCGTACCCATTGGCGACTACGTGGCGGCCGACAAGTCGCCGGGCGGCGACGTTCGCAACTCGGGCGCGAACTATTTGACGACCCGCTTCAAGAAGAACAAGTCAGATAAGGGGTCGGCGCTGTCGACCACGCCCGACACCACCGACGACTCGGTGTACCAAGACGAATTCGTCAACTGGGTGAAGACGGTGGCGGCTCCCACCGCGCCCCAGGTGCTCATCTCTCTCGACAACGAGCCCGACCTCTGGGCCGACACCCACCCCGAAATTCACCCAGCGAAAGTCGGCTACGACGAGCTCGTCAACCGCACGCTCGAATACGGCCGCATGGTGAAGAAGGTGTGGCCCGCCGTCGAAGTCACCGGCTTCGTGTCGTACGGCTACGGAGGCTTCATCAACCTGCAGAGCGCCCCCGACGCCGCGGGCAAGGGCGACTTCATCGACTACTTCTTGACGAAAATCAAAGCGGCCCAAGACGCCGACGGTCACCGAGTCGTCGACTACCTCGACCTGCACTGGTACCCCGAAGCGACCGGCGGCGGCACCCGCATCATCACCTCGCAGACCTCGCCGGCCGTCGTCGCCACCCGAGTGCAAGCACCCCGCAGCCTGTGGGACCCGACGTACCGCGAGCCGAGTTGGGTCGCCAACTACGTGAACGGGCCCATCAAGTTGCTGCCGTGGCTGCAGGCGAAAATCGACGCCAAGGCGCCCGGCACCAAGCTGGCCTTCACCGAGTGGAACTACGGAGGCGGTGGCCACATCTCGGGCACGGTCGCCGTCGCCGATGTGTTGGGCATCTTCGGCCGCGACAACGTGGCGATGGCGACCTACTGGCCGCTCAATTCTGACGAGACGTTCGCGTACGTGGGCATACGCGTGTTTCGCAACTTCGACGGGGCGGGCGGCACGTTCGGCGACACGTCGATTTCGGCCACCTCGAGTTCGGCCGAACTCGCCAGCGTGTACGCGAGCATCGACTCGGGCGACGTCAACCGCGTCGTCATCGTCGCCATCAACAAAGCGACCAAGACGACGAACGCGGCGATGACCGTGGCCCACCCGAAGTCGTTCTCGAAACTCAAGGTCTACACCGTCACCGCCACGGGAGGCGCCAACATCGTCGCCGGCGCCGACGTCAGCGCCGTCGCCGCCAACGCGTTCAACTACGCCATGCCGGCCATGTCGGTGTCGGTGCTGGTGCCAACCCCGTAGGCACTCAGTCGCTGACAAAGCCGGCGTACGTCGGCGCGGTCACGGCCTGGCCACCCGCGGGCGTCAACGCGCCGTCGGCCGGGTTCACCGAAAACAGTTGGAGCCGATTGGCGTTTTGGTTGGCGACGATGAGCCAGCGGCCCGTCGCGTCAATCGAGAAGTGCCGAGGGGTGGCCCCACCACTCGCGGTATGCCCCACCAACGCGAGCAGCCCCGATGACGGGTCGACCGAAAAGCGGGCGATGCTGTCGTGGCCCCGGTTGCTGACGAACACGAAGCGCCCGTTCGGGTGAACCGCGATTTCGGCACCGGTGTTGAGACCGCCGTCATGCGTGCTCGGCAGCGAAGAGAGCAGCTGGAGCCGCTCGAGCCGACCGGAGGCGTCAATGGCCAGGGTCTCCACGGTGCTGGCCAACTCGTTCACGAGGTACGCGCGTTCGAGGGTCGGGTGCAACGCCAGGTGCCGCGGCCCAGCCCCGGCATCGGTCAAATAGGTCGAGCGCCGGGTCAGCGGCCCGGCGTCGGCCGTGGTGTCGAAGTGCAAGACCACGTCGAGCGCTTTGCACGGCGCGTAGGCCCACGGCCCTCGGAGCACCACCTGGTGGGCCTGCTGGCACGCGGGGTCGACCTGCACGACACGTTCGAGCCCGCCGTCATTCGCGACCGCCAGCACCGCGACGGTGCCGCCGCCGTAGTTGGCGACCCAAACGAAGGGGCCCGACGGGTCGACGCCGACGAAGGTCGGGCCTGCGCCGCCGCTTGAAATGGCGTTGAGCCGCCGAAGCCCCGCATCGACCGGGTCGAATGCGAAGGCGGCGATTTGAGCGGCATTCTCGTTGACGGCGTAGACCCGGCCTCGCACGAGGTCGGCGGCCAAGAAGCCGCCACCTCCGTCGACCACCGACGTCGGCACCAGCCCACCGTCGGCCGAATCGAAAGTGAACACCTGAATCAGCCCGTTCGGCGAGCCGACCAGCAGGTAACCGCGCAGCCCGGCATCGGCCTCCACGGCCACTCCCGAATCGGCTCGGGCACCGGCGTCGAGCTCCGCACGACCGGCGTCGACCTCCGCGCCGGCGTCGACCCCCGCGCCGGCGTCGACGTCGGCGCGACCGGCGTCGACGCCAGAATCGGCGACCTCGGTCGAGGCGTCAGGCGCACCGGGAGCAGGCGCACAGCCCCCAAACAACCCGACCGCGCAGAGCGCCCAGGTACTCGAGGGCCAAGCTTTGGAGCCAAGTCGGGTCTCACGCATCGGCACACCTCACCCCAAGTGCCCAAACAAGAGACAGTAAAATCAACCCCCTAGAGCCGCCTGCTGAAACGCGGCGACCGGCCTCGTCATTCGGGCTCGCGTTTCTGAGCAACCGGCTCGCCAGTCGTTGGCCAACGGTTGCCAGGACCGTCGATTCTCGACTACCAGCGCCCGCCATGCGCTTTCTGGTGGTCGCGACCTTCATGGTGGCCGTGGTGTCAGCCTGTGGTGGGCCGCCGGTCGACGAAATCGACGGAGGCCACACGGGCGGCGGCGCCGGTGGAGGCACGGGCGGCCACGATTCAGGCCAGCCGGTGACTGACGCGGGCGGGTCGAGCGCCGATGTGGGCCCGGTCGCGACCGACGCGGGGTCGACGAGCGAAGACGCTGGCTCGACGGTCGTCGACGCCGGCAGCACCGACGACGCGGGGGTCGACGCGGGTACCACGGTCGACGGAGGCAGCTTCGCGGCTGATGCGGGCGCCCGCTGCGGCCGCTGCGCGAGCTACGCGTCACCCGTCAGCCACGGCAAAGTGGCCGACGGCGCGCTCAAAGAAATTTCGGGCCTCGCATACAGCCGCATCAACGACAACGTGTTGTACGCGCACAACGATTCTGGTGGCCAACCGGTGGTCTCGGTCATCAGCACGTCGGGGGCGGCGCTGGGGCAACTCGCGGTGATGAACGCCCAGAACAACGACTGGGAAGACATCGCCGTCGGGCCCTGCCCCACGGGCTCGTGCATTTACGTCGGCGAAATCGGCGACAACAACAAGGTCGAAGCCGTGCCGTACGCCATTTACCGAATTGAAGAGCCCGTCGTATCGGCGCCTTTCGGCACCCGCATGGTGACGGCCGAGAAGCTGCTCATTCAGTACCCTGGCGACGCGCACAACAACGCCGAGACGCTCTTGGTGCACCCGACGTCGGGCGACGTGTACGTCGTCACCAAAGTCGACCCGGGGCAGAAGAGCAGCGTCTACAAAGCCGCCGCCCCGCTCAGCGCCACGGCCACCACGATCATGACGAAGCTGACCACGCTCGGCGTGCCCGACACCGTCGACCAAATCACGGCGGGCGACATCGACCCGTGCGGCCAGACGGTGCTGCTGCGCTCGTACAGCGCCATGTACCAGTACACGGTGCCCAGCACGGGCGGCTTCGACGCGGTGTTCACCACGTCGTTCACCAAAGTGCCCGCCCCCGCGTTTCCACTCGTCGAACAGCAGGGAGAGTCGGTGACCTGGGCTCCGGGCGGAGGCTACTTCACCGTCAGCGAAGGCAAGTCGCAAGACCTGCATTTCGTGGCCTGTCAGTAGGCGACGGCGAATCGACAAGGCGTTACAGCGAACGCTTGTATGCTCGCGCGGGTGACGAGCCGAGCCACGAACCAGAAACGCCGTCTGCCGCGAGCGCCGATGGGCCAGCTGAATGGCCATGAGCCGCTCGTCTTTCGGGGGCCCATGCTCTCGTTGAGTTCGGTGCGCAAGCTCGGTGGGCGCGCTTCGGTCGTCGTGAAAGACCAGCAACACGCGTCATTCGGCCGAACGACGTTCGCCGAGCTGGTCGACGGCGTTCGCGACGAGCGGCTGGTTTGGTATTTCGCCCAGCAGCCCGTGCCCCCCGCAGTGGCGCCCGCGCTGCCCGGCTGCCCGGTCGGCCGGCAACCAGGCCTGCGACAGCCCAACATGTGGGTGGGGTCGGCGGGCGCGCACACCCCGCTGCACCACGACTACATGCACAACGTGGCGATGCAGCTCGACGGCCGCAAGCGCTTCACGCTCTTTGCCCCGAGTGACACGCCGTACTTGGCCCGCGAGACCAACGACGCCCGCCGGGTGAACTATTCGCAAATCACCCGACCTCGCGAAGTGAACCGAAAGCGGTTTCGTGAGTACCGACGGGCAACGCCCATTGAAGTCGAGCTTGGGCCGGGCGAGGTCTTGTTCCTGCCAGCGTTCTGGTGGCACGAAGTCGAGACGCTCGAGCCGAGCCTCATGTTGAACTGGTGGTGGCCCCCGCGTCTCGAGCGGCTGCCACCGGTCGATTTCGAGACTTCGGTCGCCAGTGCCGAGGCCGCTCGAGCACTCTTGATTCGCTACTTCAACCTGGCGGGCTTTCGGTCAGACCATGACGTCGTTGGGCACCTCGAGGCTCGGGGCCAACGGCGGCTCGCCGCACTGGTGCTGGGCGACCTCGTCGAGGCCCAGCTCGCTCGACTGGGTGAGCGGAGGTCGGGCGCGCGCCTGCTGCTCGCATCGACGGCGATGGCGTTGTTGAAGGCGACCCGGGTTCTACGCCCTCGCGAACTGCAGCTGCTCGAACAGGCCTTCGAAATGAGCACGGCCGCCTCGGCGTTTGCCCGGGCGACCGACTTTGGGTACGACGTTCGCCGTTTGAACAAGCAACTGGAGGCGATTTTCACCCGGCATGGCGTCGCTCGGTGCCGGCGGTTGCTCGAAAACAACCGAGTGTGGCTCAATGACTTCACGACCGACGCCTATGTCTGAACGGTTGCCCGAACTGGGTGGCGCCACGTTTTGGAACCACTTCGTTCGAACGACTTGGGGTCAGCAGCCCCGCGCCTTTCAAAACTTCGCGGGCGGCCGGGTGTTTACCGCCACGCAACTCTTCGACGCGCTCACCGTCGCGTCGCACCGGGTGCGCCGAGGAGAAAAGCACGTTCACCTGCGCTTTTACGGCGATGGTTACAACATGCAGGTGCTCGAAGACTTCGAGCGGTACCTGCCGGTCGAGCGCGACGGCGACTTGAAGACGTGCGCGTCGGGTTGGCCGGGCACTCGGCCATTCGAACTGGGGCATCGCGCTCAACCACTTGCAGCTGTACTCGCCGCAGCTGTGGCGACGGGCCCGCGAAGTCGCCCATGCCCTCGTTTCGCGAATCGGGCTGCCGGGTGGCATCGTTTCAATCGAGTCATTCATCGGCCCCTACCGGTCGACGTCGTTTGGCATTCACAAAGACCAATTTCACGTCTTCACCTTTCCCGTCGTGGGAGAAAAGACGACCCGGCTGTGGCCGTACGAAGCGCTGTCGAAGAGGCTCGGGTTGCCCGACGACGCCGACGAGGCGCTCGAAGTCATCAACACTCCGTTTCGAACGGCCTTGCCCGACGCGCGCCCGCCAATCACCCTCCGCGCGCGTACCGGAGCCATGACGTATTGGCCACCGCAGTACTGGCACATCGCCACCGGGCGGGGAGCGCTCAGTGCGACGGTCATCGTGTCGGTCTCGGCCACCGCTCCAGCCATTGAGCTGGTGCGCAAGGTTGCTCCCAAGCCGAAGGGTCGGCTCGAGCCCGTCAGACCCTCGGCCTCGCAGGCGCATGTTCGAGCCCTTCAAGCCGAAGCGCGAGCCCAGGCCCGAGCACTGTCGAGCGCCACGGTCACCGAGAAGCTCCGTGACGAAGTCGACAAACGCGTCTCGGCCACTGGCTTCGAGCCGGTCGTCGAACCACTCGCGAGCGAACCCGTTTCACCAACCACCGTTCTCGAAATGGACGCCCGCTTTCCCATCGTTACCCGCCGCCGTGGTGACACCCTCGACTGCTTCATGAACGGCCACGCCATTTCAGTGACTCCAGCCCGCGCCATGGCGAAGCTGATCGCCCTGCTCAACCGAGGCGGGCGCTTCGAAGCGGCCACGCTCTGCCGAATGACCGCCGACTGGCTGCTCCGTGAAGGGTACGAGCCCGACAACGAGTACGTGCTGGAGGTGTTGGGGGCGGGGGTGTCTTTTCGAACCCTCACGAAAACAAATGTATCTACATGATTTTACTTAAGTTTGACTGAACTGTAACGAGCGTGCTTTGACGTGTGCGCTTCACTCACACATCAGAAAGGTACGCCATGAACAAGAATCTGAAGAAGCCGACGTTGAAGCTCAAGAAGTTGTCGGAGACGGAACTCAAGAAGGTCGTTGGCGGTATCGTGGGCCTCCCTCCTCCGTACGCGGCCAACTAACAACCGTCGTGGGCTCATCGCGGGCCGGCACCGAACGGTGTCGGCCTCTGTTTTTGCCGGTGAATGAACGAGCAGGCGGCGTGAACTAAGGCGCACCATGCGTCTGGTCACTGGGGTGTTGGTTGCGTTGGTCGGGGTGTGCGAAGCCGGTTGCCCCGCTCCGGTTCGATGTGGTGTCGACACGTACGAGCAAGGCGGGTGGTGCTTGGCCATTTCGGCCGATGCCGGCGACTCGGGCCGCGTCGATGCTGGCGTCTCGAGCGTCGATGCTGGTGACGCGTTGCCGGCCTACCAGAACCTGAGCCTGTTCAGCCTGGGGCCCCACGGCGCCAACGCCGAGGCGTTGGTACCGGTCGGTTGGCCGGCGACGCTCACGGTGTACGGCCGGTTTTCTGACGGCACTTCGCAAGTCACTGGGTTGGCCAGCGCGTTGACGTGGGCCGTGACGCCCGACGACGGCACGGCGACGGTGCGCCCCCACGACGGCGTGGTCGAAGTGACGCTGCAGCGGGTGGCCACGGTGCAAGTGTCGGTCGAAGCGAAGACGGCCGAGGGTTTTGTTTTGCGGGCCGCGCTCATGGTTCAAGGGGTCAACGCGAGTGGCGCGGTGACGTTGCAGGCCCTCGCGGTGCAAGACGGCCCCTGGTTTCGGCCGAACGAGCTGTTCACTTCGGCCGGGGTGCAAAACGTCTTCAACGCATTGGGCAACAGCAATGCGCTCGTGCCCGCGGCGGCGCCGGTCGACACGGGCTCCATTCGGGTGCTCACCGCGTACCTGGCCACGCTGCCGGTGCCGACGGCCAGCGGTGGCGTGGTCGACCAAGCGGTTCGCTTTCTGCTCGACCCCACGCGGCCGACCTATTCGGCGACCGGCGCGGGCATCACCGTGAGCCCCAATGGCGTGGCGAAGTCGGGGGCGGTCACGCAGGGCTCGGTGGCAGTGTCGCTCGCTTCGGCTCAAGCGGCGACGGTGCCGGTTCATTTCGTCGAAGCCTCGCCGGTGCGGGCGCTGCGCCTGGTGGGCGAAGGGCCGGTGGTGCGGTTGGCGCAAGACCAGCCGCTCGACTGGTCGGCGCCGCAAGGCTCGCTGACGCTTCAGAGCGTGCTGGCGACCGACGCTGCGAAGGTCCCCGTGTTGAGTTGGGTGGGCACCAAGGCCGGCCTCACCACGACGGCCTTCGTGGTCGCTCGCCACGGAGACAACGAGCCGTACTTCGAGTGGCTGCCGTGGTCGACCCTGGAGCCCACCGTCTTCGCGCTGCCCGACGCCTACACGACGAACGACTCGGGCCGCTTGACCATGAACCGGCCTGGCATTGGCCTGCACGTCTTCACGTTCGCAGGGCTGTCGGTACCGGTGTTGCTGCAAGTGCCCTACCCGTACGGCACCGCGGTGGGTCTGCGGGCGACGCCGGCGAGCGTGACCCTGCAACGCCCGGCGTCGAGCTCGGCGCCCGACCAGTGCGTCGACCTGTCATTCAGCGTCACCGAGCCCGGAGCGGCCGAGCGTGCGCTCACCGAGCTCGAGCAACGAGCGCTGCTCGCCAACCCCAGCCCCCGCTTCAATGCGTCGCTCAACCCGAACACCAGCACGACGACGCACTGGTGTGCGACGCGGTTTCCCGGGGCGACGACGACGGCGCCGGTGACCATTCAGTTCTTGAATGGGCGCGTGGCGGTCGACCTGACGGTTGACTGAACGCTCGCTCGCGTCGAGCGGCGTGCTCGTGTGCCCAAGCACGGCCTGGCTGCACGCCGATTCGTTCACGTTCGCCAAAAACCTCTACGACTTCGGTACGGCTTCGAAGGCGTAATGGTACGACACGCGATCTTGCTGCCCAATGGGCTCAGGCTGGGCGGGGGGGAGGTGGCCGTCGGCTTGCCCTCCGACCCGCTCGATGCCGCCTCGCTGCTTGAGGGTCGTGCCCGAAAGCAACAGCTCGGCGGCTTTCGCTGGCGAAAACCCCGGGTGCGAAGGCAACGCAAAGAAGAAGCCCAACGCGCCCGTCTTCGTGGGCAGCACCGACACATTGAGGTCGCGGTCGGCGAACAGCTCGTTGTCGGTCGGGCGGCCGCTGGTGCGGCGGGCGGTCGACGGCGCGGTGCCGAACAACGTCTTGGTCGCGAAGCGGTGCGCGGCAATGGCGTCACTGATGTCGTTCGGCTTGAACGCAGGGGTCTGACCGGCAATGACCTTCTCCACCGCGACGCGCACGTCGAAGTTGCCTTCGACCAACAACGCGTGAAGCAGGTTGGCGCGGTCGGCTTGGTCGAGCGCCCGCGCGTCTTGGGCCGAGTAGTTCGGGCGCGGGGCGTCGCCGGTGTAGAGGTTGTCGAGGTGGCGGCCAAGCTCCGACGGCCAGTGCGCCGAGTTGTTCGGGTCGATCGCGGCGAGCCTCCGCACCGCCCCGTCGATTTGCGGCAAAATCGCGGTGCGGGTCATGGCGTCGAACTTCCAGCCGCCCCAGGGCGTGGGGGTCGAAGCGACGCCGAACTGGTGGTTCATCGCCGTCGTCAGCGCGTCGACCTGCGTCAGCAGCGAGTCGGGGGCGCGACCCCAGTGGGTGCGAAACAGGTCGGCCGTTCGACCAACGGGCGTGGCGAGGTTGGCGACGAAAGGGGCTTTGAGGGCCAGCGGCTTGAGCAACATGCCGGCGTCTTAGCAACGCCGTGCGAAGAACGAAAAGCCCGGCCGACGAAATCGCCGACCGGGCCGTGAAATTCTTCAAAACCGAGAAGGGCTCACGCTTTCGCGAGCTGGCGCAGCACGTACTGCAAGATGCCGCCGTGTTTGTAGTAGTCGAGCTCGTTGGGCGTGTCGATGCGGGCGATGACGGTGAAGCTCTTGGTCTCGCCGCTGTCGCTCTTCGCAGTCACGGTGAGCCGCTTCGCCGGAGTCAGCGCGTCGGCGATGCCCGAAATGCTGAACGATTCAGCGCCGGTGAGGCCCAACGTCGTCGCGTCTTGGCCGGCCTCGAACTGGCACGGCAACACCCCCATGCCGATGAGGTTCGAGCGGTGAATGCGCTCGAAGCTCTTCGTGATGACGGCGCGAACGCCGAGCAGCATGGTGCCCTTCGCGGCCCAGTCGCGCGACGAACCAGTGCCGTACTCGGCCCCGGCGATGACGACGAGCGGCGTGCCCTCTTTTTGGTACTTCATCGCCGCGTCGTAAATGAAGTGCTGCTCACCCGACGGCATGTGCTTGGTGACGCCGCCCTCGACGCCCGGCACGAGCAGGTTCTTCAAGCGAATGTTGGCGAAGGTGCCGCGCATCATCACTTCGTGGTTGCCGCGGCGGGCGCCGAAGCTGTTGAAGTCTTCGGGCTTCACGCCTTGCTCACCCAAGTACTTCGCCGCGGGCCCTTTCTTGTCGATGTCGCCGGCCGGTGAAATGTGGTCGGTGGTAATCGAGTCTCCCAGCACGGCGAGCGCCCGCGCGCCCGAAATGTCTTTGAGCGCCACCGGCTCCTTGGGCATGCACACTTTGAGGGCTTGCCACTGCTTGTCGCCCTTGAGCACGTCGGCGTAGCGCTTTTTGAAGTGCTCGGGCTGCACCTGCTTGAGCGCCTCGGCCAATTCTTCGGGGGTCGGCCAGACGTCTTTGAGAAACACGGCCTTGCCCGACCGGTCGTACCCAATGGGCTCGGTGCCGGGGTCCCAATTCGTGTGGCCTGAAATGGCGTAGGCCACGACCAGCGGAGGCGACGCCAAGAAGTTCATGCGCACGTTCGGGTGCACGCGGCCTTCGAAGTTGCGGTTGCCCGAAATGACGGCGGCGGCGGCGAAGCCGGTCGTCTCAATGGCCTTGGTGACGGCTTCGGGCAGCGGCCCCGAGTTGCCGATGCAGGTGGTGCAGCCGTAGCCCACGAGGTGAAAACCGAGCGCCTCGAGGTACGGCATGAGGCCGGCCTGGGTGAGGTAGTCGGTGACGACTTGGCTGCCGGGGGCGAGCGAGGTCTTCACCCAAGGCTTCGTGTCGAGCCCCATTTCGACGGCCTTCTTGGCCACGAGGCCGGCGGCCATGAGCACCGACGGGTTCGACGTGTTGGTGCACGACGTGATGGCGGCGATGACGACCGAGCCGTTGGTCAATTCGTAGCTCTGCGCCCCCTGGGTGACGGTGGCTTTCGCGGTCAGCTTCGCGTCGCCGTCTTTGGCCTTGAGCACCTCTTTGACGAACTTGGCGTTCGACGACTTCATGTCTTTGAGCAGCACGCGGTCTTGCGGGCGCGCGGGGCCGGCGAGGCAGGGCTCGACCGTCGACAAGTCGAGTTCGAGCGTGTCGGTGAAAATGGGCTCGGGCGAGGCGTGCGTGTGAAAGAGGCCCTGTTCTTTGCAGTAGGCCTCGACCAGGGCGATGTGCTCGGGCGAGCGGCCCGAGAAGCGCAGGTAATTGAGCGTCTCGGCGTCGATGGGGAAAAAGCCAATCGTCGCGCCGTACTCGGGCGCCATGTTGGCGACGGTCGCGCGGTCGGTGAGCGGCAAGGCCGACACGCCGGGCCCGTAGAATTCGACGAACTTGCCGACGACGCCCTTCTTGCGGAGCATTTGGGTGACGGTGAGCACCAGGTCGGTGGCCGTCGCTCCGGCGGCGAGCTTGCCGGTGAGCTTGAAGCCAATCACCTGCGGTATGAGCATGGTGATGGGTTGGCCCAGCATGGCGGCTTCGGCTTCGATGCCACCGACGCCCCAGCCCACCACGCCCAGCCCGTTGATCATGGTCGTGTGCGAGTCGGTGCCCACGAGCGAGTCGGGGTACGCGGCGCCGTCGGCGGCCTTGAAGACGCCCTGGGCCAAGTATTCGAGGTTGACCTGGTGGCAAATGCCCGTGCCCGGCGGCACGGCGCGAAAGTTCTTCAGCGCGTTCTGGCCCCACTTCAAGAACGCGTAGCGCTCGGTGTTGCGCGCAAATTCAATGTCGACGTTCTGGGTGAACGACGCCTTCGTCGCGAACTTGTCGACCATGACCGAGTGGTCGATGACGAGGTCGAGCGGGCACAGGGGGTTCACTTTCTGCGGGTTGCCGCCCATGGCCGCCAGCGCCTCGCGCATGGTCGCCAAGTCGACCACCACCGGCACGCCGGTGAAGTCTTGCAACAGCACGCGCGCGGGGGTGAACGAAATTTCGGTGTCAGGCTCGGCCTTGGGGTTCCACTTGAGCAGGGCTTCGACGTGGTCTTTCTTCACCACCCGGCCGTCTTCGAGCCGCAGCAGGTTCTCGAGCAACACCTTGAGCGAGAACGGCAGACGGTCGATCGCCGGGTACGCCTTGGCGAGCGTCTTGAGTGAGAAGATGTCGTAAGGCACGCCGCCGACGGGCAGCTTCGTGCGGGTCTTGAAGGAGTCGATCTGATTGGCCATGGCGACGCCGTTATTTCGCCGCCGGGGCCCCTTCGCAACAGTTCTCTTGAATGGTGATTCAGTTCCGCCGCCCCAGCGCCAGGTCGGTGTCGCGGCGGCGGCCGTCTTCGGGCCGGTGCAGGAGCGTCGCGGCTTCGGGCAGGTGGGCGGGCCCGACGGTGGTGCGGTGGCCGCGGTCGCTCGGAGGGAGCCCATGAGCACGTCGAACGCGTGCATCAACCTTTTTTCTCAAAAGCCGAGAGGGTTCACCGACACGATCGCGCTCGATTTCACCCGAAGAGCAACCTTCGCCGACTTTTGACCGAAAAGGACTCGTGATTCCCCTGACCCGAGTGCCACTGCTTTCGATGCGCCCGCGCTCATTCGGGGCCGACCTGGCAAAAGCTGCCGCAACAGGCGTGGCGACGGGCCAATTGACGAATTCTGCTGCACGCGCGGCAGCCATTTGGCCGAAAATTCGCTTGATCGTCGAGCCCAACCCTCACGTGCTGCCGTTCTTCGAACGCGACTTGGCGGCGGTTCGCGAAGGCCTCGAGCAGCACTTCGCCGTCACCCAAACGACGGCCTCTGTTCGCAACGTCGCGCCCGACCCGAAGGCAATCACCCTGGTGGTCTCGAACCTTGCCGATGGCGCGTGGCGCAGTGGCGAGCTTGCTCAGCCTCTGCGGGCGCTTGCCGACGCGGGGCCGGTCGGCGTTTTGCCGCTCACCCACTCGTGGCGCCTCTCGTCTCGTGCGGCGATCGGTGCCGTCACCACCCAACCGGTGCCGAAGTCGAAAGCCGTTTCTTACCGCACGACGAGCGATTTGGAATTCGAGCCCGTCGCTGGCAGCGCGGTCTTGCCAGTGGCGGAGCTGTGGTCGCCGCAGCGGCAAGAGCACTTTTTTTCGGGGCTTCTTGGCGACCACCCCTTTGCGGCGCTCGCGATCGCTCCGAGTGCGCAGCCGGCCGCGCGTACCGCGGTCGCCGTTGCAACTCCCGACGCCTTGGTCGCCTCATTTCGCAGCACCGCGACCAGCCCCGCGTATGAGTTGGCGGTGAACATGACGGGCGCTCCCGACTTGAGCCGCCGGTCGATGCAAACCGTGGCGAGCTGGCTTGCGCGAGACGACGTGATGCTTGCCTCGGGCCTTCGCGCGCCGGTCGAGGTCACGCCGCGCGACTTCGAAACACTGGTCACCGCCGGGGCGCTCTTCACCCGCGACGCGCGCGGCGCGCTGCAGTGGCGTGAAGGCGTGCGTGACGTGCTGGGCCGAGGGCTGCGGTACTCCGAAAGTGCCGCCCTCGACGCGCTGTTCAAGCGCTGAAGCAGCTCGGCGCCGCCTTGGCCCGAAGCCCATCGACCGTGCTGGTGAACTCGGTGCCGCACGCGAGGCCAACCACAGCGCCAATTCTCTGGGGAGCGAACGTGATGGCGGGTGGGCGGTTTCGACTGTGGCCAGCTCGATCAGCCATGGTGTGAGCACGGCCGCGCCGTGCCCGCTACCCACCGATGACCGACTGGCCGCATTCGAGGCGTTCGAAAAGCAAATCATCGTCGAGCCCATGCTCGTTCAGCACATCGTCGACGAACACGCTTTGCAGCTGCGCGAGGGGCGCGTGGGGCGCGAGAACGCCATTCACGTGAACCTGGTTCATCGTGCTCAACACGAGGCCGCGCGAGGGGCCGACGAGCGTGGTGTGCATGCCCCCTTCATAGAGCACCGTGAAGGTCGACGCGCCACCCACCACCGCCGAGAAGTCATTGCCCGAATGCAGGTAGACCAGCTCGGTGACCTTCATGTTTCCGTTGATGAAGAGCGCAGACATCCACACCCAGAGGGTGTGGGCGTGCAGATCTCCGAGCACGATGAGTGGTGATCTCTCGTCGAGCGCGATGAGGCCGCGGCAAGTCAAATGGCCAGTGACCAAGAGCGGGGCGCCAAACGGTCGCCGAAGTGATTCGAACGTTGCGTCGCCCTCGATGATTTCGATGTCCTCGCCGAGTTCGTCGAGTATGGCTTCTGTCGAAGCGGTCGCCGCCGGGCCGCGCGCTGCGATGAAGGCTCGTGCTCGTTCGTTGTTCATCCTGACCAGCCTCTTCTGAGTCTCCGGTTACGCCAAATCGTACTGATGCAGCGAGCGTTCGGTGTTCGGAGGCCATGTTCATACACCTCTTCTTGGGCTCCCGAATGCCCGGTGAAGTCGATGATGCGTGGTCAGGCCAAATGGGCCCGTGGTCGAAGCCGGGCCTCACAACACGCCGGCGCGGCGGGCGAAGGGCTCGAGTCGCAACCACAGCGACAGTTCGGTGTCGCGGCGGTTGCCGTCTTCAGGCCGGTACACGAGCGTCGCGGCTTCGTGCAGGTGGGCGGGCTCGGCGGGCCCCAGCGCCCACAACAACGCGCGGGCCCCAGCGCCCACAACAACGCGCGGGCCCACCGGGTGGCGGCGGCAGTGGCGAGGCCGCGGTCACTCCAGGCCGCGGGTTGCAGGGCGTCGAACACGGCCAACGGTGCCACGTGATCGTGCTCGAGCGAGCCCAAGAACACGTCGAACGCGACCTGCGTCTCGGCGTCGCCCTCGGGCTGACGGTCGCTCCACAGTTCGGCGAGCGCGGCGCGGCGTGAAAACGGGCCGTGCCGAGGCAGGCGGTGCCACAGGTCGAGCGCTCCGGGCAGTTTGTAGTCGGCTTCTGACGGCCGGGTGACCATGGTACCGACGTCGCGGAGCACCTGCTGCGCCGCTTCGACCGAGCCCTGGCGCAGCGCCTGCCGCCAAATGGCTTCGACCCACGACGACCACTTTTGGCCCTGGGCGACCTCGGCGAGGTACGGCGCCAAGTCGACCACCTGGGCGGGCCCCTTTGGCCCGGGCGGCGCCGCCACGCGGGTGACTCCGGCGGCCTCGAGGGCTTTCACCGTATTCTCGATTTCGTCGCTCACCCACCGCGCCCAGGCGTCGAGCGAGGGTCGCGCGTGGCGGAGCGACCCGTCGGGTTCGAGCAGGTCGAATTCTTCGCCCATGTCGTCTTCGTGAAACGGCACGACGGGGTATTCGCCGTCGACTCGGGAGCTGCCAGCGCGGGCATCGAGCGCGAACGCGTCGACCCAGACGTACCCGCGCGGCGCGGCGAAGACCCAGAGCGAGCCCAGCTCGACCTGCCCGCGCGTACCCAGCCGCTGACCGCGGTAGGTGCCGAACAGCTCGGCCGGGCTCAACAGGTGCACGCCGCCACGCAGCACGTTTCGCCCAGCCCACAAGGGGCCGCGGAGGTCGGAGAGCGCCTCGCTCGCGTCGACCCCGTCGTCGGTCTCATGGTGTTCTTCGGCGTCGGGCACCGCGCACAGCTCGAACGCCCCGCGCGTCGCCAACTCGGCCTTGAGCGCCGACGGCAGAACGAACCCCACCTGCTTGAACAGCACCTCATAGGTGCTGACGTCGACCGGGGAGTAGCTCAGCGCGGCTTGGGCCCAAGGCGCGGCGACCGTGTTGGCCAACCGAAGTGCGAGTTCGTCGAAAGCGGCGGGCATGGCCGGCGAGCATAGAGCCAAGTTCAGCGCGAAGGGTGACCGCTCATTCCCACCGTTGAATGCGAATCACCGCGGCGGTGGCGCCCCACGCGATCTGGTTGGGGGCGTTGCCTCGGGGGTTGAGCCCACGGTCGTAGCTCACCAGACCTTCGGCCTCGGCGGTGGGGTGACCCGCGGGCCCGAAGTCTTCGACGTTGCCGGTGTTTTCTTCGGAGCCGGCGTCGAAGTTCACGAGAGAGACCGAAACCGCGCCTGAATCGGCGAGCCCGAGGTCGAGGCTTTCGGCACGCGAAACAAAGGAATCGTTGCTCTTGCCGATCATCGCCACCAGGTTGAGCCGGGGCGACCGAACGCCCGCCGGCACGGTGACGTCGATGAGGCGCGGTTGGCCAGGCAGAATGGGCCCCCCGGCCGCCTTCACCACCACTTTGATGCCGCGGGCCCCGGCCAGCTCGGCCTCGAGCACGTCGGTACCGCCCGTTTCGGCGACCTTCGCCAAGCCGGCGCTCGCGACCGAGCCGACTTCGAACAGGCGAGTGTCGGGTGAATGAACGACCACGAGCGGCGGCGAAAGCACGTTCGCGGCCGTCACGTTGAAGACGGTCACCCGGTACGTTCGGGCGCGGCTGAGTTCAGACTGAACATCGGCCGACGCGCCCGGGTCGACCTCGACGCCCTCGGGGGCGACTCCGTTGCAGGCGCTCCAGGTCGCGGTGAAAACGACGAACAGCAATGATTTCGCAAGACGGTGCATGGTGTTCCCTCGGTTGATTCGAGCGTCGCTCGGTGTGGTGACGCATGTACGCACCCGCCGGCGATGAGTCATTGACTTGAAGTCAACAGTGCATTGCATTCAGGTCATGTTTGAACGGGCGAAAACGATTCGCGAAATTTGGGCCTGGCTGCCGGCATTTCGGGTCGTGGCCGAGACCCGGCACCTCACGCACGCCGCCGACCAGCTCGGCGTCACGCCCGCGGCGTTGAGCCGCACCATCGCCAAGCTCGAAAAGGCGACCGGGCTGCGCCTGTTCGAGCGGGTGCCGCGCGGCATGTTGTTGACCGAAGCGGGCAGTCAGTTGGCCGAGGGCGTGCGTGACACCATGCGCCGGTGCGACGACGTGCTCTCTTCGCTCACGCCGGCCGCGGCCCACGGTGCACCGCTGCGGGTGGCGTTCGACGAGCCGGCGTTCGGCATGCTTCTCGACGCGTGCCTGGCCGAGTTGGTGGCCCACCTCGAACGGCCCCTGGTCGTCACGGCCATGGAGGTGCCCCGAATGGCCGCCGGTCTTTTGTCTGGAGAGGTCGACCTCGCGTTCGCGCACGTGCCGTCGACCGACGACCGGGTCGTTTGCAAGCCACTGGGTGCGGTGCCGGTGCGCTGGGCGACGGCCGGGCGCCACGCCCTGCCCCCCACCGGCCAGCGACCCCGGCTCGAATTGCCACCGGCGGTGGCCCCGCCTTCACCCGAGCTGCTCCGTCACACGGTGGTGCTCGTCCCTCAGGTCGTGCCGCTCGGTTCCAAGACCCGCTCGGCGGCGGCCGAACCGCTCACGCTCTGGCGCTTGACCAGAACCCGACCGGCGCGACGGTTGCTCGACGTCGCCGACCGCGTGGCGGCGCGCGCCCGTGGTTTGCCCGGCCGCTGAGAGGCGTGAGGTGCTCGGGCCCGGCCTTTCATTCGACCGTTGAAGAACGGCGGGGGCGGGCAGGCGACGCTCACTTGGGGTTGATCAACGTCATCGGGTAAATGGCGCTGCCGCCGCTGCCGTGCTGACCAAAGGCACACCACGCCAACATCTTGAGCGCGGGCACGTACATGAGGCTTTTGTACGCGGCGCTGCCGCTGCTCACCAGACCGTCGTTGCCGTGCGCGTGCACCACGTCACCGCCGAGCGTTTGGGTCGTCACCACCCACGGCTGAGCGAACGGGTCTCCATTCGGAGGCGGGGTGATTTTGAAGAGGGTCGCGCCGCCGGTGGCCGGCAGGTAATAAAAGGCGTCGTTGGCCGAGTGGTAGACCAGCTCGGTGTCGCCGAGTGGAGCGTCGGGCAACAGCGCCGCGTCGGTCAAGGAAAGCAGGCGCCACCCGCCCGAGGGGTCACCCAGGTCGATCGCCCGGAGTTTGCGCTGGAGGGTGCGCACGATCAGGTGCCGCTTGGGGTCGAGCACCGCGCCCGGGTAGTCGGTGGTGACGCCGTCTGACCCGTAGTCGGGCGGCGCGCTGAAGGTGCCCCACGACGCGAAGGCACCGACGGCATCAGTGGGCACGTACGGCAGCGTGCCGAAGTAGTGGTACGCCTTGGTCACGACGTACGCGCGCGACGTCGCCGGGTCGAACACGCTTCGAAATTCGACGCCCGCTCCGTCGTTCACGAACGAATCGCCGTCGGTCGTCACCGCGCGTGACCAGGTGCGCGTCGCGAGGTCGAAGCGGTGCGCAACGGGAGCGAACGAAGCTCCGCCGGTCACCGCGCTCCTCACGGGGTAGAAGAAGCTGCCGCGCGCGCCTCCTCCATTGGCCGGTGGCACGTAGGTCGCGCATGAATACGCGTGCGGAGGCGCGGGGGCCTCGGTGCCCACCGCCTCGAACCAAGGAGCACCGGTCGCCGTCGTGCCGTTGACGTACCCTCCGGTCGGCAGGTTGGGGGCTCCATTCGCATTCGGCAGGCGAAACCAGGTGCCGGTGGTGAAGTCGAACCCGACCGCGTCGACCAAATCGGGGTGACCGTGGCCTCCAGTGGCCGCGCTGACAAAGGCGCCAACGGGAGAGTAGTTTTCACAGAACACCCCGCTGCCGAAAGAGCCGGCGAGCGAGCGGGTGAACTCGCCCTCGGTCAGTTCGGGGGGTCGCACCGACTGAAACCCAGTGCCCGGCGCGCCGACCGATTCGATCGCCAGGGCCATGCCCACCCCGGGCAGCAAGTAGGGCAAACCGCCGTCCCACGGGCCGGCGTCGGGTACCGTGACGATGCCCGCGTCAAACGGGGCCCCGCCGTCGAACGGAGTGCCGCCGTCGAACGGAGCGCCGGCGTCGAACGGAGTGCCGCCGTCGAACGGAGTGCCGCCGTCGATCGGAGCGCCGGCGTCGAACGGAGCGCCGCCGTCGAACGGAGTGCCGCCGTCGAATGGAGTGCCGCCGTCGAGGCCACCCGCCCCAGAATCGCCTGCCCCGGCGTCAACCGGCCTGTCAGTGGAGGCCTGCTCGAGGCAGCCCCCCGAGAGCGCCACAACGACAAAGGCGGCAAGGGGCAAGGCCAGTGGCTTGGTCATCTGGTCAATAGACAAGCCCCCACGACCAACAGTCGCATCAAATCACCAGAGCCCAGCAAGACGGTGGGCGGAGCACCGCCTACTGGCACTGACAAATGTTGACCGTGAGGTCACGCGGGGCCGGAGCGCCCTTCGTGAAGTCGGCGGCATTCACGTCGGTGTCGACGCATGCGGCGCTGGCGCCACTGCTCGAGCTTCTGAACGCGGCGAGGTTCGACGCCAACGTGGGCGCGGGCGACGCGCCGTCAGCGCAATTCGCCGAGCCGTACCCCACGAAGTCGACGATGTTCGAACCGGTTGGGCACACGCCAGAGACCGGCACGCCGTCGCGGGTCAGCACGAGCTTGCCCGACGTCGAGGACATGTCGACGATTCGCGATGGAATGATGGCGGAGGGCGGAAGCGGGTTGCCGCGAACCCCGGTCGGCCCCAAGGCGATGACGAGGTACCCGCCCGCGGCAATGGTGGTGGCGGCGGGCAAGGTCGAAATCGCATTCTTCCAGCTCGAGCCGGCGGCGCTGGCGTACTGCACCGACCACCCCGAAACGTCGGCGGGGTGCGCGGAGCGGTTGTGCAATTCGACGTAGTCGGTGTCGTACACGGCGCCGACGTTGCCGCCGCCTCCGTAAATTTGGCTCAGCACCACGTCGCTCCCGCTGCAGCCACCACTCCCCGCGTCGGCGGCTCCGGCGTCGGTGACTCCAGCGTCGAACGTGCCGGCGTCGAACGTGCCCGCGTCGACGACGACGCCTGCATCGAAGACTCCGGCGTCGACCGGGCCCCCCGCGTCGACCACCGTGCCGGCGTCGTCTGGGGCAGAACCGGCGTCAGTGGCCGAGCCGGAGCCCGCGTCGTCGACTTCACCTGACCCGGCGTCGTCTTCGGTGCCGGTGCCGGCATCGAGCATCGCGTCGGGGTCTTCGTCGCACGAGCGCACGACTTTGGGCAGTGAGCGCAAGTAGGCGACAATGTCTTGGGCTTCTTCGTCGCCCATGGTCGAAAAACGCGGCATTTCTTTGGCAAGCATTTCACCCTCGTCGTCGACGCCGGTGCGAATGGCGGTGACAATCTGGGCGTCGGTCCATTCTCCCAGACCCGTGCGGGTGAGGTTGGCCGCGTCTCCTGGGCGACAGCGGGGGTCACCACCCAAGTTGTCGGCGTGGCACGACGTGCACGAGCGCATGTCGTCGAACGCCTTGCCTTGGCTGACGGGGTCACCGTGCTCGCCGTCGCAGGTGCTCTCGGGCGTTTCGTGGCTGACCGCGGCCAAACCCTTCAAGTACTTCACGACGCCGTCGACTTCGTCTTGGGTCAAGCTGGCGAAGCGCGGCATTTGCGAGCAGAGCGTTGCTCCTTCGTCGTCGGTGCCTTTCGTCAGGGCGGTGGCGATTTGCTCGTCAGACCAGTCACCCAAGCCGGTTTCGGAGTCAGGCGTGAGGTTGGGCCCGTACACCTTGGTGCCAGGCAGCGGCGTGTCTTGCCCGCTCAAGCCCGCGCCGTGGCACGACGCGCAGCGCTGTGCTTCGACCACGCGTTGCCCGTGGTGGGCGGCGTCTTTGGCCGAGACCTGGCACCCTTCGTCTGGTTCGACTTCGTTGGCCACGGCCGGCACGCTGCGCAAGTACGCGACCAGGTTGTGGGCGTCGTCGTCGCTCAGGTTCGGCGCGCGCGGCATTTGAGAACAAAGGGTGTCGTGCTCGTCGTCAATGCCGTCGCGAATCGCGTCGATGATGGCGTCGTCTGACCACGAGCCCAGGCCGGTGGCCTTGTCGGGAGTCAGGTTCGGCGCGAAGCCTTGCCCTTTGAGCGAACCGGCGAGCGTACCGGCGTTCGACGTGTGGCAGCCCTCGCAACCGCGCTGCTGCACCAGTTGGCGACCCGCTTCGATTTGGCTCTGCAGCAGTTCGGGGCTGATGCCCGAATTCATGGTGCCCGAGCACGACAGGGTGGCGATGACCGCGCCCACCCAAGCGGTTCGAAGAAGGTTCGACGGTGCCATCAGTGCAGACTCCTGGCCTTGAAAAGAAGCAACGGCCAAGGAGACTGCGGGGTCGCACCAAAGTTCACATGTCGGTGCGCATTTTCTTCACGACTTCGGCCCGGCTCGAAACAACCTTGTGGCCGAACGGCGGTTTCCCAAGTCAGGTGGGGTGGCGTGACCGACGATTTGGCGTCTTGGGTTGAAAAAGCCCAGGCGGGCAACGAGCTGGCGTACCTTGAACTGTACCGGCGCTACCGGCCGCTGGTCGCTCGCCTGGTCGAAGGTTTCGCGGTGCTCGACCCCGACGCCCGCGACGACGTGGTGCAAGAGACCTTCACCCGCGCCTTTCGCATGTTGCCGAATTTAAAGGTGAAAAACGCCTTCGCGTCGTGGCTTCTGGCCATTGCCCGAAACCGCGCGCTCACCCAAGTCACCCGGCAGCAGTCGGTCGAGCGGGCGAACCGAAGCATCGAAAACGACACGGTTGTGTCCACTTCGCTGGTGCCGGAGTCATTGAATCTCGAAGTCGATGCCAGCGTGGTTCAAGACCTCATCGCCCGACTGCCCGACGGGCCAGAGAAAGAAACCGCGCAGCTGTTTTACGTCGAGGGCCGGTGGTCGGCGCGTGAAATTGCCGACCATTTCGGAGTCGGCAAGAGCACCATCACCATGCGGCTCGAGCGGTTTCGAGCGCGGGTGAAACGAGAACTCGTGCGTCGCCTGGCCCACGCCCGGTGGAAGGAGCCGTAGATGTCGCATTTGACCGAAACCACCTTGCGCGAGCTGTTGCAGGGCGCCGCGCCCAGCCGAGAGGTGCTCGAGCACCTCGAGACCGAATGCGAGCAGTGCGACGCGCTGTTGGCCGAGCACCCAGCCTTCGACGGCGAGGTCGACGCGTTGTTGTTGCGCGGGGTCGACACCGCCGGGGCGCCGCTCGACGAGCTGGGTTGGCGACGCCTGCGCTCGAGGCTGCGCGGCACGTCACGCTGGTATTGGCTGGCGGCGCCGCTCGCCGCCGCGGCCGTGCTGAGCGTGGTCTTCGTGCGCAGCTCCCAGTCGGCGCCCGACCTCGACGCAGGTGAAAAAGGCTCGCCCGCGGTCATCGGCCTCGAATTGACCGCCGCGTTTCAAACCGCCGACGGCCGGTTCGAGCGCGTCGAGCCGGGCGGCACCGTGAGCGCAAACGGTGCGTTGGTCTTCAAGGCGACGGTGTCGAAGCCGACGCGAGCGACGCTCTGGGTGCAGCGCGCCCACCGGCCGGCCGAGCGTTTCGGCGACCTTTCGCTCGAGCCGTCAAACGACTACCTCGAATCAACCCCCGGAAAGCTGTTGGCTTTTTCACTTCAAGGCGAAGAGGGGCCGCTGACCGTGTGGCTCGTCGCCCCCGCAGGAATTTCGCGGTCTCCCGAAGAGACCTTGGCCGCGTTGGGGCATGACGCCACTGGGGTGACCGCCGTCGCTCACCTCGAGGTGACGGTGCAGCCGTAGCTCGCCTATACGCGTGCCTGAGGTCTCTTCTTCGGTGCCCATTCGTCTCGGCCTGAGTCTGTCGCTGGTGGTCGTCGTGGCGGCGGGGGCGGGCTGCGTGCACGCGAATGCGAGCCAGGGCGAAAAAGGCGGGTTCGTTTCAGTCGACGTGGGCGCGAAGCAAGAGGCGCTGAAGGTTGCGTGGGCGGGCCACAAATACGCGGTGGTCGTGGGCATCACCAGCGGAGGCGACGACCGCTGGCGCCCCCTGCGCTTCGCCCGCAAAGACGCTGACGACTTGGCGGCGGTGCTGCAAGACCCGCTGCGCGGGCACTTTGCTCGAGTCGACGAGCTGACCTCGCCCGAAGCCACTGCCAAGGCCGCGATTCTCGCCGCCGCCGAGGCCTTGGCGCGCCGGGCGACCCGCACCGAAGACCTGTTGCTCTTCTACGTGTCGGCGCATGGCACCCTGGCGCGCGACGACACGGGCACGTTGCGGCGCTACCTCGTCACCTCAGACGCACTGATGAGCGACGTCGCCCACACCGCGCTGTCGATGGAGGCCCTCGAGAAAGCGCTCGAGGCCACCGGCTCGCGGCGACGGGTGCTGGTGTTGGCCACCTGCCACTCGGGCGGCGGCAAGTCGCTGTTGCCTCCAGACGTGAGTGACGAATTGGCCACGTTGAAGGGCGCGTGGGTCGAACGGCCGCTCGAAGAGACCTCGCGGGCGAACTTGGTGCTGTCGGCGTCAGACTTCGGCGAGACCGCGCGCGAAGACGAACAATTGCAAAACGACGTCTACACGCACTTCTTGGTCGAAGCGCTCGACGGCTCGGCCGACCGCAACGCCGACGGCGCGGTCACCGCCACCGAAGCGCACGACTACGCCCGCCGCCGCACCTGGGTCTTTTCGCACGGCCGCCAACGGCCGTCGGCCGAGCTGCTCGAAGTGGGCGCCGACCCGCTCGTGCTGGTGGGCAGCATTCGCCGCGTCGGCCAGCCCGAATTGTATTCGTACGCCCCTCACCTCGACGGCGTCACCATTCGGGTCGACGGCGAGGCGCGCGGTGAATTGCCGGGGGGCGTGGCCTTGGCCGCCGGCCCGCACACGGTCGAGTTGACCAAGGGTGGGCTCGTGCTCGCCCAGAGCGCGCTCGAGTTGTCGGCCGGAGATCGCGTCGACCTCGACACCGTGGCCCTGTCGGCCGAGCCGTCAC
>JBGAIY010000048.1:16755-26578 GCA_044225205.1 Myxococcaceae bacterium | reverse complement strand
CTCCAGACCTTCACGTTTCCTTCGGCGCAGTTGGCGGTCTTCGTGGCGGCGGTGGGCGTCGGGGCCTGGCTTTTGGTGCTGTTGCGGCGGGTCGACGAGGCCACCTTTCGCGCCGTGGCGCCGCTGGTGGCCATGGCGGCCTTGGGCCCGGTCATCTTCTACGCGCACTGGCCGTACCTGTGGCACCACCCGGTCGACCGCACGGCTTGGTACATTCAGTTTCACCTCACCCACAACCACTACGCGTGGTTCTATTTGGGAGAGCTGCTGCGGGGCCCGCCTTTTCCACTGATGTATGTGTGGGTGAAGACGGCGCTCACCGTGCCCACGTCGCTCTTCGTGCCGATGATGCTGGGGCTCGGTTGGGTGGTGGTGCGGGTCGGGCGGCGACAAGCGACGATGCTCGAGGTGTTGGTGCTGCTCAACGCGCTCGCGTCGATCGCGCTCATCAGTGCGCCCAACGTGCCGCACTTCGGAGGCGTGAAGCACTGGTTCCCCTCGATGCCGTTCTTGGCGGTGCTCGCCGCGGGCAGCTTGACGCGCGGAGCGAAGGCGCTCCAGGCCTGGCTCGCTTCGAAGGAGCGGGTCTTCAGCGAAACGGCCGTCTTCGCGGCGTTGGCCCTGCTCTGCTTCGTGCCGGCGTTCATTGGGTCGGTGCGCATTTACCCCTACGGCACCAGTGCCTATTCAGAACTCGCGGGCGGCCTGCCCGGCGCGGCCACGCTGGGCATGCAGCGGCAATTTTGGGCCAACAACGTGACCGGCATTCTCGACTGGCTCAACGCGAACGCACCTCAAGGCGCGCGGGTCTGGTTTCACGAGAACCACAACGGCCAGACGCGCGACATGCAGCGCAACAACATGGTGCGAGCCGACCTCGTGTTCGTCGGGGGGCCGAACGACGCCGACATCGTCGCGTACCAGTACATGCAAGAATTTCGAGAACACGAGTTCGACACCTGGCAGGCGTTCAACACGACCAAGCCGGTCGCCGGGCTCTACCTCGACGAGACGCCCCAAATCATCGTCTACCAGCGCCGACGGCCGTGAGCGGGCGCCGACGCTGACGAGGGCAGTGAAACGTGTGACAATGTCGGCATGCACCGCCTCTGTGCCATCACGCTCGCGCTCGGGTTGACGACCGTGCTTGGGTGCACGAAAGAGCCGCCCAAGGCTCCGAACAGACGCGCCGCGCTCAAGGCGCTGAGTGGTTCGACGTTTGAGTTGGTGCCCGAGGCCGGCCAATGGCCGTATTGCTTGGCTTATACGGTGTCGTCGAAGGGCGTCATTCGGCAGCTCACCATGTCTCAGGCGAACCAGTCGTTCGACTGCCCCACCGGCGAAGCGGTGGGCCACCACGCGTTTCGGGTGCCCGAAGGCGAAGCGGCGGTCAAAGTGCTGGTGCTGTTCTCGAGCCAGCCGGTGAACGCCGGCTCGGTCGCGCGCCAGCTGCTCGAAGTGGCCAACCCCACGACCCTCACCGCGATGGACCTTCGCCTGCCCGGCCAAATCGCGCTGGAGCTCATTGATTTTGTCGTCACCGAAGACATACCGGCCGAGGTCGGTGACGTGTTGACGTTCGACGCGGGCGCACCACCATGACGATTCGAGCAGTCGGTTGCTGGGCCCTGGTGGCGTTCGCGGTCGCCGCCACGGCGTGCAAAAAAGAGAAACTCGCCAACAAGAACTGCCAGGTCGACAGCGACTGCGGCAGCCCCGCGTCGGCCTACCGGTGCGAAGCCCAAACCGGCGCGTGCTACTGCCGCACCGACGACGCGTGCCCCGGCGCTCAGTTCTGCAACCCCGCTGGCTTTTGCCAAGACCGGGCCGGCTGCGAGAAAAACGAAGACTGCCTCGACCCGTCGCTCTACTGCGACACCACGGCTGGCACCTGCGTGCCCAAGGGGCGCTGCAACACCGACCTGCAATGCGAGCTGGGCCAGGTGTGCGACACCAGCAAGAACACCTGCGTGCCCGGCTGCCGCACCAACGGAGACTGCCCGGGCACGTCGTGCCGCTGCGGCGACGTGGCCTGCAACTGCACCGGCACCACCCCCGAAGAATTGGCCCGCTGCGCGGTCGGTACCTGCGACCCGTACTTCTGCGCCGACGACACGTTCTGCCGCTTTGGTGAAGTGTGCGGTGTCGTACCCGACGCGGGAGACCCTCGCGCCCGCTGCTACAGCGACTTCGACATCGACACCCGGCCGTACTGCGCGCGGTGCACGTCGGGTGGCGGCATCGACACGTGCGGCACCGGAGCCAACTTCTGCATCACCGACACGCGCACCGCGTCGACCTACTGCGGCGCCGACTGCAGCGAAGGCCAGAGCTGCCCGCGGGGCTACGGCTGTCGCGACATTCGCGTGGTGCTCACCCGGTGGAAATGCGGGGCTTCAGAGCCCTGCCAAGGAGACCCCACCCTGCCTTGCGCCAGCGACAGCGATTGCAAACGCGGTGGGTCATGCGTCAAGAACCCCGGCGAATCGACCGGAGCCTGCGCTGGTCAATGCCGCCTCAAAGAGGGCTCGAACTTCGGTTTCTGCAGCTGCCAGGTCGACGAAGACTGCGTGCAGCAGACCTGCAGCGGCGGCAAATGCACCACCAACCAAAAGAAGTGCATCACCGACGACGACTGCCGCAAGATTCGCTGCGTCGAATTCGACGGCGTGGGGGCGTGTGTCATCGGGCAAAATTGCACGCCGGCGAATGGGCTGACCTGCGTCGAAGTGCAGTAACGTCGCCGAGCCGATGCCGTTCTTGCTGACCCAAGAAGACTTTCAGTGGCTGCCCGCCAACTGTTGCCCCAAGTGCTTCGACGCCAGGGCGGCGACGGGCGCCGCGTGCGCGAAGTGCGGAGTGGTTTTCGCCAAGGTCGACCCGGCGACATTGGCCCCACCGGCGTGGTTGCTCGAAGAATGGGCGACGCTGTGCGGCACGTGTCGGCCGAAGCCCACGAGCGGTTGCGCGCGCGAGCGTTCGAGCAGCATGACATGCAGCCCTTGACCCGCATGTACCGGCTCCACCTGTTGCGCAACCCCGGCGACGAGCGGGCCGAAGTCGCGCTCAAGAGCATTGCGCGGGCCGCCACCGCGCTGGTGATGGGCGCGTCGTACCAGGTCACCCAACGAAAAGAGCGGCACCGCGCCGCTCAAGAGGGCTGGCGCAAGTACCTGCGCTGGTTGCTGCGCCTGTTCGGCATACCGCTCTGACGAGCACCCCGGGCGCGAGCGGGCAAGCACTCCCGTCTACGGCCGGTTCGCGAGCACGCGTTCGATGCGGGCCAACACCGGGTCGGTCAACAGTGGCACCACCTCGAGCGCCTTCATGTTTTCGGTGACCTGCGCGGGCCGAGTGGCACCGGTGATGACGGTGCTGACGTGCGGGTTCTTGAGGCACCACGCAATGGCCAGCTGCGCCAGCGTGCAGCCGAGCTCGGCGGCGATGGGCTTGAGCTGCGTCACCTTCTTCAGGTTTTCTTCGGTGAGCAACCGGTCTTTGAGCCACCCGTATTTCTCGAGCGACAGGCGGGCGTCTTTCGGCAGACCGGCTTCGTATTTGCCCGTGAGCACGCCCGACGCGAGGGGGCTCCAGGTCGTCGACCCGTAGCTGAACTGTTCCCACAGGGGGGCGTATTCTTTTTCGAAGCGTTCGCGAACGAGCATGTTGTACTGGGGTTGCTCCATCGTCGGCGGGGTGAGGCCGTGCTCGCGAGCCACCCGAAACGCGGTGGTGACCTCGCTGGCGGCCCATTCGCTGGTGCCCCAGTAAAAGACCTTGCCCTGTTTGATCAGCACGTCGAACGCGCGCACGGTCTCTTCGATGGGCGTCTCGGGGTCGGGCCGGTGGCAGAACACCAAGTCGAGCGAGTCGACTTGCCAGCGCCGGAGCGCCGCGTGCACGCCCTCGATGACGCGTTTGTGCGAAAGGCCCACGTCGTTGGGGCCTTCACCGCCCCAGAAAATCTTGGTCGACAGCACGAGGCCCTCACGCCGCCAGCCGGTGGCCTTCAGCACCCGGCCCATCACCGTTTCGGCCTCGCCTTTGGCGTACACCTCGGCCCCGTCGAAGAAGTTCACGCCCGCGTCGTACGCGGCGACCATGCACGCCCGAGCCGCCGGTTCGTCCACCTGGCCTCCGAAGGTCACCCATGAACCCAACGACAACGCACTGACCTTCAGCCCTGCCTTGCCCAAGCGTCGGTAGATCATGCGCGGGTTTATAGCCGCGACACCGGTCGGCGGTAAGCGCACCCCGCACCTGAGGCGACATTTCACGACCCGTTTTCGGTGCTCATTTTTTCAAAGGCGAGCGCGCGAATCGCCTGCGTCAGGGGCGCTCGCTACACTTGAGAAGTACGGCCCGCACGAGGAGATCAGGCACATGTTGTCGTTGAGCGCCCGGTATCGCCAGCTCAAGCGAACGCTGAGGTATTTGCGGGGGTACACGACGTTCGATCGCAACGGCAACCAAGTGGTTCGCCGCACCGACTTCACGAATTGCGCCCACCCGGTGTTGTTGCTGTACGGCTTCATGTCGACACGGCGGGTCTTCGAGGTGCTCGAGCACCGGCTCCGGCGTGATTCGTTCTGCGTGTGGAGCATCAACCTGGGCGGCTTGATGCAGTCGTTCAACACCCGCGGCATCGACGCGCTGGCCGAGCAAGTGCGCGACAAGGTCGAGCGGCTGTACCAGCGTTTTCCCAACATGGGGCCGTTGTCGATCGTCGGGCATTCAAAGGGCGGCCTCATCGGCACCTACTACGTGAAGCGTTTGGGCGGAGACCGAAGGGTCAAGAACCTCATCACGCTGGCCTCTCCGCACAATGGCTCGCCGTCGGCCTACTTCGGCATCGTGTCGCACGGGCTGTTCTCGCGGAGCATTTGGCAAATGACGCCCATGTCGCCGTTCATTCGCCGCCTCAAAATGGGCGCTTTTCCTCGAAACGTGAAATTCGTGTCGATGTACTCGAAGGCCGACGGGGTGAACCCGTTTCCCTCCTGCATTCTCGAGAACGAGTACGAGGCACCCAACTTGAGCAACATTGAAGTGGCCGACACGGTGCACCGCGAATTCGTCACCAGCCGAACGGTGTACCAGTTGATTCGCCGCGAGCTCTTCACCGGCTACGGGCTGCCCGTGCCGGCAGAAAATAAGCCAAAGCGCTTGATTTCACTGCGCTAAGTGCGCAAGCAGGGCCGGTGCAGCCAACCCGCTGGGACCTCATTCTCGACCAGAAGCCGCGGCCGTTGCTCGAGCACGTGCTCGACGAAGTCGCCAAGCTCTTCGCCGCCGACTTGAGCGCTTGGCCCCCCAAAATTGAGGCGTTCGACGAGGTGACCGGCGTCAAGCTGGCGGCGCTGGTCGCCGAAACGCCACGAAAACCCGGGCTTTCGACCTTTCACCAGGCCTTTCACCTCACCCGGCTCGACCTGGGCCGGCAGCTCGACGCCTACGACGACTACCTGCGCAACCAGCGGTGGCTGGAAGCGGGCCTCACGGCTAAAGACAAGCCCATGTTGTTGTTTTTGAGCCGCTTCATGACCGAGCAGCTGCTCGCGCTGGGCGAGGCCACCCACGGCCGCGTCACGCGCGCCGTGATGCTCGACCTGTTGGCGCGCACCGAAAGACTCTTTGCGAAGGACGACCTCCAGTGACCGCCGCGACGCCCACGACCACCAGCAGCCCCCGTCGCCCCCCGAACGTTTTACCGAGGCCCAACGACACCTGTTGGTGCGGGAGCGGCGACAAGTACAAGAAGTGCCACAAAGACCTCGACGTGGCCTTCTTGCGTGAAGAACGGCTGCGGCTCGAGCAACGCAAGGTGAAGCCGGGCCGGGTGTCGGCCAAGCGCACCGTGCCCGCGTCGATACCGCGACCCGACTACGCCGTGACCGGCGTGCCTTCGCGCGGCAGCGGCCGAAACATTCGCACCGCCGAAGAAATCGACCGAATGCGCCGGGTTTGCAAGGTCGCGGCTCGGGTGCTGCGTGAAACCGGGGCGCAGGTCAAACCCGGCGTGACGACCGACTTTCTCGACGAGTTCGCCCACGAGCTCATCGTTTCGCTCGGGGGCTACCCGAGCCCGCTCAACTACCGCGGGTTCCCCAAGTCGATTTGCACGTCGGCCAACGAAGTCATTTGTCACGGCATACCCGACGACCGGGTGCTCCTTGACGGCGACATCGTCAACCTCGACATCACCGTGTTTCTCGACGGCATGCACGGCGACACGAACGGCACGTTCTTCGTCGGCAACGTCGACGACGAATCGAAGCAGCTCGTCGAAGTCACCCGGCAGAGCATGATGAAGGGCATCGAAGCGGTGCGCCCCGGCCGCCCCATCAGCGACATCGGCCGAGCCATTGAGGTCTACGCCACGCAGTACGGCTACGGCGTGGTGCGCTCGTATTGCGGCCACGGCATCGGCGACGTGTTTCACTCCAACCTGCAAATACCGCACTACTTCGACGCGAGGGTCAGCACGAAAATGGAGCCGGGCATGACCTTCACGGTCGAGCCCATGATCACCGCCGGCTCGCACCGCGAAAACCACTGGAACGACGACTGGACCGTGGTGACCGAAGACCTCCGGCGTTCGGCGCAGTTCGAGCACACCGTTCTGGTGACCGACACCGGCCACGAGATTCTCACGGTCGAATAAATGGCGCGGCTCGGGTTGGGGTTGGCGGCGCTCGGCCGCCCTGGGTACATGACGCTCGGCCACGCGCTCGACGTGCGCGATTCTCGGCTCGAAGCGATGCGCGCGAACGCCTGGGCCGTGCTCGACGCGGCCTACGCGGGCGGCCTTCGCCACGTCGACGCCGCCCGCTCGTACGGTCAGGCCGAGGCGTTCTTGAGAGCCTGGCTCGACGCGCGCGGCCACCGAGACGTCACGGTGTCGTCGAAGTGGGGTTACCGCTATACGGCGAATTGGCAACCCACCGCCGACGTGCACGAAGTGAAAGACCTCTCGCTCGAGCACCTCGACGCCCAGTGGCAGCAGACCCAGGCCGCGCTCGGGCCGCACTTGAGCGTCTACCAAATTCACTCGGTCACCCTCGAAAGCGGCGTGCTCGACGATCGCCGCGTCATCGCCCGCCTCGAGCAGCTTCGCGACCAAGGCGTCGCCATGGGCTTGTCGGTGACCGGGCCGCGCCAGGCCGACGTCATTCGCGCGGCGTTGCGGCACCCGGTCTTCACCTGGGTACAGGCCACCTGCAACCTGCTCGAGCGTTCGGCCGAGCCCGCCTTGGCCGAAGCCCACGCGCGCGGCGTTCACGTCATCGTCAAAGAGGGGCTCGCCAACGGCCGGCTGAGCCCCCGCGGAGACCCGGCCGTCAACCGCCAGGCCCAACAGTGGAGCACCTCGGCCGACGCGCTGTCGCTGGGGTGGCTGCTGGCCCAGAGTTGGGCCGACGTCGTGCTCTCGGGAGCCGCCACCGTCGACCAGCTCACCTCGAACTTGCAAGCCACCCACCTGGCCCAGCGCACGCCCCCGTGGGCCGAGCTCGACGGCCTGCGCGAGCGCCCAGACACGTATTGGCAACGCCGCGCCCAGCTCGAGTGGTCGTAGGCGGTCAGCGCAGTTGGCGCTGCCGCTCGAGCGCACGAGGGCTCAAATGGGCGGCGGTGTTCAACGCTTTGCGCCGCTTTGAAAACGCGGCCTGAATCATTTCGACGCGCATTTCGGCCGGGTAGTAGTCGGCCGGCGGGTGTTTTTCGAACTTGCCGTGACGCAACAAGAAGTCGCAAATGGGGTCGGGTGACACCGCCAAGTCGGCGAGCGCTTTGCCGGCAAACCGGTCGGCGCGGGCTTCTTCTTCGCGCGAAATGGAGTCGATGGCCTTTTTCGTGAGGTGCGAGAGGTCGCCTTTGGGCCACTTCCACGGCTGGTGGCCGATTTCGTGGGCCATGACCGCCACCAACAGCGCGTCGTCGTATTCGTGTTTTTCGAGCAGCTGGTACCCAAAGGCGATTTGGCCGTCGCGGTTGATGCAGGCGTTTTCACCTTCGGCGAGCGCCAACGAAAATGTGTTCTCGGTCACGCCCAGCACGTCGGCGAGCTGGTCTTTGGCCATGCCCAACTTGCGCATCGCCTTCTTGAGGTGTGGAAAACGGCGCGGGTCGACCAAGCGCGGCGGCCGCTTACCGAACAGCACAATGTCGATGCTCTGGGGCGCGCCGGAGATGCGCGGCATCGACGACTGCTGGCCGGTCGAAACCGAAGTCGAGAGCGCCTGCGATGAAATCTTCATCGTCACACATCATGCCCCAAGGCACGCCTACATGCTCGCCGGCACGAATCACTGTTCGGGCAGGGCCGATTTCGTGTCATCTTCGGGTCTTAGGCAACAAGGGGCTCTCCGACATGAAGCGACTGTGGCTGACCCTCCCCGCCCTGCTGTTGGCGGCTGCGTGCATCGACCTCGACTTACCGCCCAAACCGCCCCCACCGGGGCCGGGTACGCTGCAGGGGCAGCTGGTGTACGCGGTGCCCGGCCGGGCGACGTACAAGCCGGCGGGCAACGCCCGGGTGCAGCTGGTGAACTCCGGTTTGCAGACCACCGCCAACGCCGAGACCGGGCAATTCGTGCTCGAAAACATCACCCAGACGACCGGGCAAGTGCTGATCACGCTCGACTTCGACAACGACGGTGCGGTCGACCGGCAGAAGCTCATCTCGCTCGACTCGGTGAAAGCGGGCCCAGGCCGCGACGTGTCGCTCGGCCAGGTGGTGTTGGGCAGCAACGCGGCGGTGTCGGGCAAGGTCGTGCGCGGCGACCAGCCGAACCCCGGAGGCCACGCGGGCACGACCGTGTTCGTCTCCAACGCGCCCTACGCGACGGTCACCGCCGACGACGGCACCTTCTTGCTCGAAAACGTGCCCGAGGGCGTGCTGCGACTCAGCTTCTTTCGCGACGGCTATGCGCTCGAGAACAGCGAAGTGACCCTGTTGGCGGGGCAAGAGAGCCGCATTTCGGCCATCACCTTGACGCTCGACGCAGGCCAAGACGCGACCTTGAGCGGGGTGGTGAAGTTGACGACCTCGCAGGCGCCGGCGGCCGGGGCGCGGGTGCACGCGGCGTCGCGGGGCACTGAAGTCACCACCACCACCGACTCGGCGGGCCGGTTCAGCTTCAGCAAGCTGCGGCCGGGCGTGTACCAATTGGCCGTCGAACTGGCCGACTTCAAGTCGCTCAAGCTGCCGAACATTGCCGTCGGCAGCGGCAGCGAAAACGACGTCGGTGAGGTGCTGTTGGCCGCGGGGCCGTCGGTGCCCATCAACCTCGACGGAGGTTATTTGGAGTTGGGCGGCGACGGCGGCTCCGACGGTGGCTTGTCGACCGTCAACGCGGTCATCGACAACCCGATTCTCGAATTGGCGCCAGACACGCTGGGGGTGCTCCAAGCCCAACGGTCGGTGGGCATCAGGCCCTTGGTCTTTCACTGGCGGGTCGTCGGCGACGGCGGCACCCCGTTGACGTTTTCGAACAACGACAGCGCGCTGGGCATCACGACCCAATTCGTGGCGCCCTCGACGCCGCAGGTGATTTCGGTGGCCCTGACGGTGACCGACGCGCTGGGCACCACCAGCGCGCCGGCGTTCGCCGTCGTTCGGGTCGGGCGAAAGCCCACGGTGGTCGTCGCGCCCAGTGGCGTCATCGACGTGACGTCGGGCCAAGTCGCCAACGTCAATGCGGGAGGCAGCGACGGCCATGACGGCCAAGCGCCCTTCTACGAGTGGACGCAGCTCACCGGCATCGTGGTGCCGTCGATCTCCATGGCGGTCACGCCGACGCTCAGCTTCGTGGCGCCGCCG